>NZ_JBEXPY010000001.1:0-475621 GCF_040612315.1 Streptomyces sp. NPDC006435
GTTCCCGCTCGGGCAGGAATGCGAAATCACCTTCGAGCGGCGGACGTTGCTCCGGCACGGAACGCTTCCCGTAACCCGGTCGGGCCTTCGGATGGACGCGCGAGGATGCGGGCACACGCAGGGCAGAGCTAAGGTCTGAAGCAGCCACTGGATCGACTCTTTCTCGATCTTGAGGTCAGACCCCGGCCGGTGCTGCTAACACCGCGTCCGGGGTCATTACGTTCGGCACCGTAGACAGCCACGACTCTCCGCCGCAACTCGGTCACAATTAGTCATACTTGCTGGCCGTTACGGGTCGGGGAGGGGAGGGGGGTTTCCCAAACCCCCCGACAAACCAACCGCTTGAACTACACAGCTCGAACCCCGACTCTCGAATCCCGCCCCTCGAATCCCGAAGCTCAAGCCCCGGCCCCGAGCCCCTCCCCACACCCCCGAACGAGTGAACACCCCCTCCCCGGCGCTCGGCCCCCGACACCCGAAGCTCAAGCCCCGGCCGCTGCGATCCGCAGGACGGCTGGGACCCGATCGGCATCCGCTCCCTCGTCAACCGGATCGTCACAGCCGACGAACGCCCGTTTCCTGCGACTTGCAACAGCCCGGACCCCGACCAGTCGCCCGACCGACCCGACAGGGCCCAGTAGCGCTGCGACCGGGAAGGTTCGCCGGGCCGGGGTGGCCCGAGCCCGTTGTCAGAGCCTCCCGATAGCGTGCCGGCGGCCAGATCCGACTCTTCTCCGGGAGAACATCCGTGGACATCCTGCTCATCGCCGGCCTGTGGTTCGACGGATCCGCATGGGACGAGGTCGTGCCCGAACTCACTGCGCTGGGCCACCGTCCCGTGCCGCTCACCCTCCCCGGCCAGGGCGACGGCACCGCCTCCGCGACGCTCGACGACCAACTGGCGGCAGTACTCGCCGCCGTTGACGCGGCGCCGGGTAAGCCTCTGGTGGTGGGGCACTCCGCCGCGTCGAGCCTGGCCTGGCTGGCCGCCGACGCGCGACCGGAGAAGGTGGCCAAGGTCGCGCTGATCGGCGGCTTCCCCGCCCCCGACGGGCGGGCTTACGCCGATCACTTCGCGATTGAGGGCGGCACCATGCCCTTCCCGGGCTGGGGCCCCTTCGAGGGAGCGGACTCCGCCGACCTGGACCAGGAGACCCGGCACCGCCTCGCGTCCGCTGCCGTCCCCGTCCCCGAGGGGGTCGCCCGGGGAGTCGTGCGCCTGACCGACGAGCGCCGCTTCGACGTCCCCGTCGTGCTCATCTGCCCCGAGTTCACCCCCGCCCAGGCCAAGGAGTGGATCGCCACCGGCGAGAGCCCCGACCTCGCCCGCGCCACCCACCTCGAGTACGTGGACCTCGACTCGGGCCACTGGCCGATGGCCACCCGCCCCCGCGAGCTCGCCCGTGTCCTGGCGGAGGCCGCGAACTCGTAGTGCTGTGACGGAGGCCGGGTCGTCAGGCCGCTGCCGGACAGGCCCGGCCACCGGGCGGGAACCGGTGGACCCATGCGGCCGCTCCGAGGAAGGTCACCGGCCCGCCGACTCCACCGTCAAGTCACCGTTCGTCATCGACAGATCCAGGCGGTACCTGCCCGACGGGTCGTCCTCGAACGTCTTCCGGTCTAGGGCCGAGCACGCGGAGAGCCCGCCGACGGCGAGGACGGCCGAAGCCGCTGCTGCGAGAAGGCGTGACTACAGGTGCCACATGAAGTTCCCCCGTGTGGAACGAAGTTGGATCGTCATCAGCCGCTGCGACTCTGCGCAGCCACAGGTCGCCCACGCGTTCATTCGTACGCAGCCGATGGGGGAAGCCTCTGCGCCGACGCCTGATCCCTCCGCCCGGACGGCGGAGCGCCCCGTCCTCCGCACCGCCTGGGCGCACGCCCCGGCCCCGTCCGGCGGGTCGACGCCTGTGGCCGGTGAGTCCCGGGCCGTGATCCGCCGGACACGGCCGGGCGACGCCAGTGGTCAGTTCATCGCGAACTTGGCGACGTACTCGTCGAAGGGTTCGATGCCGACCTCCGCACGGAGTTCGTCCATGCGCTCGGGCTCCTCGCAGGGCCACGGGACGGGTGCCCCGTCCTTCACACCGGCGATCTGGGTGCCGAAGATCTGCTTCCGGCCCTCGTTGACCAGTGTGCGGTCGCGCAGGAAGGCCAGCTCGCGCGGACCGGCCGCGCCCGCCGACACCGCCTGCCGCATCAGGTGGAGGGCGCGCCGCTGGATGTCGAGCTGCCGGTCGGCGTGCTGGGCGATCAGCCACGCCGCGCTCGCGGCCTCCTCACCGACCGTTTCCGCCGTCGGCCAGCCGTGCTCGTCCATGATCTCGCCCAGCCGGTCACCGTGCCGGGCGGTCAGCCGCCGCCAGGCCAGCTGCTCGGCGGGGTCGTCGCTGTTCGCGCAGACCGCGGTCCGGTGATCGGCCGCGGCCATGTCCGTCAGCTCCGCGGCCAGTGCGGCAACGTCGTACGCCACTTTCAACTCCCAGGTCTGATCGGGGATTCGGTTCCGTCGTCCGCAAGCCTAGGAGCACAAATGGGACGTAAAGATCATTCCGGAGAACGGTGACAGGCGCCTTCCCGCGTGGGGATAATGGATCTACCCCCAAAGCCGAAGCGCCCCGTTTCCGGCGCCGCTCATGGGCTCCGGGGTGTCATTCCCCAGGTCTGCCCGGCGGAGCGGGTTTCGTGAACATCGACAACGACCCCAAGGTCACGTACTGGACCGGCAGCGAGGACCTGGCCGTGAAGCAGCCGCTCGCCGAGTGATCTCCCGCGGTCCCCGTCACGGGGCGGCGGCCGACGACCGGCATACTGGGCGCCGCCCAGAACACGGCCGGAAGCAGGTAGCGTGAGATCCGACATATTCCGCATCGGCGCAGGTCTCGCGGCTGCCACCGTGACGGCACTCGCCCCGTCCTCCTGCGAGGCGGAAAAACCCGTCGCCACCCCGAAGTCCGTTACCCATTCCCAATTGGTCGGCCGATGGGACGGGGAGCGGAAATGCGGATCGCCGATGCTCCGGCTGCGTGACGACTACACGTTTTCCGGCAAGGACTTCCCGGTCGAGTGGGACGGCCCCGTGCCGGACTCGAAGGTGACGCGCCGTTCGTCCGACGGGGAATGGCACGGGGTCAACAAGGACCCCGGGCTGCCGCCCTACCTGGTACTCAATTTCAAAAACCACAACGACATCCAGATCCTGCACTTCTTTTTGGAGCATGGAGAACTGCGGATGGACGGGACCGTTCACGCGGGCGGAGGGGATCCCTACCCCTACGAATGTCGCTACAAAAGGACTTCCGCCGACCCCGAGGCCCATTGATCAGAAGCTCATGGGGTTCTCGTCCAGGACGTAGCGGACGTGCGGGCCGCCCCCTCGCCGGGACGACCTGGTGACCAGGTGAGGGGGTGACCGGCCAGGGCGACCGTCCACGGTTCGCCGCCCGTGCCCATGCGCGTCACCAGACGAATTCGTCCGGTTCGAAGCCCACGACGGCGGCGGCGAGCCAGAAGAACACGACGAAGACCGCGCAGATGATCTGCCAGACGAGATCGGCGACGTCCGTGCCGGGCCTCGGGCCGAGGGCAGGGCGCACTTCGCTCTGCGGGTCGATGGTCATCAGGTACTCCTTGCCGACCTCCAACTCCCTTGCTGTGACGGACAGGTCGAGCTGCCGGGGGATTCCCGGGGAGGAGACGGCGTAGGTGTACACGCCGGGGCTGCCGTCGCTCGGGTTGGGCATGGTGTAGCCGGTCTCCTTCTGTATGAGGCCGTAGACCTCCCGGCCCCGGTCGTGCAGGGTGTTGGAGGCGAGGTACTCCATGTGCGTCGCGCAGAAGAACATGGCCGCGATCGCGGCCAGCAGTCCCCACGAGGCCCCGATCCCTGCTCCCCTGCGCGCGAACGCGACGGCACAGCCCACGACGATGCCGGCCCCCGCGACCAGGAGGAACCCCCACCCGCCGTTCCTGGTGCAGAGGGCGCGCCCGAGGAGCATGAGCAGCCACAGCGTCAGCAGCCCCACAGCGACCCCGACCCCGACGCCCGCGCACAGCCGGCCGCTCGGAACCCGTATGCGACGCCTGGACATGGACAACCTCCTCCGCTTCCCCGACAAGCCGATCCGGCCCGCGCGAATCCCATGGACTCATGGCTTCCCGCCGCGAGTCCAGGCTTTATGAGCCGTGCCCGGACAGGACGAGAGCCCCATGGGTTTCCGATCGGCAAGGGCTGCCCCGAAGGAGAACGCGCCCTCCCCGCACGCCCATCCTCATCCCCAGGGTCCACCGGACCGGTGACGCTCTCCCCCATGGAGCGGAGCGGGGTCCGATCCGGTGGGTGACGCATCGGGCAGGGGCGGCTGTGATCGTTGAGGCAGCTCAAGCGAGCGGCATCCAACGGTCCGAGGAGCACGCATGACTGCCCACCCTGCCACCGCGTCCACCGCGCCCACCGCGCCCGGACGGCTGCGCGCTGCGTGGAGGAACGCGCACGCCCCGGTGCCCGGGGTCCCCCGGTGGGCCCGGATCGCCGCCTACGCCATCCCCTTCGCCGTGCTTCCCTCCGGCCTGTGGCGGATCATGACCGTCGTCTTCCACATCGGCGACGACGGCCCGCACGGGAGGGGCCAGCTCCCGTCGTGGTTGCCGGGTCCGGTGTACATCGTCGCCCTGTCGATCCTCTCCGAACTGCTGGCCTTCACCGCCATCGGGCTGATCGCCTCGTGGGGAGAGGTCTTCCCGCGCTGGATTCCGCTGCTGGGCGGCCGCAGAGTGCCGACCCCGGCCGCCGTCCTGCCTGCCGCGCTCGGCGCCACGATCCTGACCGTCCTGTGGACCACCGCCTTCGCCACCTCGCTGTTCGGGCTCACCATCCAGGGCGATCCGCTCCCGGGCGACTCCCCCTCGGAGTCGATGCACGGCTGGCGACTCGCCTTCTTCAACCTCACCTACATCCCGCTCCTGCTGTGGGGGCCACTGCTGGCAGCGGTCTGCTTCGCGTACTGGCGCAGGCGCTCTGCCAGTACCGTCCGCATGCACGCGCCCGAGGCCGCCTCGTGACTTCCGGTACGTGTCTAGCGGCGGGCCAGGATCTCCGCGATCCGGGAGAATCCGTCCGCGCCGTGGCCGAGCGCCACCGCGCGGCGGGCCAGGCCCTCGGCGGCGCGCATCACGCCGGTGTCGATGCCGTGGGCCTCGGCGGCGTGCACGACATGAGCCATCGTCGACACCGCGGAGGTCAGCGGATTGCCCTCGCCCGAGTAGGTGCCGTCCTCGATGTCGTCGGCCGTCCCCTGGAAGATCGCCGGCAGGATCGCGCCGATCCCCTGCGCGAACGGGGCCAGTTCACGCGGCGAGACGCCCTCCGCCCCCGCCAGGGCCAGCGCGTGCATGTAGCCGGTCATCGACGTCCAGAAGATGTCGAGCAGCGCGATGTCGTAGGCCGCGGCGCGGCCGATGTCCTCGCCGAGGTGGGTGTGGCTGCCGCCCAGGGCGTCGAGCACCTCCCGGTGCTCGCGGTGGAGCTCCTCGTCGCCGCTGAAGAGCAGGACCGCATCCGAAGTTCCGATCGTCGGCGTCGGCGTCATGATGGCGCCGTCGAGGTAGCGGATGCCGTGCTCACCGGCCCATCGCCCGGTGTCCCTGGACCGCTCCGGGGTGTCGGCGGTCAGGTTCACCAGGGTGCGCCCCTTGAGCGCGGCCGTGACGGCGTCCCGGCGCAGCACCGAGTCCGTGGCGTCGTAGTTCACCAGGCACACCACGGTCAGCGGGCTCGCCGCGACCGCCTCCGCGGCACTCGCGGCCCCGATCGCCCCCCGCTCGACCAGCTCGCGGTCCCGGCCCGGGGTGCGGTTCCACACGGTGGTACGCACCCCCGCGGCCACGAACGCGCCTGCCAGCGCACGGCCCATCGGGCCGAGCCCGAGCACCGTGACGGCCGCCGCGGAACGTCCGGACGTGGGCTGGGGGGAAGAAGACATGACTGAACTCCCTTGTGCATAAGGTGGAAAGGCAGGATCGGAACAGCCGGGGAAGGAACGGGGAGATGACACGCATCCGGGTCGACGACCCCGATGTCTGCGGGGTGGCCGCGGCCGTCGCCGTCATCGACGGCAAGTGGAAGACGTTGCTGCTGTGGCTGCTGGAGGCCGGCCCGCACCGGCCCGGCGAGCTGCGCCGCAAGGTCCCGCAGATCAGTGAGAAGGTGCTGACCCAGGCCCTGCGCGAAATGGAGTCGGACGGACTCGTCCACCGCGAGGTGTACGACGTGGTGCCGCCGAAGACCGTCTACTCGCTGACCGAGTCCGGTCTCGAACTCTCACTGGCGCTGGCTCCGCTGTCCGACTGGGGCCATCGCCGTCTGGACCGGCTCGCCGCCGAGCGCGCCGCGTCCTGATCCCGGACCTCCTCCTTCCCGTTCTCGTTCCCGGTCACCACCAGGCTCTCCCGGCGTGGTCACGGCGACAAGTACCCACAAAAAAGTGGGTGTGCCGACGGACGGCCCGCCCGTCCGCCCACCCGCTCGGCGGCATCCGGTGGCATGGATGATCTGACCATTTAGCCCGATCAGGGATGACCGGCCCGGTTCGCCGGAGCGGCGGGCCGACAGCCTGAATGATCTCGGCCGAAGTGCCTTGCTCCCGGGCATCACGTTCCGGCCCGGGTGTCTTCCGCCGACCTTGGAGAATCCATGCGACACCCTGTCCCCCGCCTCCGCGCGCGGGCCCTGGCCGTCGGGCTCGTGCTGGCCGCGGCCGCGCTCGTGCCCTCCGGCACCGCCGGTGCGGCCGACCAGTACGAGTGGGCCGCGCTGGGTGACTCGTACACCGCCGGTGGCTTCGTCGGGGACCCGCTGCCCCCGCTGGGCGATCCTTCGCGGGACGGCTGCGACCGCACCAGCGACGCCTACCCCGGCCTCGTCGAGCGGGAGCTCGACGAGTTCCCGCCGGGCAAGCCCGTCCACCTGACCAACGTCAGCTGCGGCAACGCGACCATCGCCGACATCGCCACCGCCGAGCAGACCCCGATCAGCCCGGTCGAGCCCCCCGCCGAAGGCTGGCCCTCGGTGGACCCGCAGACCCGGCGGGCCGGGCTGAACGACCGGACCGACATCGTCACCATCGGCGTCGGCGGCAACAGCCTGCCCTTCGGCGGCATTCTCCTCAAGTGCCTCGAACAGGGCGCGACCGGCAAGTCCTGCCGCGAGTACTACACCAATCCCCCCGAGGGCGAGGAGAGCATCCAGGAAAAGCTCGCCCGGGTCCAGGACGAGTACATCGAGATGCTGGCCAACGTGCACCAGTCCGCACCCGACGCCAAGGTGATCACGATCGGTTACCCGGCCGTCCTGCCGGACGAGGCCACCGACTGCAACCGCCTGTCCCTCACCGAGCTCGGCCCGATCACCCACGCCGACATCGACTGGCTCCGTGACGACGTCCTCAAGCAGCTGAACAGCACGATCCAGCGGGTCTCGAACTTCTTCGGCGACCGCTACGTCGACGTCTACAGCTCCAGCGTGGGCCACGACGCCTGCCGGCCCGCGGACACCAAGTGGGTCGAGGGGCTCTGCGGCGACGCCGCGGACTACTGGCCCACCAGGCTCCCCGGCACGCTGCTGAACTGCGGTCTCCTCCGCAAGCACGTCACCCTGGTCCACCCCAACGCCGCAGGACACGCCAACACCGCCGCCCACGTGGAGCGAGCCATCCGCATCGCCCTCCTCGAACGCTGACCGCCCGTCCCGCCCCGGCCCCGGGCAGCCGGGGTGCGGTGCCCGACGCTCAGCCCCCGGTCCGCTCGCCGTAGCGGTGGGACCACGGCAGGGCCTCCTCCAGCGAGGCCGATACGCCGAGCAGCAGATCCTCGCGCCCCCAGCCGGCCGTCAGCGAGACCCCGAGCGGCAGTCCCTGCGAACTCCAGCCCAACGGAAGGCTGATGGCCGGGAAGCCGGTGGCGTTCGCCAGGACGGTGTTGCCCGTGAACGCGGTCATCGCGGCCAGTTCCGCCGCCGGGTCCGCGTCGTTGCGGAGCTGACCGACGAACGTCGGCGGGCCCGTCACGGTCGGGGTGATCACCACGTCCGCGTCGGCGTGGCCGAGCGCCCAGGCACGGGCGCGGGCCTGGACCACACCGATCGAGGCGGCCAGCTCGCCAGAGGTCAACTCCTGTGCCCTGGAGCGGAGATGGCGGACGATCGGCCGCAGGGACGTCGCGTCGAGGGCCATGACCCTCGACGCGACCAGTGCCGTGAACATCGCCCGGAAACCCTCGGTCAGCTCGGGGTCCGGCGCCTGGTCCCGGACGAACACCTCGTGCCCGAGCCCGGCCAGCGTACGGGCGGTGAGCTCCGCGGCCCCGGCGACCTCGGGATCCACGGGAGCGCCCGAGACCGAGCCCTGGGCGAGCGCGATCCGGAGCCGCGGCACGGGTGCGTCGCACGCGCGCTCGTAGTTGTCGACCCGGGGCGGATGCACGGTACCGGCCCCGGTGCGGTCGGCCAGGACGTCGAGGAACGCCGCGGTGTCGCGCACGGTGCGGGCGATCGGCCCCCGCACCGAGAGCCCCATCCCGTCGTTGCCCGCCGGGCCCGCGGTGACGAGTCCGCGGCTGGGCTTGAGCCCGACCACACCGCAGGCGCTCGCGGGCGAGCGCACCGAACCGGCGGTGTCACTTCCCTGTGCGATCGGCACCAGCCGGGCCCCGACCGCGGCCGCCGCCCCGCCGCTGCTGCCCGCCGCGCTGCGGCGGAGGTCGAACGGGCTGCGCGCCGGGGCGGCCACCTCGGGCTCGGTGTAGCAGGCGGCCCCGAACTCGGGAACGGTCGTCTTGCCCAGGCTGATCAGCCCGGCATCGGCCATGACGTCGACGATCTCGTCGTTGTGCTCCGGAACCCAGTCGCGGAACAGCGCGGAACCCAGCGTGGTGCGTACGCCCGCGGTGGCCTCCAGGTCCTTGACCGCGGTGGGGACGCCGAACAGGCGCGGCAGACCGGCACGGTCCGCCGACCGCAGGACCCGTTCGGCCCCGACGGCCGCGGCGCGGGCCCGGTCGGCCGACACGGTGGTGAACGCCCCCACCCGGTCGCCGCCCCCGATCCGGGCCAGCAGGTGGTCCACGACTTCGGTGGGACTCGTGTCGCCGCACGCGTAGGCGGCGGCCAGCTCCAAAGCCGTGAGCTCGTGCAACTCCGTCATGCGCACCCCATTGAAGTTTCGTTACGCGTATCGATATGGTGCGGGCATGGTGGCCGAAAAGGCAAGCAACCCGAAGAACGGCCGTCCCCGGGCGGTGACGCTCGACGCGATCCTGGACGCGGCGACCGAACTCTCCGACGACCAGGGGCTCGACGCCGTGAGCTTCCGCGCGCTGGCGGACCGGCTGGGCGTGTCCCCCATGGCGATCCACCGCGCGACGGGCGGCATCGACGCGCTCCAGCACGCGCTGGTGTCCCGGGTCGTCGGAGAGGCGACCCGGTCGGTGGAATGGCCGGACGACTGGCTCGGCACCGTCCGGCTGTTCGCGAACGCGCTGCACGACCTGCTCATGCGGCACCCCGTCGTCCTCGAAGCGCACCGTCGCGCCTCACTGGTGGGCCCCGGCGCCGACGACGCCGCGCACCGGGTCGTGGCGGCGCTGCGCAGTGCCGGGCTCGACGAGGAGGCCGCCGTGTACGCGTACGGCACCCTGCACGACTTCGTCACCGGCCACGTGGCGATCCGGCTCGGCCGCGGCGACCTGGAACTGCACCAGCTCCCGCCGGAGCGCCGGGCCGCGTCGCTGTTCGCGGAACACCACGACTACGACCGCCGGTTCGCCTTCGGCCTCGACTTCGTCATCGGCGGAATCGCCGCCGCAGCCTCAGCCGCAGCCCCTGTGCCCCACGCATCCCACGCATCCCACGAGGAGCAGAGATGACCCCCTCCCCGGCGGACCCGAAGGACCCGACGAACCTGGCGGGGACGGAGACGGACCTGCCCGAGACGCACCACGTGGCGGCCCCGGGCGGGCGCCGTATCGCGTACTGCTCGTACGGCGACCCCGCCGCCCCGCCCGTGATCGTGCTCCACGGGACCCCCGGCAGCCGCTACGAGGGCCTCGCCCTGCGACAGGCGGCGACGGACGCGGGCCTGCACCTGGTCTTCCCGGACCGTCCGGGGTACGGCGAGACCGACCCCGTACCCGGTCGCGGCTTCCACCGCTGGAACGACGACTTCGTGGCCCTGCTCGACCACCTCGGCCAGGAGCGGGCCGCGCTCGTCGCGATCTCGGGCGGCGGCGGGTACGCGCTCTCGGCGGCCCAGCGGCTCCCCGGGCGGGTGACGAGGCTGATCCTCGCCTGCGCCGCCGTTCCCGGGGCTCCCCGCAAGACGTACGCGCGCCGGATCCCGCTGGTCAAGCTGCTGAACCTGATCGCCGTCCGGGCCCCGGCGCTCGCCCGGCAGATGCTTGCGGGGAAGGGCGTCTTCAAGAAGACCAGGAGCGAGCCGAACCTCGACGCCTGGCCCCGCTCCGACCGGCTGATCATGACCACCCCCGCCTTCCGGGCGCTGTCCGACCTGGACACGACCGAGGGACAGCGCCAGGGCGTGGACGCGGCCATCACCGACCTCGCCGGCTACGCCCGCCCGCTGCCGGACCCGCTGGGCTCGGTCTCCGTACCGACCCTCTTCCTGCACGGCGAGGCGGACGGCAACGTCCCGGTGGAGGTGGCCCGTTGGGCCCACGCACAGATCCCGGGCGCCGAACTGCGCACCGTCCCCGACGGCGGCCACCTCTTCCTGCTCGCGGACCCGGAACCGCTCCTGCGGGAACTGATCTGAGCGGTGCGCGGGGCGGCTCGGGGGCCGCGGGGCTCTTCAGGACCGCGACCTGTCAGTTCTTCCGGTCCCGGAAGCCGATGGCGAGCAGCTCCGAGCCGTAGCCGGTGCCGCCCGCGGACTCCGCGCCGATCCGCAGCCCGCCGAGGTCGTAACCGGTGCGCAGCACGTCGTCGTGGGCCGAGGCCAGGACGACCCGGCTGCGGTCGCCGACGAACTCCAGGACCTGCCACCGGGTACCGGTCGCGAACCGTGCGAGATGGTCCTCGTGCACCCGGTCGGCGATCAGGGAGGTGAACCGCTCGATACCGGTGTCCACCTCGACGGCGACCAGTTCGTCGCCGTTCTCGGTGGTGGGGACGACGGTGGTGCCGGTGACGGTGGCCGTCCGTTCCCCCGGGTGCACCGGGGGCAGCCTGCGGAATGCCAGCAGGAAGATCATCACGGCCACCAGGCTGCCGAGCGGCGCCCAGACGGCGGCGAGCAGGACCACCCACACCCGCCCCACGTCCATGACCAGCCACGCGAAGGGCGCCGCCCCGAGCGCCGCCACGCCCTGCACGGTCCCCGCCAGCAGCATCAACGACCGGTTCGACCGGACCCGTGCGTCCGGGCTCGGGTACTGCTCGGCCATCCGGTTCCCCCCGACGTCGCCCACCGGTTCCCCATCCTGCCCACGGACGGGCAGCGGGGGAAGGCGGCCGACCGACCGGACAGTCGACCGGACGACCGAACCGGACGGGCGTCGCGGTGCGCCCGCCCCGGCGACGACGACGGCAGCCGCAACGGCAGCGGCAGCGGCAGCGGCGGTTCAGCCGGCCGTGCCGCCGGCCCGCAGGTCCTCGGCGGTTTCCTGGTACGCGTCGGCGGCGCGGGTGAAGTAGTCGAAGAGGGTGGCGCGCTGCTCGGGGGAGTAGTCGCCGATCAGTTCGCCGATCCGCCGGCGGGCGTCGGCCATGACGCGGTCGAGCTCCGCGGGCCGGTCGATCGGTTCGATGATCACCTTGCGGCGGTCGTCGGGCGAGGGGACGCGGCGCACGTACCCGGCCTCCTCCAGCCGGTCGACGAGCCGGGTGGTGGGGCCGGTGGTCAGGCCGACGCGCGTGCCCAGCTCGCCCGGGGTCATCGAACCGGCCAGCTCCAGGACGTTCAGCGCGTACAGGTCCGTCGCGCCCAGACCGCAGGCCCGGGCACTGGCGTGGGCGTGCAGCAGGACCGCGCTCAGATACCGGCGGTAGACCCGGCTCGCGTCCGGCTGCGGGTGGGGTGTTGACACGGCGATCCTCCGCTCCCTAATCTCTTCCTCAACGAAGAGACTTCTCAAAAGAAGAAGCTTCTTCGGAAAAGTAGCTTCGCTCGCGAAGGTACCACGGGAGGGAATCCAGATGAGCACCGAGACCGCCGCCCCCGAACCCGCCGCACCGGACTCCGGGTCCATCCCGACAAGCCTCGGCCCCGCCCCGGCGGACTCCGGACCCGGACCCGGACCCGAACCCGCCACGACCGGGCGGCCCCGCCGCCGTACGGTCAAACGCGTTCTGGGGATCGGCGCCCTGACCCTCGCCCTGGCCGCCGGCGGCGGGTACCTGTGGCTCAGCAGCACCGCCACGGTGCACAACACCGGCAACCCCGACTGCATGGCCGTCACCCCGACGGACGCCCCGGCCGGCGCCCACCGGCAGGTGTGCTCGACGCTGGCGGACATGACCGCGGCCTGGGGCCGCGGCGACGCGGACGCCTACGGCGCCGTGTTCACCGAGGACGCCACCTACACCCTGGTCCGCCAGGACGACGGCCCGTGGCGCATCGCGGCCTTCCACAACACCCGGCGCCAGAAGGTCATGGAGCGCGTCTCCTTCCTGTTCGACCCCGACACCAGGCCCCGGGCCGAGAAGTGACGAGCGAGAGGCCCCGTCCCATGAACACCGAGACCACCGGCCCCACCGAGACCACCGCCATCACCGACACCGACACCACCGAGGTCCGGGCCCTGCTGGACCGGGCGCGCGCCGCCTGGAACCGCGGCGACGGCACCGCCTACGGGGACTGCTTCACCGACGACGCCACCGACGTCACGTTCACCGGCACCGTCTACCGCGGCGGACAGGAGATCGGGCGGGCGCACCAGGCCCTCTTCGACACCTTCCTCAAGGGCACCGAACTCCACCTGGACGTCCGCGACATCCGCACCCACGGCCCCGACACCGCCGTCGTCGTCACCCGCGGCGAGGTCTCCAGGAAGCCGCCCCGCAGGCTCGGCAAGATCGCCACGTACACCCTCGTCCGCACCGACCGGCGGGGCTGGCGGATCGCCGCCGTGCAGAAGACCCGGCGCAAGGGCCTGCTCGAAGCCGTCTCCTTCAGGCTCCAGCCCGCCACCAGACCCGTACCCGCGGGCGGTTGAGCCCACGGGGCACTCGCCGCGCCCTACTCCCAGGTCGCGGTGTCGGGGTCGATGCCGTGGGCGCGCGCGTCGGCGTCGACGACCTGCCGGAACCAGGCGGCGAGGCCGGTCCGGATGCCGTCGTAGTGGGCGGCGAATCCCGGATCAGCCTCGTACATGCGGCCCAGGCAGACCTGCATCCGCCTGGTGAGGGGGAAGTACGAGGCGAAGACCTCGCGGTGCCGCTCGGCGAGCCGGTTCGCCTCCGGGCTGCCGGGGGCGACCCCGGCGTCCATCGCGTCCGCGAGGGCGCGGTCGAGGCCGGCGACGGCTTCGGCGACCGCCTGCCACTCCTCCGGACCGCGCGAGGCGGAGAGTTCGGCGTATTGCCGCCACTGCGTGGTGTCCCCGTAGCGGTTGCGGGCCTCGGCGGGCCCGTCCGGGTCCCACCGGGGGCCGAAGATCGCGACCTGCTGCTCGACGGTCAGCAGCAGGCCGCGCTCGTGGGCCTCGATCATCCGGTCCAGTCCGGCACCGAGCCGCTGGAGGCGTTCGATCCGCTCGGCGACCTGGGCGCGCTGCGCACGCAGCGCGCCGGGCACGTCGGCGGTCGAGTCGTCCAGGACGCCCCGGATCCGGTCCAGGCCGAGACCGACCTCGCGGTAGACCACGATGCGGTGCAGGCGTTCCAGATCACCGGCGGTGTAGAGCCGGTATCCGGCGGCCGTGCGCATCGAAGGGCGGGCCAGGCCGATCTCGTCCCAGTGGTGCAGCGCGCGGACGGTCACACCCAGGCGCGCCGAGACCTGGCCCACGGTCAGGCCGTCGGCCCCGGCCCCGGCTGCGGCTTCCGCTTCGTCTGCGTCAGGCATGCCCCTCATTGTTGTCGGCGTTGTCGGCGTTGTCGGTCCGGTCGCTGTCCGGATCCGGCGGAGTGATCCCGATGGCCTCAAGGTTCCGCGCCTCCTGGCTCGCCGGGTCGAAGGGCTTCGCCGCGGTGACGACGATCCGCGCGTTCTCGGGGGTGATCACCGTCACGTCACGCGTGTTCCAGGGGGTGTCCCGCGGGCCGTCGACCGAGTCCGGGCGCAGCGCCCGGCAGTCCGCGACCACGGAATCGATCTGGCCGAGCACGTACGAGAAGCTGAAGCTCATCGCCGGCGCCTGCTCCGGAACGCTCTCCTCCGCGACGAGGAGCACGTCCTGGAACGCCCACCGGCGCAGATGCACGAGGGTGCCGGGGATGCTGAACAGTTCGAAGAACCCGAGCCCGCGGACCCAGAAGTCCACCGACACCGCGAGGTCGTTCGTGGGGATCGTCGCGAACGCGGGCATCCCGTAGATGCCGTGGAAAGGCTCCGGCGGAACCGCGTCCGGGCCGGGGTCGGGGACGGGGCTGATCTCGAACGCGTTGTAGTAGTCGCTCATGGGCACCACCCTCCGGCCTCACGCAACGTGAGGGTCAAGCCGGATCCCGAAAGCCGCAGGAGAACCGAGGGAAGGCGGCGGGAGAGCGCTGGAGAAGCAGCGGAAAAGCGGTGGACAGGGATCACACGATCGACAGACTGGCCCGTATGGAACGACTGCCGGTGGATGTGGAGCACGTCACCGCGCGGCTGGTGCGCCGATTCGGCCCCCGGGTCGCCGACTGGTGCGCCGACGCCCCGGATCTCGTCGCACGGCTGGTGTCCCGGTGGGGACTTTCGCTCGGCGGCCCCCTCCCGGACGGCGCCTCGTCGGTCACGCTGCGGTGCAGTTGGCCCGACGGCACGCCCACGGTGCTGAAGATCAGTCCGGAGCGGGCCCTGCTGGCCGAACAGGTCGGGATGCTGGAGTGGTTCGCCGCCTCGGGCCGGGTGCCCTCCGTGCTGGCCTTCGACGAGGAGGCGGGCGCGATGGTTCTGGAGGAGATCGTGCCCGGAACGCCGGCGGAGCACCTGCCCGCCACTTCGCTCCCGGAGCAGTGGTCGGGCCTGCTCGCCGCCCTGCACGGGGTCGCCCTGCCCTCGGCGCCGACGCGTGTGCTGCGCGAGCGGTGCGAGGAGTCCTTCGCCCGGGTCGGCAGGCGGCTGTCCGAGCCCGCGATCGGCGCGCGGATGGACACCGCCGTGTGGAACAGGGCCATCCGGCGGTGCGAACGGCTGCTGGACACGCAGACGACGACCGTGCTGCTCCACGGCGATCTGCACCTGGGCAACGTGCTCGACGGCGGCGCCGGGCGCGGCCTCATGGCCATCGACCCGAAGGCGTGTGTCGGCGATCCGTGTTTCGACGCCGTGGACCACGTCGTGGCCGGTGCCGGGGCGGAGGGCGTCGGGGCCCGCTGCGCGCGCGTGGCGGCGGCGTGCGGTCTCGACGGCGACCGGCTCCACGCCTGGAGCCGGGTGATCGCGCCGTTCGCGGCCATCGCCCACCTCGGTGACGACTCCGGTGACGGCAGTGCGGAACCGGCGATCGACGAACTGCTCGCGCTGGCCCGGTGAGCACAGCCGGTGCTCTCCGCCCCTCTGGAGGCCGACCACCTCGCCCACCGACCACATCGGGTCAATATCTGGCGCGATCCCAACGGCACCACAACCATCCGGCAGGCCGGTGACGGCGGCGGAGCCGTACCCACAGTCGCCGTGACGGACCGGGCGCACACCCGACCCCGCCCCGGAACGGGCGCGCGAGCGGCTCTCCCCGTCCCCGCGGTCCGGGGTGGCGTACGGCGGTCCGGGCGGGGCCGGAACCCGGCGACACGCATCCGACTGACCGGCAGGTCAGTTGATGCCGACTTGACCAGCGGCCATAATGGACGAGCAGCCCTTCACGCATCCCCCGTCGTGAAGGGCTGCATCTTCAACTGCCCTCATATGCACACCTTGTCCGTCTTGTCCGACGGAATTTCGCACAGGGCAGGACGACTTCACGGGCAGGACACTCCCCTCGCGGTCCCCTGCCCGTGTTTTTTCGAGTTAACAGTGACGTTGCGTGTTTACGCAAGCCCGTTCCCGTACCGCCCACCGCGCCGGGGGCCCCGTCACACGATTCGTTACAGTGCAATCCCGTTGACCGAAACGACGACCGAGCACCGCTGGTCGGGCGGGGAACGGATACGTGGGGAGCCGGATGGACAGCGTCGAGGAACGCACACCGGAGCTGCGGACACTGCAGCAAAAGGTCGAGTACATGGTCGAGAAGACGTTCCCCGGACAGAAGGTCTCGGGCCGGGTCTTCGCCGACCTGGTCAAGGAACGCGGCGGTTCCCTCTCGCACAGCTACTTCTCCAACATACTCGCGGGGAAGGTGACGCAGCCGTCCGAGGACATCCTCAAGGCGCTCGGTCTGGGCTTCGGCGTGGACTGGCGGTTCTTCAAGGAGGAGTCCGAGGTCGTCGACGACGTCGTCGCCGGGCTCCAGTTCCTCGCCAAGCGGCGCACCGGGGAGATCAGCGGGGTCGCCGGCCGGGGTCTCGACGAGGACGGACTCCCGCCGGAGCTGCTGCAGTTCGCCCTCTCCCTGCTGGAGGACGCCCGGGGCAGGCAGGACGCGACCGGCGGCGGCGCCCCCGGCGAGCCGGAGGGGTAGACCTCTCACATGTCCATGCGCGAACTACGGAAGGAGTGCGAGGCCGGGCTGGCCGACCTGCCCATACCCGCGCCCTTCTCCATCGACGCACTGGTGGCGAACATGGAGGCGGCCCGGGGCCGCACCATCGTGCTGCACGAGATGCCCGACCGGCTGGCCCGCGTCAACGCCGCCTGCGGGCTGCGGCTGAAGACCGGCGGGACGAGTTTCGTGCTCTACCGCCGCCGGCCGACCGAGTACCAGACCCAGCACGTCATCCTGCACGAGCTGTGCCACGAGTGGTTCGACCACGGCACCTCCCTCGACGCCGAGCAGCTCAGGCGGCTGCTGCCGGTCTTCGACACCTCGCTGATCACCCGGGTCCTGGGCGGTGAGCCCACGCCCGCGCCGCCGGTCGCCGACACCATCGCCGACGCGATCCGGTCGGGGGACGGCACCGTGCAGGCCCGCGCGCAGTACGACACCCACGACGAGCGCATGGCCGAGTTCGGCGCCTCCCTCATCCCCCGCATGGCCCGGGACGTGTCGAGCGACGACATGGTGGGGCGCCTGGCCAACTCCCTCTCGCGCCCCGTCGCCAGCCGCCGCCGCGGCCTGTTCCGCCGTTCCTGAAACCGCCCGTCCCCCTCGCCCCCCACCCCAAGGACCCGCCGTGACCCCGCTCGACCTCGCCGGCTACCTCATAGCCGTCCTGATGACGGCCGTCGCCGTCTGGCGCATGCCCGCCGCCCTGTGGGGCGACGAGGAGGACAAGCGCCGCCGGGCCCTGTGGGGCTGCTACGCGGGCTTCGCCGCCGCCCTGTGGACCAAGACCCAGGCCGTGCGCATCGCGCTCAACGACAGTGCCGTCACCGACCTCGCCGTCCTGATCAAGCACTACACGGCGACCGTCGCGATCCTGGCCATCCTCAGCTACATCGTCGCCATCTACGGCCAGTACCCCGACGGCGGGACCGTCCCGCGCCACGTGCGGTTCGCCCGCGCCATCCAGCAGGTGGCGGCCAAGGCGTCGATCGCCACGCTGATCCTGCTGACGGTGCTGTTCTTCACCGTCGTCGACCGCTCCGTCCCCTCGGACCGCTTCGTCGCCGACCACGCCGGCCAGTGGGGGGCCACGCTGTACATGAGCGTGTTCTACCTCTACCTGGGCGCCGCGTCCGCCGTCTGCGCGTACCAGTGGGCGCTGGCCACCGCCGGGGCCCGGCTGCGCCATCTGCGGGTGGGGCTCGGCATGATGACGTTCGCCATGTTCATCGGGGTCGGCTACACCGTCAGCCGGACCCTGTTCCTGTGGATCAGTGTCCTGGACACCCCCAGCGACTCCTTCGCGCTGCGCTTCGACGAGGTCACCGAGGCCGCGCAGGTGGTGCTGTTCGCCTTCTTCGCCGTGGGGGCCTCCATCCCCGCGTTCAGCAAGGGGCAGCGCCGCGCGAAGCTGTGGCGGGCCCAGGTCAAACTGCACGGCCTCTGGTACGAGTTGATGACCGCCTTCCCCGAGCAGCCCTTCGACCCGCCCGCCCCGCTGATCCGAGAACTCACCCGCTTCGACACCCCGGCCGACCTGCGCATCGACCGCTGGGCCGCCGACATCGCGGACGCGGTCGAGAAGCTGCGCCACTACGTCCCCGACACCCTGCTCCCGGCCGCGAAGGCCGCCGCCGCGGCGGACGGCGCCGCGGACGCCGAGAAGGCCGGTCCGCTCGCCGAGGCGTACTGGATCAAGGCGGCGCTCACCGCCAGGAACAACGGCGCGGGCGCCACGACCGCCGCCGCGGTGGACACCCAGCACGCCACCGACCAGGAAGGCGAGGTCGCCTGGCTGGTGCGGGTGGCCGCCGCCCACCGGACCGTCACGGCGGACCGGGCGGCGCGGGTGCTGGAGCAGGCCACGGCCGACGCCGCCCGCGAGGCCGGTGCCGACGCCGGTGCCGCCCGCGAGGCCGGCACCCGGGCCGGTTCCGCGCAACCGCCGCACACCGGTGGATGACGGAAAAACCACCGTTGAACGGGGCATCCGGTGGGTACGGGTGCCCCGTGCCGAACTTCGAGATCACCACCGCGAGCGCCGACGACCTCACCCTCCAGGCCGAATGGGCCCACGAGGAGAGCTGGAATCCCGGCCTCACCGACCGCCACGCCTTCTTCGCCGCCGATCCGCGCGGCTTCCTGTTCGGCCGGCTCGACGGCGAACCGGTCTCCTGCATCTCCGTGGTCCGCTACGGCACCGGCTCCGGCTTCCTCGGCTTCTACCTGACCCGCCCCGAACTGCGCGGCCAGGGCTACGGGTTGCAGACCTGGCAGGCCGGCATGGCCCGGCTGGAGGGGCGCAACGTCGGCCTCGACGGGGTGGTGGCCCAGCAGCCCAACTACCGCAAGTCCGGCTTCCGTCCGGTCTGGACGAACATGCGCCACGAGGGCCTGCCGCCGACCGGACTGACCGCCCCGGCCGGCACCGCCCTCGTCGACGCCCGCGCCGTCCCCTTCGACCGGATCGCCGACTACGACCGCCGGTTCTTCCCCGCCGCCCGGGACGGCTTCCTCGCCCCGTGGATCGCCGGCCCCGGTCGCACCTCGCTCGCCGCCGTCCGGGACGGGGAGCTGCGGGGGCTGGCCGTGATGCGCCCGTGCCGCACCTCGTCCCGCATCGGCCCGGTGTACGCCGAGTCGCCCGAGGTGGCCGGGGCCCTGGTCAGCGCCCTGGCAGCGACCGATCCCGGCACACCGGTGGCCATCGACGTGCCCGACGCCAACCCGGCGGCCGTGCGGCTGGCGGAACAGCTGGGCCTCACCCCGACGTTCGAGACCGCCCGGATGTACACCGGCCCCGCGCCGGACATCGACCACGACGGGCTGTTCGGCATCACCAGCCTGGAACTGGGCTGAGCCGGGGCGGTACGGCGGTACGGGGAGTCCTTCCGGTGTCCGGTGTCCGGTGTCCGGTGTCCGGCGTTTGGTGTTCGGCATTTGGTGTTCGGTGCCCGGTTTTCGGCAGGTCACAGGGGCGCGCGGGGGCGGGTGCGCGAGGCCAGGACCGCTATGTCGTCCTCGGCGCCCGGCCCGAACCGCTCGAGCACCTCGTCCAGCAGGTCGTCGAGGCTGCCGCTCCTGGGCATCGTCAGGTCCTCCAGGCGGGCGATCGAGGTGTCGATGTCCTCGCCGCGCCGCTCCACCAGCCCGTCGGTGTACAGGAACAGCACCGAACCGGGGTCGAACTCCACCAGCGTCGAGCGGTAGCCGCCGAAGCCGGTGCCCAGCGGCGGCCCCACCGCCATCTCGGCGCACACCCTGGCCCCCGACAGCGGATCGATCAGCACCGGCGGCAGGTGCCCGGCGCTCGCCATCTCGCACGCCCCGCCGAACCGGTCGACGACGGCCAGCAGGCAGGTCGCCGCCCGGTCCAGGCCGGACCGCTCGACCATCCGGTCCAGCCGTTCCAGGATGCGGTGCGGCGGCAGCTCGTCGTCGGCGAACATCCGCAGCAGCGAGCGGTAGTGGCTCATCGCGACGGCCGCCTCCACCCCGTGGCCCATCACGTCGCCCATCGCCTTCAGGTGGCGCCCGTCCCGCAGCGGGATGACGTCGAACCAGTCGCCGCCGACCAGCACGCTCCGGTCGGCCGGCAGGTACCGGGTGGCGATCTCGATGTGCGGGTGCGGCGGGCGCGGCTCGGACAGCAGGGAACGCTGGAGCTCCAGGGCGATGGTGTGCTCGTGGGCGTACCGGCGGGCGTGATCGAGGTCGACGGCGGCCCGGCCGGCGAGCTCCCGGGCGACCACCACGTCCTCGTCGGTGAAGACCGGTGAGTCCCCGGACCGGATCAGGCCGAGGATGCCGAGCGGCCCGCCGCGCACGGAGACGGGCACGATGACCGCCGAGTGCATCCCGAGGGCGCGGTAGGCGGCGACCCGTTCGGGGGCGGGCGCGGAACGCATCAGCTGTTCGTCGCCGGTGAGGTTCTCCACCACCGGCAGGTTGGACGCCAGGCAGCGCTGCACGGCGGCGCCCTCCTGGTAGTCGATGTACTCGTCGGCCAGCCCGAACCCGCACAGCTCGTCGCGGAGGGCGGGCACGGCGGTCAGCGCCGCCCGGCGCAGCCGCAGCACACCGGGCGGGGCGGGGCGGACCGGGGCGGCGACGTCCGGCGGGAACACCTCGACCGTCGCGAGGTCCGCCAGCCCCGGCACGACGAGGTCGACGAGCTCGGCGCAGGTGGTGTCCATGTCGAGGGTGGTGCCGATCCGGGCGGCGGCGGTGTCGAGCAGGTCGATGTGACGCCGGGCCTGCTCCAGTTCGCGCCACCCCTGGTCGGAGGACACGACCTCCAGCACGATCCCGGCCAGGCCCACGACCCGGCCGCCGGTCTCCAGCCGGTGGAACGCCCCGTGCCAGTACCGCCGGACCCCGCCGGTCGCCGGGGTGAACCCGCTGGAGGTGATCTCACGGGGTCTGCCGTCGGCGAGCACGGCCAGCATCATGTCCTCGCCGGCGTCGACCAGCGGGAGGACCTCGGTGACGGTGCGCCCGATGTGTTCCGCGGCCGGGATGCCGTTGATCCGTTCGAGAGCCGGGTTGACGTAGAGGAAGCGCAGCCCCGTGTCGAGCACCCCCACCCCGGCCGTGGTCCCGCCGACCAGGGCCGCCAGCACCTCGGGGCCGAGGGGCGGCGGATCGTCGGCGTACGCATCGGCCTGCACGTCAACCTCCTGGGCGGGCGCGGACCACCCGCTGCCCGGCCCTCCATCGTCGGGCGCCGGATCCCGCCGCGCATCCGCTGAACGGGCCGTGTCCCCGCGCACCCGCACACCGGACGGGGCCGGGCACGGGCCCGGCCCCGGGCGTACGGGCCGCGCGGAACCGCTCAGGTGCTGAGGGGGTGCGAGGTCCGGCCGGACGCCTCGTCGATCTCGTCGTGCGCCTTCGTCAGCATCTTCATCGCCAGTTCGTTGAGGGCTCTGGCCCCCGCGATCTCCTCACCGACCCTGGGCTGGTCCTTGTCGGAGGGGTGGCGGCTCGCATATCCGTGGGCCCGCACCTCGTTGCCGTCCGGAAGCCGCACCAGGGCGGCCGCACGGGTCCGGTGGGTGTCCTCCTCGAATTCCATGTCCACGTGCCACCCGGCAGTTGTCCTCATGACGATCACCTCCCTACCAGGGTGCTCCCGTTCCCCGGCGGCTGCACCACGGCGGCGCCCCCGTGACAGGGGTGACTCACATGACCCGGGATGCTCACCGCCCCGGCCGGTCCGGCCGGTCCGGGTGGGGCGGTCGGTCCGGGTGGGGCGGTCGGTCCGGTCCGTCCGGTCCGCCTGGTCCGTCCAGTCGGTCCAGTCGGTCCAGGTCGAGGGTGCCGCGGGTTCCCGGGGCGTCGGCCGGGAGCCGCAGCGCCGCCTCGACCCGGCCGGGCAGCGGGCCCAGGTCCAGCAGACCGGTGACGATCCGGCCGGTCAGCGCGTGCCACGCCCCGGCGCGCCGGAGCATCGCGTGGTCGCTGTTCCGGATCGCGACCAGGCAGGTGCGGGCACCGGCCCGGCGGGCGCGGGCCGTGAGGTCCTGGGAGGCCCGGGGGCTGGTGACCCGGTCCCGGGTGCTGTGCAGCAGGACCACGTCGCGGTCGGCGAGCTGGCCGACCGGGTCGTCGGCCGGGCACCACGGGGCGAGACCGACCACCGCGCGCACCAGCGGATGACCGGCGGCGCGGAGGGCGGCGCGGGCACCCATCGAGTGGCCGACCAGGACCACCGGGACCTCCCCGGCCTCGCGGCGCAGCACGTCCAGCGCCCGCACCGCGTCGTGGAGCGGGTCCTCGCGGGAGCCGTTCCAGCCGCGGTGGGCGTACCGGGCGGTGCGTACGAGGACATCGGCGGCGGGGCCGCCCGTGGCCGAGGCGATGACCCGTGCGAAGGGGAGCATCCGCACGGCGGGCAGGTTCAGCGGACCGGGCGGCGGCGGGGCCAGTCCCGTCTCCGCGCCGCCGTGCAACAGGAGCACGGCCGCGGACGGCGGTCGGGGGCCTGTCATGTGTACCTCCTGGTGTGCCTCGGTCCCGCCCGGTGCGCCTTCGGCGATGATGCGGGAACCGGTTCCGTACCGGACAACGAGCACGGGTCGGGAACCGGTCCCGTACCGGAGAACGAACCCGTACCGGAAACCGGTCCCGGCGCGGGAACCGAATCCGTGCCGGGCGTGCTCTACAGAGCATGGACCGGAAGACTTCCGCAGTACCGGACCACGGAGGAACACGTGGCATCGTCACCGCAACTCGGGCTTCCCGCACCGGACTTCACACTGCCGGGCGGGGTGCTCGTCGAAGGGGCCTTCGAGCGACGCGACTTCGGACTCTCCGCCGCGCGCGGTCGTGCCGTCGTCCTCGCGTTCTACCCGGGCGACAACACGGCCGTGTGCACCAGGCAACTCTGCTCGTACTCATCGGGGCTGGAAGAATTCGAGGCGCTCGACGCGGAGGTCTGGGGGATCAGTCCACAGGGTGTGGACAGCCACGAGTCCTTCGCCCGGGGACACGGGCTGCGGATGCCGCTGCTCGCGGACACCGACCGGGAGGCGGCCCGTGCGTACGGGGTCGCCGCGCCGGGGATCGGGGTGCGCCGCGCGGTCTTCCTGATCGGTCCCGACGGGGTGCTGCGCTGGAAACACGTCGCGCTGCTCGGGGCCACGTACCGGTCCCTGGACACACTGACCGAGCAACTTTCCGGCATCAAATCCCCGTAAAAATCTGCCGGGTTCCGGCAGTGTCCGCAGCCGGTGCCGTATGGGACCATCCATCCAGTTCGACAGATTCGACAGATTCGACAGAAACGTCCGGGAGAGTTCGCAGTTCGGGGGAGGTGACCGCGTGACCCTGTTCCTCGGTCTCGGCATCGCGGGAATCGCCCTGCTCGTCCTGTCCCTGATCTTCGACGGAATCCTCGAAGGGCTCTTCGGGGGCGTCCTGGGCGGCTTCTTCGACGGGCTCCTGTCCCTGCCGGTCATCGCCGGATTTCTCTCGATGCTCGGTTTCGGAGGAGCGATCGTGCTCGGCACCACCGGACTCGGCACGGTCGCCGCGATCGTCGCCGGAGGTCTGGCCGGAATCGTCGCGGCCCTGCTGACCTGGAAGTTCAGCAAGGTCCTGATGCGGGACCAGACCGACTCCACACCACGTGGGGACGACCTGGTCGGCACGTCGGGCTCGGTCGTCACGGCCATCCCGGCCGACGGCTACGGCGAGGTCCTGCTGCGACTCGGGGGCCAGACCGTGAAGTTGTCCGCGAAGAGTTCGGCTCCGATCGAACGGGGCACCGAGATCTGGGTGGAGGCCGCGCTGTCGACCACCTCCGTCGCGGTCCGTCCCGTCGAGCGCTGACCGTCCACCGACCGATCGACACACCCTCGGTGCGCCGCGCCGGACCGCGCCCGCACCGACCGATCAACCGATACACCCGCGATGCGCCGCGCCGAACCGCGCCCGCACCGCCCGAATCGAACTGCCGCCCCCACAGGGAGGCAGGGGGGACATGTCCATGAGCCCAGTCGTGATCGCAGTCATCGGAGTCGTCGTGCTCCTGGTGATCCTCGCGCTCGCCGTCATCACCCGCTACAAGGTCGCCGGGCCCAGCGAGGCGTTCATCATCACCGGCCGCCGCGGCAAGAAGTCGACGGACCCGGTGACCGGCCGCACCAGCATCGACAACAGCGGCCAGAAGGTCGTCGTCGGCGGCGGTGTCTTCGTGGTCCCGTTCGTCCAGCAGAAG
The DNA here is from genome assembly GCF_040612315.1 of Streptomyces sp. NPDC006435. Classification (NCBI taxonomy): domain Bacteria; kingdom Bacillati; phylum Actinomycetota; class Actinomycetes; order Kitasatosporales; family Streptomycetaceae; genus Streptomyces; species Streptomyces sp. NPDC006435. The sequence continues at coordinate 24,521 of NZ_JBEXPY010000001.1, forward strand.
TTCACCCTGGACCTGTCCAGCCGGCAGATCCCGGTGGCCGTGCGCGGCGCCGTGACCCTGCGCGGCGTCAAGTCCAACCTGGACGGCGTCGCGATCGTCAAGGTGGGCGGCAGCGAGGAGACGATCCGGGCCGCGGCCCAGCGCTTCCTCCAGCAGCAGGACGGCATCGTCCGCTTCACCCAGGAAGTGCTCTCCGGCGCGCTGCGCGCCATCGTCGGCCGGATGTCGGTCGAGGACATCATCCGCGACCGTGCGGCGTTCGCCAGCCAGGTCGCGGAGGAGGCCGAGGCCAGCCTCTCCGGCCAGGGCCTGATCCTGGACGCCTTCCAGATCCAGGACATCACCACCGAGGGCTCGTACCTGGAGGACCTCGGCCGTCCGGAGGCCGCCCGCGCCAAGCAGGAGGCGGACATCGCCGAGGCGGTCGCCCGGCGTGCGGCCGAGCAGGCCCGGCTCAAGGCGGAGGAGGAGATCGCGATCGCGCAGCGGACCCTCTACCTGAAGCAGGCCGAGATCAAGGCCCAGACGGACGAGGCCGCCGCCCAGGCCAACGCGGCGGGCCCGCTCGCCGAGGCCGCCCGTCAGCAGGACATCCTCAGCGAGCAGGAGAAGGTGGCGGAGCGGCAGGCCGCCCTGACCGACCGCGAGCTGGACACCAAGATCCGCAAGCCCGCCGACGCCGCCCGCTACCAGGCCGAGCAGGAGGCGGAGGCCCGCCGGATCGCCCAGGTCAAGGAGGCCGAGGCGGCCGCCGAGCGCGCCCGGCTCACCGGTGAGGGCGAGAAGCTCCAGCGTTCGGCCCTCGCCGAGGCCGTGCGCATCGAGGGTGAGGCGGAGGCCGCGGCCATCGCCGCGCGGGGTACCGCCGAGGCCGAGGCCATGCACAAGAAGGCGGACGCCTTCGACCGGTACGGCGAGGCGGCCGTGCTCCAGATGCTGGTCGAGGTGCTGCCGCAGGTCGTCGCCAAGGCGTCCGAGCCGCTCAGCGCCGTGGACAAGATGACCGTGATCTCGACGGACGGCGCGAGCCAGCTGTCGCGCACCGTCACGGACAACGTCGCCCAGGGCATGGAGCTCCTCAGCTCCACCACGGGCGTCGACATCGCCGGGCTGCTGAAGAACCTCAAGGCCGGCAGGTCCGAGTCCGCCCCGGCGGCCCCGGCCGAAGTGCCCGCGCAGGGCGCGAAGGGCGCCGCGTCCGACGGAAAGATCGAGATCACCGACTGATCCGGCCCCACGCCATGAAGGTGCCCGGCCGATGTTCCACCGGCCGGGCACCTTCATGTCCGGACACCTTCATGTCCGGGCGGCACCTTCGACGGGAGGGCGACGGGGCGTGGTCCGGAGCGGGGCCGGGCAGGGCGGAACGGGGCGAGGCGGGGCGGGGCGGAACGGGGCGGTGTGCCACCCGGTCGGGTCCCGCTCCGTGGCGGGGTACGGAGCCCGCAAAAGTCTCCGGATAAGGTAATGCGCCGATAAAGAGATCACCAAGCATGTCCGAAAACAGCCGTACCTCTCGGGAGGAAGCCATGGGAACCCACCGCACCACGCTGCCCGGAGTCGGTGTGCAGTACGACTACACGACCGAGTCGGGCCAGCACATCTCCGTCGTCGTCCACCACGACGGGCGTCGGTTCATCGGCTTCTACGACCAGGACGACCCCGATTCATGCCTCCTCTCGGTACCCCTGACCCCGCAGGAGGCCACCGGCCTGGCCCACCTCATCGACGCCGCACCCATCGACGCCGTGCGGACCGAGGGCATAGATCTGGTCACCGAGCACATCCCGCTCGGGACGCGTTCCCCGTACGGCGGTCGGCTGCTCGCCGACACCAAGGCCCGGACCCGGACCGGCGCCTCGATCGTCGCCGTCCTGCGGACGCACAGCGCACACCCGTCGCCCGGCCCGGAGTTCCGGCTGGCCATCGGGGACACACTCGTCGTCGTCGGTACTCGTGAGGGCGTCGACGCGCTCGCCGACATCATCTCGGAGGGCTGACCGTGCACGACACGACCGCACTGCTGGTGGAGCTCGGCTCCGTCATTCTGGGCCTCGGGCTCATCGGCCGATTCGCCGGACGGATAGGTCTCTCGCCGATCCCGCTCTACCTGCTGGCCGGCCTCGCCTTCGGCGACGGCGGCCTCCTCCCGCTGGGAGCCAGTGAGGAATTCACCGCCGTCGGCGCCGAGATCGGCGTCATCCTGCTGCTGCTCCTGCTCGGACTGGAGTACAGCGCGTCGGAACTGGTCACCAGTCTCAAGACCCAGTACCCGTCCGGCGCCGTGGACTTCGTGCTCAACGCGACGCCGGGCGCGGTGGCGGCGCTGCTGCTCGGCTGGGGGCCCGTGGGGGCCGTCGCACTGGCCGGGGTCACCTGGATCTCCTCGTCCGGCGTCATCGCGAAGGTCCTCACCGACCTGGGACGGCTCGGCAACCGGGAGACGCCCGTCATCCTCGGCGTCCTCGTCATCGAGGACCTGTCGATGGCCGTCTACCTCCCGCTGCTCACCGCGATGCTCGCGGGCGTGGGCCTCGCCGGGGGCAGCATCGCACTGCTCATCGCGCTCGGCACCGTCGGCTTCGTGCTCTACCTGGCACTGCGGCACGGGCGGTTGATCAGCCGGGCCGTGTCCTCCGACAACCCGGAGATGCTGCTCCTGGTGGTCCTCGGCCTGACCGTCCTGGTCGCCGGTGTGGCCCAGGAGCTCCAGGTGTCCGCCGCGGTCGGCGCATTCCTGGTCGGCATCGCGCTCTCCGGTGAGGTCGCCGAGGGCGCGCGCAAGCTGCTGACCCCGCTGCGGGACCTGTTCGCCGCCGTCTTCTTCGTCTTCTTCGGGCTCTCCACCGACCCGGCCGAGATCCCGCCGGTGCTGCTGCCGGCGGCGCTGCTGGCCGTCGTGACCGTCTTCACCAAGATCGGCACCGGTTGGTACGCGGCCCGGCGCGCCGGGATCGGCGAGCGCGGGCGGTGGCGGGCCGGCGGGACGCTCGTTGCGCGCGGCGAGTTCTCCATCGTCATCGCCGGTCTGGCCGTGGCGACCGAGCCCCGCATCGGCCCCATCGCCACCGCGTACGTCCTCATCCTCGTCATCGTCGGACCGCTCACCGCCCGCTGGACCCAGCCGATCGCGGCACGCGTCCAGTCGTGGCGCGGCCGGGGCGACGACACCGGCAAGGGCGGCGGCCCCGCGACCCGTCCGGCACCCGCCGCGCAGGACCCGGCCGCACAGGCCGCACAACCCGCGCAGGCCGCACAGGCCACGCAGGAGCAGTCCGTGGAAGGGCAGCCCGTGAAGGAGCAGTTGGCCTCGTCCACGGACTGAGGCCGGACACCGTACGGGTGACGGACGGGGGCGCGACCGAACCGGTCGCGCCCCCGTCTGCGTGTCCGCCGCCGTACGGGACGCCTGCGGCGGGATGTCCTCGGCGTGGTGTCCTCGGCGTGGTGTCTACAGCGGGGTCGCCGCGTGCAGGATTCCCACCAGCGTCACCGTCGCGTTGAGGGACGACAGCGCCGAGGCCGCCGTGCCGGCCCCCGCGACGAGGGCCGCGAAGGAGGCGTGGGCGGAGGACGGCGGCCACAGCCGGGCCGACGGAACGGGGGCCAGGAGCGCCGCCACCCGGCGCGGTACGGGGCCCGCCGCCGGGGACGCGAAGGCCGGGAAGCCCACCGGGGCGGCCGGGGCGCGGTGCGAGAAGAGCGCCGCCCTGCCCACCGCGACCGCCACCACCCGCCGGTCGCCGACCACTCGCGCGGCCTCCTCGTCCGCCCACCGCTCGGTGCTGAACGACACCGCCGTGCGCAGCGGCAGCAGGAACGGATTGGCGCGCGCCGCGAGCTGGACGGCCAGCAGGTAGCGGTGGTGCCGGGCGGCCAGATGCGCCCGCTCGTGGGCGATCAGGGCCCGGTACTCGTCGGCGTCCAGGCACTCGGCCATCGCGGTCGAGACGACGACCCGGCCCGGACCGCCGGGCAGTGCGTAGGCGTACGGCTCGGAGTCCGGGAGCAGCGCGACGTCGCCCGAGACGACGGACGGGGCGGCGGCCAGGGCCCGTACCGCACGGACGCGCAGCAGCACGTGGCGGCAGACCGTCCACCCGCACGCCACGAGCACCGCCGCCAGCGCGCCGATCGCGACGATGCCCGCATTCACCTCGTACGGGATCGCGTCCCGCACCTCCGGGTCCGACCAGCTGTCCGGCAGCGGATTGCCCGGGAGCTGCGCGGTGCCCACCACCACCAGCAGCCCGAGGCACAGCGTGCTGCACAGGGCGAGCAGCGTGCCGACGACGGCGAGCAGCCGGGTCGCGCTGCGGGGGTGCAGATGCTGTTCGGCGAGGCGCGCGATCGGCAGCGCGGTCAGCGGCAGTACGAGCGGCAGACAGACGAAGACACCCATCGGTCGGTTACAGACCCTCCGTGTCACGGCGGCGACCGGGGCCGTCCGGGGCGTCCGCCCGCGCCAGCAGTTCGCGCAGCCGCTCCTCGTCACCGGGGGAGAGCGCCGAGACGAAACGCGCGAGCACGGCGTCCCGGTCCCGTTCGCCGTCCAGGACGCGCCGCATCCGCAGGGCCGCGAGACCTGCCTCGTCGGAGGCGGACGTCCAGGTGTAGGAACGGCCCTCGCGGGACCGGGTCACGGCCTTCTTCGCGTAGAGGCGGGAGAGGATCGTGATGACGGTGGTGTAGGCGAGGTCGCCGTCCAGGTGTTCCTGGACCCAGCCCGCCGTCGCGGGACCACCGGCCGAACGCAGCACGGCGAGCACCTGGGCCTCCAGCTCGCCCTGCCCGCGCCTGCGGAGCCGGCCACCGGCCGGGACCGCGCCGTGGTCCGGGCCGGCTCCGGCCTCGGAGCCGATGCCGGAGCCCGTGTCGATGCCGGAGCCGGTGCTGGTGCCGATGCCCGTGTCGATGCCGGTTTCGGGGTCCGGGTCCGGGTCCACCCGTTCGTGCGGGTCGTGGAGCGATTCCGGGGCGGCGGGCACTCCGTCGCGGGGTGGTTCGTTGTCCGGGTGCCGCCGGCCGGGCCTGGCCGAGTCCATCGGGGTCCGCCCTTCTGCGCTGCCGCGCCCGCCGCGGCGTCGCAGCATCCTACTTACCACCGGTTCCGGCACGCGGGGGACGCCTCTGCTGCTAACTTCTACACGTCTGTAGAATTGGAACCCACTCCGGCAACACACGCAACGTATGGAGACGTCATGGCACTGTGGGATCGGATCAAGGAATCCGCTTCGTCGATGCAGTCGCAGCTGGAAGCGAAGAAGAACGACCTCAAGAGCGGGGCGTTCCGCGACGCGAGCATGGCCATGTGCGCCCTGGTCGCCGCCGCCGACGGTTCCATCGACCCGTCCGAGCGCCAGCGCGTCGCCGCCCTGATCACCAGCAACGACGTTCTGCGGAACTTCCCGGCGGACGACCTCCAGCGCCGCTTCAACGACTACGTGAACAAGCTCACGGCCGACTTCGCCTTCGGCAAGGTCAGCGTGCTCCAGGAGATCGCCAAGGCGAAGAAGAAGCCGGCCGAGGCGCGCGCCGTCATCCAGATCGGCATCGTCATCGGCGGCGCCGACGGCGACTTCGACAAGTCGGAGCAGGCCGTCGTACGGGAGGCGTGCTTCGCGCTCGACCTCCCGCCGCACGAGTTCGACCTGTAGGACCCCGCCCGCGACCGACGGTCGTACGCCCTCCGGGGCCGTTCATGGACCGGCCGACCGGTCCCCCGAACCGCCGGGACCCCCGCGGACCGACCGACCACCGGTCCGCTCCCGGCAGGCCGGGGGTGCACAACTCCCCCTGCGCACCCCCGGCCACTCGCTTCCCGGCCCGGCGCCCGTTTCCCGTGCGGGCGCCGGAGCACCGGGCCGCCGCGCCGCCCTCCCGCTCCCGCCGGCCGCCCTCCCGCTCCCGCCACGCCGCACCCCCTCTCCCCGCCGTGCCGCCGCCTCACCCGCAGCCGCCGCCCACGGGCTCCCGTCCGGCCGGTGGCTTCACGCGCGCACAGATCAAGTTGCCTAAAACCTTTAGGCAACTCCATAATGGCTTTCGCCGAACAGGAGAAGCATTATGGTTCGAGTGGGACTGACCCCGGAGCGCCTGACACGGGCGGGCGCGGAGCTCGCCGACGAGGTGGGCTTCGACCAGGTGACCGTCTCGGCACTCGCCCGACGGTTCGACGTCAAGGTCGCGAGCCTGTACTCGCACGTGAAGAGCTCGCACGACCTCAAGACCAGGATCGCCCTGTTCGCACTGGAGGAGCTGGCCGACCGGGTCTCCGCCGACCTCGCCGGGCGGGCGGGCAAGGACGCCCTGGCCGCCTTCGCGAACGCCTTCCGCGACTACGCCCGGGAGCACCCCGGTCGCTACGACGCCGCCCGGCTCAGGCTCGACCCCGAGACGGCGGCCGTCAGCGCCGGCGTCCGGCACGCGCAGATGACGCGCGCCATCCTGCGCGGCTACGACCTGTCGGAACCGGACCAGACGCACGCGGTCCGGATGCTGGGCAGCGTCTTCCACGGCTACATCAGCCTGGAGCTGGCCGGCGGCTTCAGCCACACCGCCGTCGACTCGCAGGAGTCCTGGCTCTGGACCCTGGACTCCCTCGACGCCCTGCTGCGGAGCCGGGGCACGTCCTGACCGGCGGGCAACCGCTCCACCGGAGACGGCCGTCGCGCCGTGCCGTGCACCGGCGCGCCCGGACCACTCGTACGCCTCGTATGCCTCGTACGCCTCGTACGCCTCGTACGCCTCGTGCAACACCTCGTACGCCTTGATCGACAGGCTGGACAGAACCATGAGCACCGAACACGGCTGGACCACCACGCCCATCACCGCGGACCTCCTGCGCGGCTTCCTCGACCTGGAGCCGACCGCGCGCGGCCTGCTCCCGCACCGGCTGCCCGCCGCGGCGCGCCGCCAGATCCCCGACGAGCAGCTGGCCATGGCCGAGGCCCAGCCGTCCGGCGTGCGACTGGTCCTGCGCACCCGGGCCACCGCCATCGAGCTGGACACGCTGCCCACCAAGCGCGCCCACCGGGGCTTCCCGCCCCCGGCGGACGGCGTGTACGACCTGCTGGTCGACGGCCGTCCCACCGACCGGGCCACGGTGACCGGCGGCAACGTCCGCACGATCACCGACATGGTCGCCCAGACCTCCGAACTGACCGAGGGGCCGGTCGGCACCGCCCGGTTCACCGGCCTGCCGGCCCGGGACAAGGACGTCGAGATCTGGCTCCCGCACAACGAGATCACCGAACTGGTCGCCCTGCGCACCGACGCCCCCGTCGAACCGGTGCCGGACCGCGGGCGCCGGGTGTGGCTGCACCACGGCAGCTCCATCAGCCACGGCTCCAACGCCACCAGTCCGACCGCCGTCTGGCCGGCCCTGGCCGCGGCCCGGGGCGGGGTGGAGCTGATCAACCTGGGATTCGGCGGCGGCGCCCTGCTCGACCCGTTCACCGCACGCGCCGTGCGGGACACCCCCGCGGACCTGATCAGCCTCAAGATCGGCATCAACATCGTCAACGCCGACGCGATGCGCCTGCGCGCCTTCGGCCCCGCGGTGCACGGCTTCCTCGACACCGTCCGCGAGGGGCACCCGACCACGCCGCTGCTGGTCGTGTCCCCCGTCCTGTGCCCGGTCCAGGAGGACACCCCCGGCCCGCTCGCGCCCGACTTCTCCGACGGCACCCTGAAGTTCAGGGCGACGGGCGACCCGGCCGAGCGCGCCGCCGGGCGCCTGACCCTCGGCGTCATCCGCGACGTGCTCGCCCGGATCGTCGAGCAGCGGGCGGCCGACGATCCGAACCTGCACCACATCGACGGCCGCGACCTGTACGGCGAGCAGGACCACGCCGAGTTCCCGCTGCCCGACGGGATCCACCCCGGCCCCGAAGGACACCGCCGCATCGGCGAGAACTTCGCACGGCTCGCGTTCGGCCCGGACGGCCCCTTCGCCACCGAGGCCGGCTGACGGGCGGCGGGTCCGGGTCCGGGGCCGGGTCCGGGTCCGGGGCCGGGTCCGGGTCCGGGTCCGGGGCCGGGTCCGGGTCCGGGTCCGGGGCCGGGTCCGGGTCCGGGTCCGGGTCCGGGGCCGGGTCCGGGTCCGGGTGCGGGTGCGGGTCCAGGTCCGGGTGCGGGGCCGGTCCCGCCGTCGCGGTCCCGCCGTCACAGCTCCTTGGCGGGCCAGTCCAGCAGCCGGGCCCCGATGACCGCCGTCTGCAAGGTGTAGCGGTGCATCGGGTCGGACGGGTCGGACCCGGTCAGCTGGTGTATCCGCTCCAGGCGGTAGGTGAGCGCCCGGACGCTCAGCGACAGCCGACGGGCCGTCTCGGCGGCCACGCAGCCCGCGTCGAAATAGACGGCGAGCGTCTTCAGCAGGGGCACGGCGCCGCCGCGGGCCTGCTGGAGCGGGCCCAGCTCGTTGCGCACCAGATCCGCCATCGCCTGCCGGTCGCGGGTCAGCACCGGGTAGACCAGCAGGTCCGCCGAGTGCAGCACCGGGTCCTCCAGGTCCATCCGGTCCGCGAGGTCTAGGGCGTCGAGCGCCTCGTCGTACGAGTGGACGACGCCGCCGGGGCCCTTGTGCGGGCGGCCGATCGCGACCCGGCCGCCGTCCGTCGCCGCGTGCGCCTGCTTGGCGAAGTACCGCAGGACGTCGGGCTGGCTGCCCGGCGCGATGCAGACCAGCCGCCCGTCCTTCGTCGTGATCAGGATCTTCCGGCCGCTGAACCGGGTGAGCAGCGCCGCCTCGACCGTGCGCGGCACGGAGTCGGTCTCCGTGTACGCATCCGGGCCCGTGGCCACCGCGACCGCATGGGCGCGCGAGAGCCGCAGCCCGAACCGGGTGGCCCGCTCGGCGAGCCGGCCCAGGTCGCTGCGCCCGTACAGCAGGTCGTCGATGAACTCGCGGCGCGCCGCCTCCTCCCGCCGCACCGTCATCCGCTGGGCCCGCTCGAAGCCCTCGGCGAAGGCGTCGACGGCCTGCTCGACCACGGCCAGCACCGTTTCGGTGGCCGTCGCGTCGGCCGTGACGCCCAGCGGCCAGGAGGTGCGGGTCGCCGCGAGGTGCATGCCGACCAGGGCGCGCAGCTGGTACCCGGCCTCGGCGGCCTCCCGGCCCAGCCGACGGCGGTCGTCCAGCTCGTCCCGGGTGAGACGGCGGCCGGTGGCGGCGGCATCGGTCAGGATGTGGACGTAGTCCCCCAGGCACTCCTCGGGGATCTCCGGCTCCGCCACGCGCTTCTCCTCCAGTCCTGACGCGACTTTGACAATCGCTCAACGCATATCGGGTGATGCCGGTGCCCGGCATCAAGGACGAGTAAAGATTGCCGGACTCCGGCAGTGCGACACCGGCCCCCCGAATGACACGATTCCGTCAGCACCACAACGGGGGAACACGGGGGAAATCGGGGGAAATCCCAGCTGTCGCGGCGCAGTTTCGCGCTGCCCGCGACAGCCGGGACCGCCGCCCGCCCGAACCGGAAGAACAGCAGCCGGAAGAACAGCAGGGGGAGGAACGATGCGGGAGTTCCTGAGCGCGGCGACTTCCTTTCCGACCGTTCCGTTCGGCGCCGCCCTGGTCGTCGTCGTCTTCTTCTGGCTCCTGGTACTGGCCGGGGCCGCGGACCACCACTCCTTCGACGGGGACCTCGACACCGACCTCGCCGGGATCGGCGGGGTGCCGGTCACCGTCACGGTGTCCGTGATGGTCGTCGTCGGCTGGTTCACCAGCCTCACCGGCACCGTCCTGATGCACCGCAGCGGCACCACCGGCCTCGTCCGGGCCGGATTCGCCTGCGCCGTGTTCGCCGGGGCGCTGCTGGTCGGCTGGATCGCGACGCGGGGCTTCGTGCGCTGCTTCCGCCGGCGCTTCCCGGACGAGCCCCCGCCGTCGCGGCAGGACTTCCTCGGCCGGGTCTGCACCATCCGCACCGGCTCCGTCAGCTCCGACTTCGGCCAGGCCGAGGTCGTGGCGGCCGACGGATCCACCGCCGTCGTCCAGGTCAGGCTGGCCGGACCGGCGGACGGCGCGGCCCTCGTCCCGGGCAGTACGGACGCCCTCACCTCGGGCAGTGCGGGACTGCTGTACGCGTACGACGACGCGGGAGAGTTCTTCTGGGTCTCGGCGTACGACAAGGCCCTGGACCCGGGACCGCCGCCGCCATCACGACCACGCACGGCGCAGCGCACGGGCGCGCGCCGCACCCCACGCCGCACCGGCTGACCCGACCGGACCCCCGGCACCACCCGCCGGATCCCGTCGCACCCGCCGCACGGTGAACCGCCCGGCGCCCCGTCGCGCCGCCGGCCCCTTCGCTCCGCCTTCTTCATCACCAGCCGCCAAGGACTGTCATGGATGCCATCACCTTGGGCTTCGGCGTGCTCGTAGCCGTCGTCCTGCTCATCGCCGTCGCCCTGCTCTTCGTCATCACCCGGCTCTTCCGCAAGGTCGAGCAGGGCAAGGCGCTGATCATCTCCAAGACCAAGAAGGTCGACGTCACCTTCACCGGTGCCGTCGTCCTGCCGGTGCTCCACAAGGCCGAGAGCATGGACATCTCGGTGAAGACCATCGAGATCCGCCGCACCGGGCGCGAGGGGCTGATCTGCCAGGACAACATCCGCGCCGACATCCACATCACGTTCTTCGTCCGGGTCAACAAGACCGTCGAGGACGTCATCAAGGTCGCCCAGGCCATCGGCACGGAGCGGGCCAGCGACAAGGTCGCGATCCAGGAATTCTTCGCCGCGAAGTTCTCCGAGGCGCTGAAGACCGTCGGCAAGCAGCTGGACTTCGTCGACCTGTACACCAAGCGCGAAGAGTTCCGGGACCGGATCATCCGGGTCATCGGGACCGACCTGAACGGCTACCACCTCGACGACGCCGCGATCGACTTCCTGGAACAGACGCCGATGACGCAGCTCGACGGCGCGAACATCCTGGACGCGCAGGGCATCCGCAAGATCACCGAGCTGACGGCGATCGAGCACGTGCGCACCAACGAGTACCAGCGCACCGAGCAGAAGGAGATCACCCGGCAGGACGTCGACGCCCGCGAGACCATCCTGGAGCTGGAGCGCCGGCAGGCCGAGGCCGAGATCAAGCAGCGCCGCGAGGTCGAGACGCTGCGGGCCCGCGAGGAGGCCGCCACGGCCAAGGTCCAGGAGGAGGAGCGGCTCGGCGCGCAGGCCGCGTTCATCCGCACCGAGGAGCAGCTCGGCATCCAGCGCGAGAACCAGGCCCGGGAGATCGCCGTCGCGCAGAAGAACCGCGAGCGGGTCATCGCGGTGGAGAACGAGCGCATCGAGAAGGACCGCCTGCTGGAGGTCATCGGGCGCGAGCGGCAGACCGAGCTCGACCGGATCGCCGCGACGAAGGAGGTCGAGGCCGAGCGCCGCGAGGTCGCCGACGTGATCCGCGAGCGGATCGCGGTGGACCGCACGGTCGCCGAGCAGGAGGAGTCCATCAAGACGCTGCGGGCCGTCGAGGAGTCCGAGCGCACCCGCAGGTCGGTCATCATCGCCGCCGAGGCGGAGGCCCAGGAGAAGCTGGTCAAGGACATCAAGGCGGCCGAGGCCGCCGAGGCCGCGGCCTCCCACCTGGCCGCCGAGCAGCTGACGCTCGCCGAGGCCCGGCTGAAGACCGCGGACCTGGACGCGCAGGCCAAGCTGCGGCTGGCCGAGGGCATCCAGGCGGAGTCCGCCGCGCCCGGCCTCGCGGAGGTCCAGGTGCGGGAGGCGGAGGCCGACGTCATCGAGAAGGCCGGTCTCGCCGAGGCCGAGGCCACGTCCGCCCGGCTGAAGGCCGAGGCGGAGGGCGCCCGGCTCAAGGCCCTCGCCGAGGCGGAGGGCACGCAGGCCCAGGCGGTGGCCGACGCCGCGATGATCGGCGAGAAGCTGAAGGCCGAGGCGGCGGGCCTCACCGAGAAGGCCGCCGCGATGGCGGCGCTGGACGACGCCTCGCGCGGTCACGAGGAGTACCGGCTGCGGCTCGCCGCGGAGAAGGAGATCCGGCTGGCCGGGCTCGACGTGCAGCGGCAGGTGGCCGAGGCCCAGGCGACGGTGCTGGCCACCGGCCTGGAGAACGCCGACATCGACATCGTCGGCGGGGAGTCGGTCTTCTTCGACCGGCTGGTCTCGGCCGTCTCGATGGGCAAGGGCCTCGACGGGTTCGTGGAGAACTCGGACACGGCGAAGGCCCTCGCCGGTCCGTGGCTGAACGGCACCTCGTCGTTCACCGAGGACCTGACCCGGATGGTCGGATCGGTCTCGACGGGCGACGTCCGCAACCTGACGGTGTCGGCGCTGCTGACCCGGATGATGCGGGCCCCGGGGACCGGCGTCGCACCGGGACAGGTGCAGCAACTGCTGTCCGCCGCACGCGAGTTGGGTCTTGCCGATGTGCCGGTCTCCGCGGTGACCGGGGCCCTGGCGGCGGGCGACGCGCCCGCGGTCGTCGAAGCGGCGCCGGTCGAGACGCCCGTACCGGCAGGAACCTCCGCACCGGTCGGGGCCGCAGCCCACAACGGGACGCCGGTCGCCGGGTAACGACCGCCCGACCGGCCCGGCCCGGGGTCCACCGCACAGGCCCCGGGCCGGGCCACCCCGTCCGGAACGGCCCGCCGCCCGCCGCCGGAACCGTCCCACCGCCCCGCCGCCGGAACCGCCCGCCCCGCGGACCTCGCAGACCTCGCAGACCTCGCAGACCTCGCAGACCTCGCAGACCTCGCAGAAAGAGCCGCGCGTATGGACACCGACACCACGACCGCGACGCCCACCGGCGGCCCCGTGGACGCGGGAACGTACGACGTGCTGCGCCGCCGGCTGGGCGACCGGGCCGCCGAACTGGCCCGCCGCGCCGAGGCGCTCAACGCCCGGCGCACCGAGGAGTTCGGCTCGACCGAGCTCCGGCTCACCGGCACCGAGCAGATCCGCACCGAGCAGGCGTCGGTCCCCCGCGACCTGGTGGCCGTCGGCGGTCGGCTGCTGTTCGGCTTCGAGCGGGGGCCGGGCGCGACCGGGACCGCCGAGGTGTCCGACGTGCTCGCCCTGTACGGGCCCGAGCTGGACGCCCCCGTGGCGGGCGGGCCGCCGGCCGACGAGGACTTCGTCCGCGAGTTCACCGCCCTGCACCGCTACTACCGCGACGCCCGGCTGCTGCGGCTGCGCCGGGTGGACGGGAAGCTGCTCGCCGTCTTCCGCACCGGCGAGAGCGCGGACGGCATCCGGGTGCTGCGCTGGGCGCTCGCCGCGGACGGTTCGCCGGGCGCCTTCCTCGACGCGCGCGGCGACCGCGACCACGTCTTCCCGCCGTCGCACGACTTCACCTGGACCGTCGCGGGCCGCGAGTCGCACGTGGCGGGCCGGCACCCGCACATCGCGGTGGGCGGCGACGGCGACGGCTCGCGGGCCGTGCTGTTCGTCGACACGCTCGGCGGCACCCTCACCGTCAAGACGGAGAACGACACCGACACCCCGCACGGCATCTACGAGGAACCGGTCACCGAACCCCTCCAGTCCCTCGCCGACGCCGAGGTGGAGCACGCCACGATCGGCCCGCTGGTCCTGCTCCGGGTCCGCCCGTACAACGAGGAGTCCTGGCGGCACCTGGTCTTCAACTCGCTGCTCGGCACCGTGCTGCGGCTGGACGGCATCGGCCCGGCCTGCCACCGGCTGCCGGAGGACCAGGGGATCATCTTCCCCGGCGGCTACTACCTCACCACCGGCACCGCCAAGACCTTCGACATCGCCGAGCCGCTCTCCGCCCCGCTCTTCGAGGGCGCCGTCCGCTCCCCGAACGGCGAGGACGTCCTGTACGTCTTCCGCTCCCCCGACGACGGCCGCAGCCTGCTCCTGCCGTACAACCTGATCCGGCAGGAGGTCGCCACCCCGCTCCAGGGCCGCGGCCACGCCCTGCTCGACGACGGCACGCTCGTCCTGCTGCGCACCACCCCCACGGCCGACGAACCGGCCCGGGTCCACCAGGTGCAGCGCTGGCACACCCCGTACGTCTCCGACACCCACGCCGCCTCCCGCCCCGCCTCCGACGGGCCGCTGGCCCGGGTCGGCAACGCCGATCTGGTGCGTGGCATCTCCGACTGCCTGGCCCTCGCCCACGGCGCCACCGAGACCACCCCGACCGCCGCCGTGTACGCCCGGCTGGTCGCGGACTGCGTCCGCGCCACCGACCGCTACCACTGGCTCACCGACCCCGAACTCGGCACGCTCGCCGACCCGTTGGCCGAACTCAGGTCCACCGCCGAGCAGGTGCTGACCGAGTTCGAGACGGTGCGGGAGCTGACCCGGCAGGCCGCCGACGCACTGGCCGAGGCCACCGAGAACATCACCGCGCTCGTCCGCCGCAGCCGCGGCGAGGTCCCGCGCACCGCCGCCGAGTGGGTGGACCGGCTCACCGAACTGCGCCGCGCCCACGGCCACGTGGCAACCCTCGCCGAGATGCGGTACGCGGACACCGAACGCGTCGCGGAGCTCTCCGCCGACACCGCCGCCGACATCGAGGCGGTGGCCCGGCGCGCCGTCTCCTTCCTCTCCCGGGACGACGCGTTCGCCGGCTACCACGAGGACATCGCCCGCCTCACCGCCGAGGCGTCCGCGCTCGCCACCGTCGCGGACGCGGCGGCGCTCGGCGACCGGCTGACGCGGACGACGGAGGGGCTCGGCACCGTCACGGACGTCGTCGCCGGGCTCGACATCGGCGACGCCACGGTCCGGACCTCCATCCTGGAGCGGATCGCGGAGGTCCTCGGCGGGGTCAACCGGGCCCGCGCCACGCTCGACGCGCGCCGCCGCGAACTGCTCGACCGCGAGGGCCGCGCCGAGTTCGCCGCCGAGTTCGCGCTGCTCGGGCAGGCCGTCACGGGGGCGATCGCCGCCGCCGACACCCCGGACGCCTGCGACGACCAGCTCGCCCGGCTGCTGGTGCGGCTGGAGGACCTGGAGTCGCGGTTCGCCGAGTTCGACGACTTCCTCACCGAGCTGGCCGACCGGCGGACCGAGGTCCACGAGGCGTTCTCGGCCCGCAAGCAGACCCTGCAGGACGCCCGCGCCCGGCGGGCGGAACGGCTGGCCGACTCCGCGGCCCGCATCCTGGAGACGGTCTCCCGGCGGGTGTCGGCCCTGCCCGACCCGGACGCCGTCCACACCTACTTCGCCTCCGACCCGATGGTCGCCAAGGTCCGCCGCACCGCGGACGAGCTGCGGGAACTCGGCGACCCGGTGCGCGCGGAGGAACTCGACGGGCAGCTGCTGGCCGCCCGCCAGGAGGCCGGCCGGGCGCTGCGCGACCGCAGCGAGCTGTACACGGACGGCGGCGCCACGATCCGGCTGGGCCGGCACCGGTTCGCGGTGAACACCCAGCCCTTCGACCTCACGCTCGTCCCGCACGGGGACCGGCTCGCGTTCGCGCTCACCGGCACCGACTACCGGGCGCCGGTCACCGACCCCGGGTTCGAGGAGACCCGCCCGTACTGGGAGCAGACCCTCCCCTCCGAGTCCCCGCACGTCTACCGGGGCGAGCACCTGGCGGCCCGGCTCCTGGCCGAGCGGGGCGCGGACGCCCTGGCCGCCCTGTCCCCGGACGAACTCGCCGCGCTGGTGAGGGAGTCGGCCGCAGCCGCGTACGACGAGGGCCATCAGCGCGGGGTCCACGACGAGGACGCCGCCGCGATCCTCGCCGCCCTGCTGCGGCTGCACCCCGCGGCCGGTCTGCTGCGCCGGCCGCCCGCCGTGCGCGCGGCGGCGCAACTCTTCTGGGCGTACGGCACGGACGAGGCCCGGCGCGGCTCGTGGACCCGGCGGGCGGTCTCGCTCGCCCGCGCCCGCGACACTTTCGGCCTCGCCCCGGCCGTCGCCGCCCTCCAGCGGGAGTGGGCGGCCGCCATCCGTGACGACAACTCCTGGACCGCACCTGCCACTTGGGGCGACGACACCGGGACCGACGGCACCACGCACGACGGCATCGCGTCCGACGGGACCGGACCCGAGAGCGCCGGGACGGTCGACCCGGTGGCCGTCGCCGAATACCTCTTCGAAGAATTGACAAGCGGCCCCGCCGGTTTCGTCACCAGCGCCACCGTCCGCGTGTTTCTCGACAAGTTCCGTCGTACGACCGGCACTTCGGCCTACGACGAGGACCTGGCCGCGCTGGGTGACGACCTCCACGCCCGCCGTCAACTTGTCGAGGGCTGGCTCACCTCGTACGCCGCTGCGAGCGGTACCCGACTCGACGCGGGGGATTTGGCCGAGTCGGTCGCCGTGGAGCTCTGCCCGGAACCGGTGCTCGAACGGTACGAGTGCGAGGCCCCGCTCACCGAGCGGGTGGACGGCCTGCTCGGCACCCACCCGCGCATCGACCGGGGCACGCTGACCGTCCGCATCGACGAACTCCTCGCCCGCACGGACGGGTTCCGCGCCCGGGTCGTCCCCGGTTTCCGGGCCTACCAGCGCCGGCGCACCGCCCTGGTGGACGCCGAGCGGTCCCGGCTGCGGCTGGACGACCTCCGGCCGCGCGTCATGTCGGCGTTCGTCCGCAACCGGCTGCTGGACGAGGTGTACCTGCCGCTGATCGGCGACAGCCTCGCCAAGCAGATCGGCACCGCGGACGCGGACCGGCGCACCGACTCGCAGGGCCTGCTGCTGCTCGTCTCGCCGCCCGGCTACGGCAAGACGACGCTGATGGAGTACGTCGCCGACCGGCTCGGCCTGGTCCTCGTCAAGATCAGCGGGCCCAACCTCGGCCACGACGTGACCTCGCTCGACCCGGCCCAGGCCCGCACCGCGACCGCCCGCCAGGAGATCGAGAAGATCAACTTCGCGCTGGAGTCCGGCAACAACACCCTGCTCTACCTCGACGACATCCAGCACACCTCGCCCGAACTGCTCCAGAAGTTCATCCCGCTCTGCGACGCCACCCGCCGCATCGAGGGCGTCAGGGACGGCGAACCGCGCAGCCACGACCTGCGGGGCAAGCGGTTCGCGGTGTGCATGGCGGGCAACCCGTACACGGAGTCGGGGGCCAGGTTCCGCATCCCCGACATGCTCGCCAACCGGGCCGACGTCTGGAACCTCGGCGAGGTGCTGAGCGGGCGCGAGGACGTCTTCGCGCTGAGCTTCGTGGAGAACGCGCTGACCGCCAACCCGGTGCTCGCCCCGCTCGCCGGGCGCTCCCGCGAGGACCTCGCCCTGCTCGTACGGCTGGCCTCCGACGACTCCTCGGCTCGCGCGGACCGGCTCGAACACCCCTACCCGCCCGCCGACGTGGAACGGATCGTCGCCGTCCTGCGCCATCTGCTGACCGCCCGGGAGACGGTGCTGGCCGTGAACGCCGCGTACATCGCGTCGGCGGCGCAGACGGACGCGACGCGCACCGAACCGCCGTTCCGGCTCCAGGGCTCCTACCGCGACATGAACAAGATCGCGGCGCGGATCGTGCCGGTGATGAACGCGGCGGAGCTCGACGCAGTCATCGACGACCACTACGCGGGCGAGGCCCAGACACTGACCTCGGGCGCCGAGTCGAACCTGCTCAAACTGGCCGCGCTGCGCGGCCGGCTCACCGCCGGGCAGTCCGCGCGCTGGGCGGAGATCACCGCCTCCTACGTGCGCGCGCAGGCGCTCGGCGGGCCGGACGGCGACCCCATGACCCGGGCCGTCGCCGCGCTGGGCCTGCTCGCGGACCGGATCGCGGCGGTCGAGTCGGCCATCGTCCGGGTCGCCGACCCGCGCCATCTGCTCACCAACCCGCAGCCCCGGCACGCGGCGCCGCATGCCGAACCGCCGCCGGAGAACCGCTGACGGCTGCCGATGCCTTTCGTCCGGATCATGCCGGCTCGTCCGAACGAAAGGCCCTGGTCCGACACTCACCGGCCACCCACGGAGGAGAGGAGCAAGGCATGCTGGGACACGTGCCCCAGCTTCCCCAGCAGCCCCAACGTTCCCCGTTCAGCGGACACATGGTCGTCTGCGGCGACGACGCGCTGGCCCGGCGGCTCGCCGTCGAGCTGCGCTACGTGTACGGGGAGCGGGTCACCCTCGTCCTGCCGCCCGGCCGCGACGACCGCAGGCCCGAACTGCCGCTGACCGGACGGACCCTGGCGGCGGCGCTGTTCGGCCGGATGTCCTCGGCGATGAACCGGACCGGCGGCACCGGCGGGGGCGGGGCCGACGCCCTCGGCGACGACACCAACGCCGGTGTCGAGGCCGTCCGCATCACGGAGGCGGCGGAGCCGTCCGACGAGGCGCTGGAGGAGGCCGGTGTCGGATCGGCCGCCGCGCTGGCGCTGGTCTACGAGGACGACGAGCGCAACATCCGCGCCGCGCTGACCGCACGCCGCATCAACCCCCGCCTCCGGCTGGTCATCCGGCTCTACAACCGCAAGCTGGGCCAGCACCTGGAGGCCCTGCTCGACCAGGCCGCCGCCCTCGCCGTGCCCGGCCTGGACCGGGCCGCCCTGGACGCCTCCACCACCGTCCTGTCCGACGCCGACACCGCGGCCCCCGCCCTCGCCGCGACCGTCCTCACCGGCTCCAGCAAGGTCATCCAGGCGGAGGGCCTGCTGCTGCGCGCCGCCGAACGCACCCCGCCCGGCGAGGGGCAGATCGCCGACCCCGGGCTGTGCACCCTCGCGCTGCTCTCCTCCACCACCCATGACCCGGCGGGCGCCGAGGGCTCCGACAGCAGCGGCGCCGAGGGGCCCCAACTCCTTCCGGACGAGCGGCAGTTGTCCGCCGCGACGGACCGGGGCACGGTGGTCCTGGAGGCGGTCAGCCAGGCGGGCCCGTCCGGGCCGCCGTCCCGGATGGGCGGCCGGGGGGCGCCGCTGAGCCAGGTCTTCTCACGGCGGCTGCGCTGGTCGGCGCTGGGCGTCGGCCTGGCCGTGGTGGGCCTCGCCGTCGCCTCGACGCTCTCCACCGGCGACGACCCGCTGCACGCCGCGTACCTCACGCTGCTCGACCTGTTCGCGATGGGCGACCCGGCGGTCGGCGAACCGACGGCCCGCCAGCTCATCCAAATCCTGTCCGGGATCGCCGGGTTGATGCTGCTGCCGCTGCTCGTGGCGGGCGTGCTGGAGGCGTTCGGCTCGATCCGCACTGCGTCCTCCCTGCGCCGCCCGCCGCGCGGCCTGTCCAACCACGTGGTGCTGCTCGGCCTCGGCAAGATCGGCACCAGGGTCCTCGTCCGGCTGCGCGAGCTCAACATCCCGGTGGTGTGCGTGGAGGACGACCCGGACGCGCGCGGCATCCCCGTGGCCCGGCGGCTGCACGTGCCGGTGGTCCTGGGCGACGTCACCCAGGAGGGCGTCCTGGAGGCGGCGAAGATCCAGCGCGCCCGCGCGCTCCTCGCCCTGACCAGCGCCGACATCACCAATCTGGAGGCCGCGCTGTACGCCCGCTCGGTCAAGCACGACCTGCGCGTGGCGCTGCGCCTGTACGACGACGAGTTCGCCACCGCCGTCTACCGCACCCTGCGCACCGCCCACCCGCAGGCCGTGACCCGGTCCCGGTCCGTCTCCCACCTGGCCGCCCCGTCCTTCGCGGTCGCCATGATGGGGCGCCAGATCCTGGGCGCGATCCCGGTCGAGCGGAAGGTGATGCTGTTCGCGGCGATCGAGGTGGCGGGCCATTCGCAACTGGAGGGCCGCACGGTGGAGCAGGCGTTCCGGGCCGGTGCCTGGCGGGTCCTCGCCCTGGACGCCACCCCGCCCGAGGACCGCCTCCCGGACCTGGCCACACCCTCCCCCGGCCACCCGGACCGCCCGTCCGGCCTGGTCTGGGACCTGCACCCCGGGTACGTGCTGCGCCCCCAGGACCGCGTGGTGATCGCCGCGACCCGCCGCGGCCTGGCCGAACTGCTCCGCCGACGCCGCCCGGTGGCACCGACGAGGCCGTGACGAGGCCCTGCCGAGGACGGGCCGGGAACGGGCCGGGGACGAGCCGGGCCCGCGAAAACCGGGCGGCCGGAAGGCCGGAAGGCCGGGCGGGCGGCGGAAATCCGGGTGCCCGGCGTCCGCCCGTCCCCCTACCCTCCCCCCATGGACACCGACGCCCCCGACCTCCTCAACGTGATCGACATCGAGGCGACCTGCTGGGACGGGCAGCCGCCGCCCGGCGCGGTCAGCGAGATCATCGAGATCGGGCTCACCGTCGTCGACCTGGGCGCGGCGGCCGGGGCCTCCCCCGTGCGGAAGGGGTCGAGGAAGCCGGGAATCCCGGGAAGGGTCGCCCGCCACCGCATCCTGGTCCGGCCCGCCCGGTCCACGGTCGGCGACTTCTGCACCGAACTGACCGGCCTCACCCAGGCGGAGGTGGACACGGGAATCTCCTTCGCGGAGGCATGCCGGCTGCTGGCGGCCGAGCACCACGCGGGGTCCCGGCCCTGGGCGAGCTGGGGCGACTACGACCGCAACCAGTTCACCCGCCAGTGCCGGGCCACCGGCACCCGGTATCCGTTCGGCCACCGCCACACCAACGCCAAGATCCCCTTCACCGCCGCCCACGGCCTGCGCAAGCGCCCCGGCATGGCACGGGCCCTGGAGATCGCGGGCCTCCCCCTGGAGGGCCGTCACCACAGCGGCGCGGACGACGCCTGGAACATCGCGGCCCTGATCCTGGACCTCGCGGCCCGGGACGCCTGGCCGGGGGAGCCCACCGCCTGACGACCGGGCCACCCGTGCGGCACGCCCCGGATCAGAGCACGCCGCCCATGGCCCCGCGCACCTCGTCCAGCGTCGCCCCGGCGATCTCGCGGGCACGCTCGTTCCCGGCCCGGAGCACCGACCGCACGTACCCCATGTCCCGCGCGTACTCGGCCCGCCGGGCCCGGATCGGCGCCATCCTGGTGTTGACGGCCTCGGTCACCGTCCGCTTGAGGGCCGCCGCGCCGCCCCCGCCGATCTCCTCCGCCACCGCGTGCGGGTCGCGGTCCAGGCAGAGCGCCGCCAGCAGCACGAGCGACGACACCCCGGGCCGGGTCTCCGGTTCGTACGTGATGTGCCGCTCGGCGTCCGTCCTCGCCCCCTTGATCAGCCGGGCCGTCTCGTCGGCGGTGGCGCCGAGCGCGACGGAGTTGCCCCGGCTCTTGCTCATCTTGGTGCCGTCGGTGCCCAGGAGCAGCGGCGCGGCGGAGAGCAGCGCGTCCGGTTCGGGGAACACCGCCCCGTACCGCTCGTTGAAGCGGCGGGCGACGGTCCGGGTCACTTCGAGGTGCGGCAGCTGGTCCTGCCCGACCGGCACCAGGTTCCCCTTGCAGAACAGGATGTCGGCGGCCTGGTGCACGGGGTAGGTGAACATCAGCCCGCTGACCGTGGACTGCCGGGAGTGCGCGATCTCGTCCTTGACGGTGGGGTTGCGGTTCAGCTCGGCGACGGAGACGAGGCTGAGGAAGGGCAGCATCAGCTGGTTCAGCGCGGGCACTGCGCTGTGGTTGAAGACCGTCGAGCGCTCCGGGTCGATGCCGACGGCCAGGTAGTCCAGCAGCATCGCCTCCATGTGCCCGGTGAGCCGGTCGGCGACGTCCCGGTCGGTGAGCACCTGGTAGTCGGCGATGATCACGAAGACGTCCACCCCGAGGTCCTGGAGCCGGACGCGGTTGTGGAGGGTGCCGAAGTAGTGCCCGAGGTGCAGCGGCCCGGTGGGCCGGTCCCCGGTCATCACCCGGAACCGGTCCGGGGCCCGCCGGATCTCCTCCTCCAGCTCGGCGCTGCGCCGCCGGGCGGACCCGGCGGCGGCGGACACGGACTCGACGGCGGGGGCGGGGGCGGGGGCGGTGTTCATGGGGTCTGTCTCCTCGCGGTGCTGGTTGCGTGGAGGACGGCCCGCCGGGATCGGCATCCGCACCCGTACGAGGGCAGAGAAAAGGGCCGTCCGTTTCGAACGGCCCTGATTCCGTGCAGAGGGGAGGCGGCCGCTCCTAGAAGGAGCGCCACCAGTTCCGGCACGGTGCAGAAGTCATGGGCAAAGCGTAACCCGCCCGACGGCGCGGGACACCGGTCTTTCGTCGCCCGGTGGCGCCGTCAGGCGTTGGACCAGCCGCGTCGGCAGAGGACGAGCCGGTAGCCGTCCGGGTCCTCGACGGTGACGCCCCACTCGTTCCAGTACGGGTTCGGCGAGGGGACGCGGGTGCCGCCGTGGGCCAGCAGGCGTTCCACCGTCTCCTCCGGCACCGGTCCGTCGAGGTACAGGACGAGCAGGTCCTCGTCGGTGGGGCGCGGCTCGACGGGGTGGTCGCCGCCGTGGACGAGTTCGAGGTGCCAGGACGCGTCGGGGTGACCGACCATCAGGAGGTCGTGCGTGCCGGGGGCCCGGCCCGCCTCGGCGCGGAACAGGACCGTGAGCCCGAGGCCGTCCGCCCAGAAGCGTTCGGCGGCGGCCAGGTCCCGCGACGGCCTGGCGATGCGGACGTGGGCCTGTCCGGCGAACGGCACGGCGGGGCTCCTCTGCGGTCGGCGGTGCGCCCTTCTGCGTACCGGCGACCGCAGCGTAGACGGGCGTGGTGCCGGGTCGCATCGGGCCCGGGGCGGACCCGCTCCTGCGCCGGCCGTCCTACAACCGTCCCAGCACCTCGTCGAACGCCTTGCTCCAGTCCCCGTCCGGGCCCCGGTTGTCCTCCGCCCTGGCCAGGAGCAGGACCCTGGCGGGCACGCCGGCCGCCGCGTGGGCGGCGAGCCGGTGGTGGCCGTCCAGGACGGCGGCGACCAGGAAGCGCTCGGGGTACTCGGCCTCGACGTAGTTGTCCTCGACCCAGCCCAGGGCCAGGGCGGTGGGGCGGCGGCCCGCCGCGATCGCCGAGGCGTGCCGGGCCACCGTGTCCGCGTCGAGCGCGTCCAGGGGCTGGGACGGGAGCAGCACCCCGTACGTCGGGACCTCGCCGGGGACGCGGTCGCGCAGCTGGAAGTGGCCGGCGCCCGGCCAGTCCTCGGAGGGGTCCCCGCCGTACCGCTCGTCGTCCGCCCGCAGCCCGTGGCGCCGGGTCGTCCAGGAGGCGGCCGGGTCGGTCACCCGCTCCAGGTCGAGGTCGAGCAGGTGGGCGCGGTAGTGGCCGGACGGGAGCTCCTCGACGATCGGGGCCACCGCGTCGAGGACACCGGCGCCCAGGTCGTCCACGTCGGCCAGCGCGGCGCGCAGGCGGTCCGCGCCCGTCCGGGCCGTCCGGGGCGGCCAGCCGAGCAGGCACAGGGTCGTCTCGCAGGTGCCGCAGTCCGAACCGACGTGGTAGACCCGCTCCCCGTCGATCCGCAGCGACTTGTCCCAGCGGGGCCAGGAGGAGCCGGGGGCGGGCGGGTCGTAGTCGATCCGGACGCGGCCCCGGCCGTCGTCGAGCGTGAAGCGCGCACGGCGCGGCGAGTCGAGGGCGAGGGGGCCGATCGACGGGGCGCGGCGGCGCTCCGGCGACCGCTGCGCCCAGGCGCGGCGCAGGGCCTCGTCGTGGTCGCCGTCCGGGGGAGTCAGGGGGAGCAGCGGGTCCTGGCCGGTCAGGGCGACCAGGGCGTGGTGCGCGTCCCAGCCCGGGACCCGGCCCTCCGCCAGCTCCCGCAGGAGGTGGGGGATCGCCGCGGGGTCGCCCAGCAGCTCCAGGGCCACGACGAAGGCGCCGTGCTCCAGGCCCGTCAGACCGGGCAGGCGCCGGGCGATCGCCACCGTCCGCTCCCGCGCCCCGAGCCGTCCCAGCGCCAGGGCCGCGCGTCCGCGCAGGCGCTCGTCGTCCAGCAGCCCGTCGAGGAACGGCACGAAGCCGGGGTCCCCGGACAGTCCCATCGCGTCGACCAGGGGTTCCATCGCGCCGAGCTCCCCGGCGAGCCGGTGCAGTTCGGCCGACGGGAGTCCCAGCCGCCGCTGCACCGCCGTGCCCAGCAGTTCCCGTGCGTCGTCCCCGCCGATCGTGCCCAGCAGGCGCAGGAACACCGGTACGGCCTGCTCGCCGAGGGC
Source organism: Streptomyces sp. NPDC006435 (assembly GCF_040612315.1). Classification (NCBI taxonomy): domain Bacteria; kingdom Bacillati; phylum Actinomycetota; class Actinomycetes; order Kitasatosporales; family Streptomycetaceae; genus Streptomyces; species Streptomyces sp. NPDC006435. The sequence continues at coordinate 48,461 of NZ_JBEXPY010000001.1, forward strand.
CCCGAGCAGCCAGGAGAGGTACCGCCGCTCGGTCTTCGACGCCCGGCCGTAGCGGACCCCGATCGCGTCGGGCAGCCCGGCCGGCGCCTCCTCGGCCAGCGCGAACAGGGCGCTCCAGATGTCGTCCGCCGCGAGCAGCGCGTCCAGGCGCGCCCCCGCGGCACCGTCCGCGCCGGTGTCCCGCGCGCGGGCGCCGCCCGTACCGGTGTCGTCCGTACAGGTACCGTCCGTGCAGATACCGTCCGTGCAGGTGCCTTCCGTATCGGCGCCGTCCACGTCCCCGCCCCGTTCCGCCCGCCTCACTTCTTGGCGTGCTCGCCGACGTAGAACAGGATCCAGACGAAGCCCGCGAAAAGGTGCGTGGCGAAGACGTAGACGAAGACGCGCAGCGCGACGCCGCGCTCCTTCCAGCGCTCGCTCCCGCCGCTGCTCTCGCCCACAGTGCCGCCTCCGTCCGGGCCCGGGTCCGGTCTCCTCGGCCCGCGCGTACCGACCAGGGTACGCGCGGGGGCGGAACCCCTCCACGGACCGTGGAATAGGTCAGGGGGGCACTCCGTTGTAGGGTGTGTCCACATAGTTCAACGTTCAACCAAACTAGGTTTCTGGAGGCGGGCCATGGAGTTCGGCATCTTCACCGTCGGAGACGTCACCACCGACCCGACGACCGGCAGGACCCCGACCGAGAACGAGCGGATCAAGGCCACTCTCGCCATCGCACAGAAGGCCGAGGAGGTCGGCCTGGACGTCTTCGCGACCGGCGAGCACCACAACCCGCCGTTCGTCCCGTCCTCCCCGACCACCACGCTCGGCTACATCGCCGCCCGCACCGAGAAGCTGATCCTCTCCACGTCCACCACGCTGATCACCACCAACGACCCGGTGAAGATCGCCGAGGACTACGCGACGCTCCAGCACCTCGCGGACGGCCGCGTCGACCTGATGATGGGCCGCGGCAACACCGGACCGGTCTACCCCTGGTTCGGCAAGGACATCCGTCAGGGCATCCCGCTCGCCATCGAGAACTACGCCCTGCTGCACAAGCTGTGGCGCGAGGACGTCGTCGACTGGGAGGGCAAGTTCCGCACGCCGCTGCAGTCCTTCACCGCGACCCCGCGCCCGCTGGACGGCGTCCCGCCGTTCGTCTGGCACGGCTCGATCCGCTCGCCGGAGATCGCCGAGCAGGCCGCGTACTACGGCGACGGCTTCTTCCACAACAACATCTTCTGGCCCATCGAGCACACGAAGAAGATGGTGAACCTGTACCGGCAGCGCTACGCCCACTACGGGCACGGCACCGCCGAGCAGGCCATCGTCGGCCTCGGCGGCCAGGTGTTCATGCGGAAGAACTCGCAGGACGCGGTACGGGAGTTCCGCCCGTACTTCGACAACGCGCCGGTCTACGGCCACGGCCCCTCCCTGGAGGACTTCTCCCGGCAGACGCCGCTGACCGTCGGCTCCCCGCAGGAGGTCATCGAGCGGACCCTGTCCTTCCGGGACGCCGTCGGCGACTACCAGCGCCAGCTGTTCCTGATGGACCACGCGGGACTGCCGCTGAAGACGGTCCTGGAGCAGCTCGACATCCTGGGCGAGGAGGTCGTCCCGGTGCTGCGCAAGGAGTTCGCCAACCTGCGGCCGGCCGGGGTCCCGGACGCCGCCCCCGTACACCCGGCCGTCGTCGCCGCCCGCACCGCCACGAAGGAGGTCTGACCACCGTGTCCACCGAGCCCACCGCGTTCGCCACCGAGCCGCTGCGGATCGTCGCCGTGTCGGCGGGCCTGAGCAGCCCCTCCTCGACCCGGCTGCTGGCCGAGCGGCTGGCCGGCGCCGCCCGCGAGCGGCTGCTGACCGAGCAGGACCGCGCCGTCGAGGTCCGCGTGATCGAGCTGCGCGACCTGGCCGTCGACATCGCCAACCACCTGGTCACCGGCTTCCCGCCGGCCGCCCTGGACGAGGCGATCAAGGAGGTGACGCAGGCGGACGGCCTGATCGCCGTCTCGCCCGTCTTCACCGCCTCGTACAGCGGACTGTTCAAGTCGTTCTTCGACCTGATCGACAACACGGCGCTGACCGGCAGGCCCGTCGTCGTCGCGGCGACCGGCGGCACCGCCCGCCACTCGCTGGTCCTGGAGCACGCGATGCGCCCGCTCTTCGCCTACCTGCGGGCCACCGTCGCCCCGACGTCCGTGTACGCGGCGTCGGAGGACTGGGGATCGTCCGGCGACGAGTACACCGACGGCCTGCCGTCCCGCATCCGGCGGGCGGGCAACGAGCTCGCGGCCATGATCACGGGCGGCCGGGCCCGGTCCGGGGCGTCGCGGACGCTCGGGCTCGACGACGAGGTCGTGCCCTTCGAGCAGCAGCTCGCCGACCTCCGCCTGGACTGACCGCACCCCCCGTGGCCGGGCCGTGCCCCCCCCCGCCCGGCCCGGCCCGGCCGACACCCCCGTGGCCGGGCCGGTAACCCGACCGGCCCGGCCACGGGGACCCCACCACCGGCAGCTCTGCCCGGTTTGATTAGAGTTGGGGCGAAAGATGCGTCGTACGACTTTCTTTCCGTACGACGCCTCTGCGCACTGAGCCGAACCGAGCTGGAGGCAGTGATGGGCAGGATCGTGGTGGGCGTTGACGGCTCCGAGTCGTCGATCAAGGCACTGCACTGGGCCGTGCGCCAGGCGGAGCTGACCGGTGACACGGTGGAGGCCGTCAACAGCTGGGAGTACCCCGCGACGAGCTGGGCGTCGATGATGCCGGGCATGCCGGAGGACTTCGACCCGCAGGCCCTGGCGACCGTGTCCCTCAACGAGGCGCTGGAGGAGGCCCTGGGTGCCGAGGGCGCGGCGGCGATCAGCAAGATCATTGTGATCGGCAACCCGGCCCAGGCCCTGCTGGACCGCTCGAAGGGCGCGAACCTGCTGGTCGTCGGCGCGCGCGGCTACAGCGGCTTCAAGGCGACCCTGCTCGGCTCGGTCAGCCTGCACGTCACCCAGCACGCGACCTGCCCGGTGACGGTCGTGCGCGACGCGTGACACGACCCGTGTGATGTGAGGGAAGGGGGCCGCCCGGCGGGCGGCCCCCTTCCCCGTACCCGCCCGGCGGGCCCGTGCTCACGCGTTCCGGCTGACCGAGGGCGGTGGCGAGGAGGGCGTCGGCAGCAGGGGCCAGGTCCGGGAGAGCTGCATCGCCGCCTCGGTCACCGCGGGATCGCTCGACCGCTCCACCACCCCCTCCAGGAAGGCGTGGGCCGCCGCCTCGTACAGCTCCTCGGTGGCCCGCACCCGGGCGTCCACCGCCTCCCTGCGCCGGGCCGCACGCTCCTGTGCCGTCTGCGTGAGCGAGCGGGCGCGGTCCACGGCGATCCGGGCCTCCTCCCGCCGCCTGACCCGATCGGCCCGGCGTTCCAGGGCCGAGCGGTACGCGTCCAGGTACGGGTGCTCCTTGAGCAGCCCCAGCAGGAAGCCGACGCCCCCGGACAGGAAGAGCAGCGCCACGAACATCCAGGTGATGGTGTCCGCGGACAGATGGAGGCTGTCCGCCAGCGTCGGCGACTGGGCGAGGTCCCCCGCGCCTTCGAAGTCCTTGACGTCCGCCGGCGTCTCGATGGAGTCGGGGCGCCTGAGCACCAGCCTGGCCCGCAGATCGCCCAGGGTCCAGCCGGAGAACCCCCAGACCCCCAGCAGGGCCAGGGCCGGAAGGGCGGCGGCCTTGAGGGAACCGGTCGCCGCACGGTTGCGCAGGGTCCGCCCCGCCAGGTGCGGCAGCAGCACCATCAGCACGGCGGTGGAGATCGCCAGGGTGCCGGACAGGAAGTCGCTCTCATTGCTGCCCGTGCCGTGGAAGGGCTGGAAGGCGACCCAGTAGATCGGTATCTCGACCGCCGCGATGACCAGGAGCATCGCCCAGATCAGCCACGCGGGCAGGCCCGGACGGTTCGGCATGCCCTCCCAGCCCGGTTCCCGGCCGGGCGGCGGGACCGTGCCGCCGAGGAGCTCCGGCCCCCGCTCCCCGACCGGGGCGGGGCCCCGGCCGTGGACGGGTCGGCCGGGGTCCGTGTCCCCGGCGGGGTCGAGCGACTGCCAGTCGTCGTCGGCCGCGCCGTCGTCCGGAACCGGCGCGGGCGCGGGTCCGGCCGCGGGATCGTGCCCGTCCCGCCAGGCGGGGTCCTCCCCGGGGCGGGCCCCGGCCGGTTCCCCCGCCGGGCGGGCGGCCCCCTCGTCGTCGCCGGGGAACTCCGCGTCCGGGAACCGGGCCCTGATCCAGCGGCGTTCGATCTGCTCCCGGACCCCGTCGCGGAACCGGTCCCACCGCACCGCACGGGCCGCGAGCCGGTTCAGCTCGCGCCAGGAGGACCGGACCTGCTCGTCGGCCTCCCGCAGCAGGTCGTCCTGCAGGCGGCTCTCCACCTCGGCCGCCTCCACGTCCGACCTGGCGCGCGCGTCCCGCAGCAGCTCCAGCTTCTCCCGGTCCGCCGCCTGCTCCCACAGCTGCGCCCGGAGCGTGTCGCGCACGGAGGCGAGTTCGGCGAAGTAGGACGCCAGGCCCGCACTGCCCAGCACCCAGGGGTCGAACGCCCCCGACCGGACGGTCCGGCCGCGCACCAGGAGCCGCTTCCTGCTCACCGCCTCCTTGGCCCCGCGTTTGCGGGCCTGCTCGATCAGCCGCCGCTGCTCCCGGTCCGTCAGGACCAGCGGGCGGCGCTCGGGCCCCTCGTCCGGTGCCGTGACCCGGCGGTCCGCGCCCCGGCGCCCGTCCCTCCCGCGCAGCGGCCCCGGAACCCTGGCCCGCCGTCGGCGCGGCTCCTCGGGGTCACTTCCGGTAGTCGTCGTGGACATGCGCCTTCGCCCTCCTGCTCAGGATCTCGGTCCAGAACGCGTCGAACGGCCGGTACTCGCTCGGCCTGGCGTCGTGGCGCATGCCGTAGCCGACGGGGTAGACGTCCATCCCGGCGATCCCCGGCACGCCCCTGGCGCCGAGCAGGGTGTCGACGGCCCGTTCACGGCTCTCGTCCGTCGCGATCTCGCCCACCCGGAGCGTGAACTCCTTGTCGGCCTGCTCGAAGTCGCTCACCACCAGCAGGCTCGGCGCCTCCTTGCCGGACGGCATGGCCCCACCGATCCGCGCCAGGGCGCCGAGCACGTCCGAACCGCCCTGGGTACGGGCGCACTCGAGCATGGTGAGCGCGCTCTTGATCGCCACGACCCGCGTCGACCTGCGCAGGCTGTCGCGGTCGGTGGTCTCGTCGGCCGGCGGGTCGAGGTCCACGTCCCCGACCCGGCAGGAGGAGGTCTGCGAGGAACGGGTCACCGGGGCGAACGCGAGGGTGCCGCAGCTCCGGTCGGTCAGGAAGGGGACCAGCGTGGACTTGAGCTTGGCCTCGGCGTCGAAGCCCCGGCCGCCGGCCGCCCCGGAGCCCGATCCGTCGATGACCAGCCCGCACGGCGTGCGGAGGGCCTCGGCGGAGGCGGTGCAGCCGGTGACGGCCGCGAGCGACACCGCGAGCGACGCCGCGAGTGCCAGGGCGCGGGCGGTGCGCCGGAAGCGGCCGGACCGGCGCGGCGGCACGGCGACGACGTGCGGACGACCGGGCGGATGGGGCACGTTCATGGCTCTCTCCGTGTTCGTGCGGTGGTTCGCGGTCTCCTGGAAGGCGTCGGCGGCCACCGGACGCCGTGCGGCACGCGCCGGGGCGGCGGTCACCGGACGCCGTGCGGCACGCGCCGGGGCGGCGGCCGGGTCCGGGCGGGTCATCCGTGCCCCCGTCCCGCCCCCGCCGGGGTGCCGTTCCCGGTCCCCCGCACGGGCTCCGCGTCGAGGACGGCCAGTGCGCGGGTCACCGGGTGGCCGGCCCGGTCCGCGGCCGGGGAGGGCAGCAGCCCGCCGTCCCCCCGCAGCCAGTCGTCGGTGTGCTGCCAGGACTCGTCGAGAGCGACGCGGCCGGGCAGCCAGTGCGGACCGCAGGAAGGGAACTCCCCTTCCTCCGGCAGCGGATGAACACTCGTCAGGACGGCCGTCCAGTAACGGGCGAGCCGCTGGTTCGCCTCGTGGGTCAGAACCGCGGCCCGGGAGCGGCACACCCCCGCCGAGGCCCGCCACACACCGATGAGTTCGCCGTACCGGGCGAGGGCGGCCGGCGCGGGATCCCGCAGCTCCTCGTACCGGGCGGCCACCCGCACCGACTCGGAGTGGATCCGCGCGCACAGTTCGCGCTCGTCGTGCAGCAGCCGCGAGCGCAGTCGGTCGGCCCCGCGCGACGCGCTCGCCCGGATGCCCTGCACGTGCGGGGTCAGCAGCTCCGGGAACTGGTCGGTGACGTCGTGCGGCAGGTCGTCCGGGTGCGGCAGCGCGGCGATCCGGTCCCGGAGACCGGGCGCGTCCCTGCGGCCCTGATGTCGGTCGTGAATTGCCGTGACCCGGTTGCTCCAGACATACCGGGCCGAACTGATGAAACCATTCGTGTCGGCTCTCATGGCGGAATCCCCTTCCCCCGCGCGATCACCTCCCGGCAACCGCCCTTTTCTCCGTCCGGGACCGCTGCGGCGGCCCCTTCCGAACGGCACGACCCGGCCGCGGCCCCCGCCGTTCCGCCCCTTCCGGCGCATCGCCGGAAGGGCCCGGGGCAGGATCGGGAGAACGGACCGCAACCGGCCGGACAATAGAAATTACCGGCCTTTCACCTGCGCATTCGGCCCGGCGGGCATTTCCCGGAATGCATCCGGAACAGGCCCGGAAAACGACCGGACGGCACCCGGAAACGCCCGGAGAACAACCGGGAGAAATGGGCCGCGCCCGGCCCGTCCGCCGGATACTCGTTGACGGGGGACGCCGACGGCGCCCGGCGGCATCCGCCGGGTGCCCGCCGGCGTCCGACGGCATCCGCCGGCGTTCCCGGGCCCGCTCGGCGGCGCCGGGGCGGGCGGCCCGGCGGGAAGGGGGAGGGCCGATGCGGGTCGAGGTCGGCGGGACGCACTTCCCGCTGGAGACGCTGGGACCGGGCAGGCGCCTCGGCATCTGGTTTCAGGGCTGCCCGCTGGCGTGCCCCGGCTGCATGTCGCGGCACACCTGGGACCCGCGGGGCGGTGAACCCATGGACGTGGAACGGCTGTTGGAGCTGTGGCGGGACGCACTGGGCCGGGGCGCCGCGGGTCTGACGGTGAGCGGCGGCGAACCGCTCGCCCAGCCCGCGGCCCTGGCCGAACTGCTCCGGGGCGCCGCCCGGTTGAGGTCCGGACTGACCCGCCCCGGCGCGACCGGCGACGGGCTCCCCGCCGACCTGCTGGTCTACACCGGCTACGAGGAGTCCGAGCTGGACGCCGCCCGGCGCTCCGCCCTGGCGTCCGCGGACGCCGTGGTGACCGGCCGGTTCCGGGTCGCCGAACCGACCGGGCTGGTGTGGCGCGGCTCCGCGAACCAGCGGCTGACGCCCCGTACCGGCCTCGGCCGGATCCGGTACGCGCCGCACCTGGACCGGGAGGCGGACGGACCGGCGGTGCAGGTCGTCGTGGAGTCCGGTCGGACCTCCGGCGAACCGGCCGGACCCCCCGCCGTACGGCTCTACGGCGTACCGCGGCGAGGCGAACTACCCCGTTGGGAAAGGTGGCTGAAGGAACGTGGGCTACGACTCAGGGAGCGGAGCTGGCGACCGTGAGCAGCTTCGCCAGTTCGGGGCGCTGGGCCACCAGGTGCACCGTCCAGGACGGGTCGCGGCTCAGCTCCTCGCGGACGGCCCAGCACAGCCAGCGCGCCGCCTTCTCCGGCGGCAGCCCGTGCCCCGCGCCGAGCAGCGGGAAGCAGAGGGAGGAGAGCGGCGGGTCGAACCGGTCGCGTTCCGCGCGGGCCAGCCGGAAGCTGGCCGAGACCGCCTCCGCGAGCACGTGCGGATCGACCCGGTAGCCGTGGCCGTCGCTCGTCGGGGAGGCCACGGCCGCGTGGTGGATACGGCGCACGCCGCGCTCGGCGAGGGCGCCCGGCGAGGTCGGCACGACGGTGCCGGGACGCACCGGGAGCCCGGCCCGGCCGTGGGCCCGCATCCACTCGACCAGTTCCCGGACGAGGACGTCGTCGACCGTCTCGCCGCTCTCGTCGCGTATCGCGGCGGCCCGGCGCAGCGACCCGGACACGGTGGAGCGGAAGGTCTTGGACATCTCCAGGTAGATGTTCTCCGAGGACACCAGGATGTCGATGTCCCGCAGCAGTTCGATGGACGCGACGTGCACGGTGATGCGGTGCGCGGCGGCGGCCGGCAGCGGCGGTCCGGTCAGCCGGGTCGGCGGATCGGGCACCGGGTCCGGCGACCGCACGGGCAGCGTGCCGCCCTCCGGCACGGCCGGGACCGCGGGGAGCTCCGGGGGCGGTCCGGCGGCGGACGTCCGGGCCACCGCCAGTACCGCCAGCGCCAGTTCCGCGATCACCTCCCGCTCCTGGCTCTTGCGGAAGCGTTCGGGCGTGACGCCGTAGACGGCCGCCGCGGCCCTGCGGCGGTCCTGGCCCGGTACGCCCCGCCGGTCCGGCAGCAGCCCGAAGGTGTGGGCCGCCGCCCTGGCGAGCGGATCGCCGCGGGTGCCGTCGGCGGACAGGGTGTTCCCGCCGAGGTGCCGCACACCGGCCTTCAGCAGTGTCTCCACCCCGGCGGCCTCGTCGTCGAACCCACCGCACAGGCCCGCGGCGGCGGCCACCCTGATCAGGGCCTCGGGCCGCAGGGTGCGCAGACCGGACAGGCCGGGCCGGCGCAGCGCCCGCAGCTCCGCGGCCAGCCGTTCGGCGCCGGGCAGCGGCGGGAGGGGGCGCCCTCCGGCACGGGACCGCTCGTCGGAACGCCCCCGGCCGGGGGCGGGCGGGGACTTCGGGGGCGTGGGTTCGGGCTCCGGAGCGGACGAGGAGGGCTGGGTCTCCTGGCTCATGCCCGACACGATATGCCCGCCCGTCCGCCCGCGGGAGCGCCTTTCGGCAACCTTGTCCGGCCGTCCGAAACCGGATGCCGGACGCACCGCCCCGGCGCACGTGACGGCGCACGTCCCGGCAACTGCCGAGCCATGAAACGGAATTACTCGATCCGGCCCGGCGGCACGGCTGCCGCCCGCATCCCGCCGGTCACCGTCGCCGTCCCGCCCGTCCCGCCCGTCCCGCCCGTCACCGTCGCCGTCTCGCCCGTCCTGCCCGTCCTGTCCACCTTGCCCGTCCTGCCCGTCCCGCCCGTCCTGCCCGTCCTGTCCGTCACCGTCATCGGAAGGCATGTCGCATGACTGTTCCGCCGCCGCCCACCGAAATGGATGTCGACGAGCCCGGGACCGGCCACCACGATCCGCGGGACGCGGAGACCCGCAGGGGGCTGGACCGGGTGCCGGCCGCGCTGGGCGGACGCTTCGACCTGACCCAGGTGCTGAGCGACGTCCGCCGCCCGTCCCAGGCCGTGGTGCTGCGGGTCAAGGACCGGGAGGCCCGGCACGCGCCCGCCGACGTGCCCCTCGTGCTGAAGTGGTACCACCACCGGTTCGGCCCCGACCCCGGCGTCCGCCGCATCCTGGCCGAGGGGCCGGACGGTCCCGGCGGACCGGACGGGCCGGGTGGATCGGACGGGCCGGGTGGATCGGACGGGCCCGGCGGGCTCGGCGGGTCGGTCGCCGGGCTGCTGGAGAGCGGGACCGCCGACGGCCACCCCTACGACCTGACCCTCTCGTACGGCGAGACCGACCTCGCCCGCTACCTCGCCGACCACCCCGGGCCGCTGCCGCCCGCCCTGGTCCGGGCCGTCGTGGAACAGCTCCACGCGGCGCTGGTCGCCATCCACGCGCGGGACATCGTGCACCGCGACGTCACGCCCGACAACATCATGGTGCGCATCCAGAACGAGGACCGCACCGAACTGGTGCTGATCGACTTCGGCGCGGCGGTGCACGAACCGCAGCGCGACCGGCCGCGACGGCGCGGCTGGGTGGGCAAACCGCTCTACCTCGCGCCGGAGGCGGCCCCGCACCGGCAGGCCGTGACCCCCGCCGTCGACTGGTGGTCGCTCGGCATGGTCGTCGCCGAACTGGCCGGCGGCAGCCACCCGATCGACTTCCGCGGCGACGAGGAGGTCCTGACCGAGGTCGCCACCCACGACCCCGAACTCCCCCTGGTGACCGATCCCCGGCTGCTGATGCTCTGCCAGGGGCTGCTCACCCGCGCCCCGGAGCACCGCTGGAGCGGCGAGCAGGTGGCGGCCTGGCTGCGGGGGGAGTCCCCGCCGGTCGCGCCCCGCACGTCCGGCGCCGCACCGCACGACCTGCCGCCCCGGCGCACCCTGCGCCCCTTCCTCTTCATGGGCCGGGAGGTCACCAGCGCCGAGGAACTGGCCCTCCTCATGGGCATCAACCGCGTCGCCACCGGCCGGCTGCTGTCCCGCCGGGCACGGCGGGCCGAACTCGTCGAGTGGCTGGGACAGTTCATCGGCTCGCCCGACCGCGACACCGAGGAGAACGAGCGGCTCGTCGCCCTGCGCGCGGAGCTCTCCGAAGCGCCGGACGCCCGGACCACCACCCGGCTGATCAACTGGCTGGGCCCGCTGCTGGAGGTCTCCCACCACGGGTGGGAACTCAACACCGAAGGCATCCGGAAGCTGACCGCGGCGGTCGTGAACGGCGACGCCGAGGCCCACGCGCTCCTGGACGACCTGCTGCGCCACGAGCTGCTGCCCCTGCTCGCCGAACGTCCGGGCGGCGCCGGACTCGACGAGGTGCACCGGCGGTGGATGGAACACCGCTCCGCCTGGCGGCCTCTGACGGAGGAGATCCTGGCGCGCGGGCCACGTGACCGCGCCACCGCCCGCCTCCGGCTGCGCCGCAACCGCACCGTCGACGCGCTGCTGCTGCGCCTGGCCCACGAGCCGGGGCGGGCCGCGGCGGAACTGGCCCGGGGCGCCGACGCGGTACGGGCCGGCATGGCCGTACCCGTCGGCTGGTACACCCGGCTCGTCGCCGACCCGGACGACGCCCCGCGCCTGCTCGTCGCACGGCTGCTGGCCGATGTCGCCACCGCCGAGGCCGCGGTGCGCCACAACGAGCTGGCCGAGGCGGAGGCCGACCGGCTGCTCGCCGCCGACCATGACGCCGCCCTGGCCTGGATACGGCGGATGGAGCGCCCGCCGACGCTGGGCTGGGCGCTGCTCGGCGCCACGCTGGCCACCGTCCCGTGGGGGTTCCTGATCGGTCTCTCCGACGTCGTCGGCTGGGCCGATCAGGAGGCGGTCGTGCTCGCCTGGGCGCTGGCCCTGCCCGCGGCCGCCGCGGTGTTCGCCCTGGAACTGTCCGCCGCGGCGTTCATCGGACCGCCCCACTACCACCCCCGGCGGTCGCTCGCCGGGCGGCTGATCGCCACGTCGGAGCGGCCCGCCCGGTTCGCCCGGTCGCGCGGTCTGCGCACCCTGCTGCCGTCGGCCGCGCTGCTGGCCGCGGTGGTGGCCCTGGGCGTCCACTCCGTCACCACCGCGCCCTGGGCCTGGCCGGTCGGCACCGTCGTGGCGCTCACCGTCTGGACGGTGTACCGCGCGGTCTCCTGGCGCCTGGAACAGAACCGGCTGCGCACCGCGCAGGTCCTGAACCGGGGCATGGGCCGGAGCCGGCCCCCGGGCCGAAACCGGGGCGTGAACCGGGGTGGAGCCCATGGCGGAAACCTGAACGGAACCCGGGGAGGACGCCGATGAGCGCCGGAATCGCCCTGCCGTCGATCACCGAGGTGATGCCCGGGATGGGCTACGCACCCGCCGACGGCCTCGCCTCGCACCTCCAGACCCTGGCCCACCCCGACATCGCCCATGTGCCGGGGGTGGCGGACGCCGCCCACCAGGCCGCCGGGCACCTGACCGACGCGGCGGCCCAGGGCCTGCAGGAACTCCTCGCCCCGGCGGCCGTCGCCCTGGGCGCGCTCAGCGGGGCGCTGCTGGCCGGCCGGGCCGCCCTCGTCACCACCCAGGTGCTCGCGGCGGCGGCCGTACGGGCCGCCGAGGAACAGGCCTGTCTCGAACACCGGCAGGAGGTGGCCGCCACCGCCGCCCGGCAGTGGGAGGCCGCCGCCTTCGCCGCCGCACGGGCGAACGCGCGGCGGGCGGCGCTGCTCGCCCGGGTGCGGCGGGCCGCGCGCACGGCCCCGCCCGGCGCTCCCCGGCCGCCGCAGCCCGACCTCCCCGGCCCCCTCGATCCGGTGGGCATGCCCCTGGCCCGGCTGCGCGAGGAGCTGGCCGTCCTGGCGGACCGGACGTGCCGGGCCGAGGCCGCGCACGCCGACTGGGTGCTGCGGTCCACCCCGCCCCCCTTCGCCGAACCGGAGGACGACGCCTGGCAGCGTGAACTGCGGGCCCGGCGCGCCGCGGTGCTGGACGAGCACCGGTCGCGGCCGGACGCCGCGCGGGACGCCGACCCCTCCGTCGCCCGCAGGGCGGACGAGGCCCTTCCGCAGCCGCCCGGCGCGGAGGAGCTGCGGCACGAGGACGCCGTACGGATCGGGGCCGAACTGCTCGCCCGGCTCGACGTGGCAGCCACCGCCGAGGACGCCGCACCGGCCACCGCGGCGGTGCGGCACGCGATCGCCGCCGCCGCGACCCGCCCGCTCAAGGCCCGCACCCATCTGCGCGAGGCACGCCGCTTCGTCGCCGACACCAACCGCGCCGTGCGGGCCCGCCGGCACGCCGAGGAACGGGCCGCCGCACAGCTCCACTTCCTGGAGACCACCGCCCCGCAGGGCACCGACCCGCTGCCGCCCGCCCCGGCCGAGACCGCGCTGCTGCGCCGGGTGCTCGACGAGGGCCGCCGGCTGGAACCCCACGAGCAGCAGCAGGTGGACGACCGGGTGGCGGAACGGCTGGCGGAGCTGGAACACCGGTACGTCGAGCGGATGCTGCGGATCGCGGTCCTGGGAACGGACCACCACGACACCCCTGCTGCCGACTCGTCGCACCCGCGCGAACGGCTCCTCCGCCTCGACTGGACCCCGCCCGGCTGGGGCGACGAGCACTGGCTGCGAATCGTCCTGGACGGGGAGCGGGCCCGGGTGGCCACCATGCGCCGCGAACGGCCCGGCACCCGCGACGCCGACGCGCTCGCCCTGGACGACGAACGGTGCCGCGGGGCCGGCGGTCACCTGGACCGGCTGCGGGAGATCACCCGCCGGCTCGGCGTCGCCCTGGACTTCGCACTGGAGGGCAGCGGCACCGTGCCCGGCACCCGGGGCGAGGAGGGCGTCCTCGTGCTCGACGAGGACACCGTCGGCGACAGAGGCGTCAGGGACGGCAGCAACACCAGGGACTCCAGGGACTCCAGGGACGACGCCCGGCCCCGGCACCGCACGGTACCGACCGACGGCCGCTGACGGACGGCACGAGCACGGCCGACGCGAACACGGCCGAGGACGAGCACGGCCGACGCGAACACGGCCGAGGACGAGCACGAGAACGAGGATGCGGAGGAACGGCGTGGACATCCACGGCACCGAGGACACCCGGTCCCACGGGGACCGCACGCACCGGCCGGGCCACGGCCCGCGACTGGCCAAGGACCGGGACGACGCGACGGAGCACGGCCCGGAACGCCCCGACCCCCCGGAGCGCACGGTGCCGCTGTTCGTCGAGGAGCTGACGAGCACCCTGGGCGTGCACTCCCAGTACGTCCTGCACGGCAACATCCAGGACCTCCACCTGGTGCGCCGCCGGTCCCGGGACGCCCACCACTCGCTGGCCGAGGTCGTGTGGAACGCCCTGCGCAGACTGGGGTACCAGGCGCTGATCCGCTACGACCAGATCCGGGGCTTCCGCGTCGTGCCGGGCCCCGAACAGCTGATGGTCGAGGAACTGCTGCGCGTCACGCAGCAGTCCGGCGGCCGGGACCGGCACCGCCCGCCGGTCCTCATGGACATGGAACCGCAGCTCCGCGGCATCGTGACGGGCTGGGCCGAGCACCGGCGCTCCGGTCACGGCAACGGCCGTCCGCTGGAGCCCCTCCGGGTCGTCCTGCTCATCGAGCACGCCGCCCGGCTCACCACCGACGTCACCCGGCTCACCGAGTCCGAACGCGACTTCTTCGTGTCCTGCCTGGAACTCGCCGAGCAGGCCAGGCCCGTACCGCTGCCGCCGGGCGTGCCGCCGTCGTCCGTGAGCACCGGCACCGCACCGCTGTTCAACCCGGTCATCTGGCTCGCCGAGGGCGAACGCGACCTGCCGAACTGGCTGGTCTCCGGCAGTGAGCGCATCCGCACCATCGCGGTGCCCGACCCGGACGCCGACGAACGCCGTCGGATGGCCGCGCTCCTGCGCCACGAGCACACCGGGCCGGGCGGGGACCGGCGGGGGCCCTCGGACGACGACGGGCCGCGCACCGGCGGCGGGGCGACCGGCAAGGACCCGGTGGACGCCTTCGCACGGGCCAGTGTCGGGCTGCCGCTGCGGGCCATGCGGCAGTCCCTCGACCTGGCCGTCGCCCGGGGCATCCCGTTCGACGCCATGCCCGACGCGGTGCGGATGTACCGGCTGGGGGTGGAGAAGAACCCGTGGCGGCGCGACGAGATCCGGCAGCGGATCATCGAGGGCGAGCGCACCGTGCCGGAGAGGGTGCTCGGTCAGGAGGCGGCCGTCTCCATGACGCTGGACATCCTCAAGCGGGCCGCGATGGGGCTCTCGGGCGCCCAGGCCACCAGTCCGGGGCACCGGCCGCGCGGCGTGCTGTTCTTCGCGGGCCCCACCGGCACCGGCAAGACCGAGCTGGCCAAGGCCGTCGCCTCGGTGCTGTTCGACAGCGACCAGGCGTATCTGCGCTTCGACATGAGCGAGTTCTCCTCCTCCCACTCGGCGGACCGCCTGGTGGGCGCCCCGCCCGGATACGTGGGGTACGAGGCGGGCGGGGAGCTGACGACGGCGGTGCGCGCCAACCCGTTCCGGGTGATCCTGTTCGACGAGATCGAGAAGGCCGACAAGGGGGTCCTCGACAAGTTCCTCCAGGTGCTGGAGGACGGCAGGCTCACCGACGGGCAGGGCGTCACCACGTACTTCAGCGAGTGCGTACTGATCTTCACCTCCAACCTGGGTGTGCAGCGCACCGATCCGCAGACCGAGGAACGGGAGTGGATCGTCCGCCCCGGCACCCCGTACCGGGAACTGGCACGGACCGTGCGGCTGAACGTGAAGCGCCACTTCGAGCACGTCATCGGCCGGCCCGAGCTGATGAACCGGCTCGGCGGCAACGTGGTGGTCTTCGACTTCATCTCCGGCGAGGTGGCCGAACGGATCATGCGGCTCCAGATCGACAACATCCGGCGCCAGCTGCTGGCCGAGCACGACATCTCGCTCGAACTCTCCCCGCACGCACGGGACCAGCTGACCGAGTACTGCACGCACGACCAGTGGAACGGCGGCCGGGGCATCGGCATGGCGCTGGAGACCCACCTGATCAACCCGCTGGCCCGGGTCCTGTTCGCCGATCCGGCGATCGGCGCGGGCTGGACCGTCTCCGTGCAGGAGATCCACGAACGCGCCGACGGCCTGGTGGAGATCCGTACCGAAGCGTCCCCCGCCTTCGTGCCGGGACAGCGATGACCACGCCGCCCCGGTACGACGGGGAGGATCCGGACGGCCGGGACGACCGGGACGAGGGCTGGGACGACGACTGGGAGGACATCCCGGAGGAGGAGCCGCGCGGGCCGGTCCTGGTCCCGCCGCCCCCGGACACCGCCGGTTCCGGTGCGCGCTGCCCCGGCTGCGCGGCCCTCGTGCTGCCCGGGGCCTCGCTCTGTCCACGCTGTCTGGCCCCGGTCGGGGACGGAGGCGGGTCCGGGGGCGGAGGCGGGGGCCGTGGCGCGATGCCGGCCGGTGCCCCGGCGGTGCTGCACTTCGACACCCTGGCCCTGTCCCTGCCCGTGCGCCCCGGCGAACCGCTGCGCCTCGGCCGGGACGCGGACTGGGCCCCCGCCTCGGCCGGTGCGCTCAAGGACCTGTCCACGGTGTCCCGCCGGCACGCCAGTGTGACCGTCGACCCCGACGGCACGGTCTGGGTCGCCGAGGAGACCGACGGCACCCTGAACGGCACCTGGGTGAACGACGGCCACCTCCTGCCCGGCGTGCGGCACCGGCTGCGGCACGGGGACCGCGTCCGGCTGGGCCTCCGGGTCGGCTGCACCGTCCGCATCGCGGGGGACGGGGCCTGCTGACCCCCGGGCCGGGCGCGGCGCCGGGGGTCAGGGGCGGGTCAGGGCGGCCACGGGGTCGAGACGACCGCCCGGAGCGGGTTGAGCAGCCGGTTCGCCTCGGCCACGCCCTCGGGGGAGTCGAGCCGCAGCGCGCGCTCCGGATCGGCGGCCAGCGGGTCCTGCCCGCAGCGGTCGCCGAAGAGCTGCAGCGCGCTCCTGGGCCGGCACCGCTTCGACTCCCAGACCAGACCGTGCACCCCGGCGGCGTGCTCGCGCATCAGCCGCACCCAGTAACGGGTCTTCGGGTACTCGGCGGCCTCGGCGTCGACCAGCCAGGAGTCCTGCCAGACGGCGGCCAGGCCCTCGGCCGTCGTCAGATCGACGAGCGACAGCTCACGGGTGGTGCGCAGCACCGAGAGCGTGTACCGGGACGCCTGCGCCCACGGGATCAGCCGCACAGCCGTGCGGTCCGCGAAGTCGACCGAGCGCAGCAGGACTTCGCAGAGGGCGGTGACCGGGTCGAGCGCGGCGTAGAGGAAGGGGTAGGGATCCTGTTCCGTGGCGTCGAAGCGGTTGCCGCCGAAGTACGGGTGGGCGGTGTTGGGGTTGAACGACCCGGGGCCGAACTCGTGCTCGTGGCAGCGCCAGAGCTCGGTCCCCTCGGGCAGGATGTGCCGCAGGGGCCGCATGGTGACGCCGGTGGGCGGCATCCGGTCCATCAGCAGCCCCCCACCAGTTCGAGGGCGGCCCGTGCGAGGTCCTCGTCGGGGACGGTGCCGATGAGTTCGGCCGGGACGCCCGCCAGGCGGCCGTTGCCGCCGAGCCACCAGTCCGCGGCGCCCCAGGGGTCCTTGTCGGCCATCAGGATGTGGTTGACGCGGCGCACCACCGGCCGCGTCTCGGTCGTGCCGGGGACGAACTGGAAGCGGGGGTAACGGTCCCCGGACCCGGGGTGGCTCAGCCTGATCAGACCGGCGGACGCGGGGTCGTCCGCGGCCTCCGGGCCGAGTTCCGCCGAGTCCAGGGCCGGGGTCCGCCACAGCCGTTCCTGGGCGGTCCGGAGCAGTTCCCCGGGGTCGGGCGGGGGGTCGGCGAACACGTCGAGGAGTTCGCCGAGCAGGGCCCGGTCCACGGTCGGGGCGACCGGGGCGGGCGCGTAGCGGACCGCGCCGCTCAGCTCCCGGGCCACCGGGTGGTCGGAGGGCAGGGCCCGCAGCTGCACCCGCAGGGTGCGCAGGGCCCGTTCGACCGACTTGCGGTCACCGGCCCCCGCGAGGTCGCGCAGACCGTCGCGCAGCCGCACGCGCCGGTCGCCGTCGAGGGCGGCGAGGGTCATCGGCCAGTGGGTGCGGAGCAGGGCGAGGAACGCGTCGGGGGTCATCTCCGGGTTTCTCCTTCCGCGGTGACGGGGGTCTTCCCGCCGTGGGCGTCGGCCCGGCGGGACGGTCCGGGATTGCCCTGGTGGATGAAGGCGGCCCAGACGAACGGCACCGAAAGGTCCAACTCCTCCGCAACACGGGTGAGTTCGGGTGTCAGGCCGCGCACCGGCGACCGGCTGCCGGGCGGCGCCAGCATCCAGCGCTGGGCGGCCCGCAGCGCGTCCGGCGGGGCCAGTCCGGCGTCGAGCCGGTCGTGGAAGACGGTCATCAGGACCGAGGAGGCCACGTCCGGGACGGTCCAGCGGGAGCCCACCACGTCGGCGGCCAGCCGGTGCGCCAGGGCCGTGGTCAGCGTCAGCGCCTCGTCGTGGTCGCGGGTGCTGAGGTCCGTCTCGCAGGCGCTGAGCACGACCAGCGGGCCGCCCGCCCTCTCCGTGCGGTCGAACGGCGTGTCCAGCAACGCGGTGACCGTGAGCCGGCCCGCCTCCGGTTCGGCGTCCTCCGGCCAGCCGAGCTCCAGCGCGGAGGCCGCGGGGTCGGGCCCGGCCACCCCGTGGCAGGCCAGGTGGACGAGGGCGACGCGCCCGGTGGCGTCCCGGCCGGGCCCCGCCCCCAGGAGCGCCAGCACCTCGTCGGGGGTCCCCTCGGGCGGTGCCGGGACCGGTTCGCGGGTCATCAGGCTTCCGTACAGGGCGGCGTCCGGGTAGTAGGTGTCGGCCAGGGCCAGCACCTCGTCCTCGGCCCCGTCCAGGTCCCAGCCCGGTACGCACACCAGCGCCTGCCCCAGGGCGGTCGGCAGCCGGTCCCGGCCGGACGACCGGGCGAACTCCCGGCCGGACGCGGCGTACGAGAGGACCGCCACCTCGCACGCCCGGACCGTGGCGGGCCGACCGCCCGGCACCGATCCCGGTTCCGGTGCCGACTCCTGTGCCGTTCCCGGTACCGGTGACGATCCCGGTGCCGGGGGCACCGTGAGCAGGGCGGCCTGCCAGGGCACCACACCGAGGTTCCCGCAGGCGATCAGGGTCAGCCTGACCGGCTCCGCCGGGGCCCCGGCCGTCGTGGTTCCGCCCGTAGGAGTCCCGGCCGCCGCAGCGGCCCCGCCCGTCAGGCCGGATTCCGCGAGTGCCCTCTCCCACAGCCCGAGTTCGTCCAGCACGGGCCCCATCACGGCCTCGCCCGCCCAGGCGCACAGCTCGTCCAGCGCGACCTCCCAGCGCTGCTGCCCCCGCCGGGCGGTGGCGTGCCGGGCCGCGGCGTCCAGATAGCCGTCGAGCGGGAGCCGGCCCCCGGCAGACAGACCGGGCAGCGGCAGCGTCCACGGATCGCGTCCCGGTGCCAGGAGCACGGCGGAACCGTCCGTGTCCCCCTGCCCCGGCAGCAGGTACACCAGCGCGTCGATCCCCGCCCGCCCGGCGGCGGCGACCAGCTCGGACGCGTCGGGAATCGGCCCGGGGGCCTCCTCCCCGCCGGCGGGGCGCAGCAGTTCCAGGGCCCGGCGGCGCAGGGCGCTCGGCAGTTCCGGGGTGCCGAACGACTCGCCGAGCACGACCTCCGCCAGCTCCGACCGGCTGCCTCCCGCACGGGGAACGGTGCCTCCCCGGGCGGTCTCCCGGCGCCACTGGTCGGCCAGTTCGTGCTCGCCGCGCTCCGCCAGCCGGTCGGCGACCGTGGCGGAGGCCGCGGCCGCGCCGAGGACCAGGGCCCGGCCCTCCTCCAGGCAGGCCACCGCGTCCGCGGGCCGCCCGGCACGGACCGCCCACCCGGCGGCGACCAGCGCACGGCTGGCACCGGTCCTGGCGACCTGGAGGCCGTGCTGGACGCCCTGCTGGAGCAGTACGTCCTCGGCGATGGTGCGCAGCGCCTCCCGGGCGCATCCGACCGCCCTGACCAGGTCGTCCCCGCCGGGGGCCGCCCGTCGCCCGTACGCCTCGGCCAGTGCCCAGCGCACCGGGGCGACCGATGCCCCGCTCGCCGTCCTCAGCTCCTCCTCGGGGCAGTCCAGCTCACCGATCAGCTCGTCCAGGACGGCCGGGTCGCCGGTCATCCCGTACACCGCGTCCAGTGCCAGCCCGATCGCCTGGCGCGCCCGCACCCGCTGGTCGGCCATGGCGGGCACGCCCTGCAGGGCCGATCGCGCACGCCGGATGCCCTCCTGGAGGCGTTCCACGGAGGGTTCGAGGTAGGAGGCGAGGGTCAGCAGCGGTGCCCAGCTCATGTCGATCACCGGCCGGAGCATCGACTCGATGCCGGGGGTCGTCAGCGCCTGCTCCTGGTAGTGCACCGCGCTGCGCAGCGAGTCGACGCTGCCGGTGAGCCAGGCGAGGGCGAGGTGGACCAGGCCCAGTTCGTACAGTGGGACGAGGGTGACCACTCCCTCGCCGGTGCCACCGGCGTCCAGGATGTCGAGGAGGTCTCCCACGAACCCTTCGAGCGCCTCGGTGTCGCGGTCCTCGATCGCCCGGATCGTCTTCGCCTGGATGCGCATGCACTGGGTGATCGTCACGATCTCGCTCGCACCGGGGAGGTCCGGAAGGGCACCGGCGTCCGGGCGTTCACCGGCGGGCAGGAAGTCCTCGATGAGGGCCTCCGCCCCCTCCAGATCCTGGAGGCTGCCGCCGACCAGCATGGCGTTGAGCAGCACGGTGGGCAGCATGCCCCGCACCATCCAGGTCAGCGTCTCGTCCACGCTCGCGATCTCCTGGAGCATCCGCAGCGCCCGCTGCGCCTCCTCCGGCCGGCCGGAGCGCAGGCCGGCCAGCATCGCCCCCATGGCGGCGAAGATCTGCGTACCGTGCTTCGCTCCCGGCGGGGGATTCGACAGCCGGGCCGTCAGCTCGTCGAGTTCCTTCGGCGAGAACAGACCGGGTCGGCTCATCTCGGCGAACAGGGCCATGATTTCGTTCTCGCCGTCGTCCCAGTCGCGCTTCGACGCCATGACGTCGGTCTCGCTCCTCCCCGACGCCATCGCCTCCTCCGCCCGCTGCATCTGGGCCGCCATCGTTTCGAACACCGTCTGGGCGTAGGAGCGCATCGGACCGGCCGGGACCAGGGAGTCGAGGCCCTCGGAGTCCATCTTCCGCAACGCGGCGAACAGCTTCTGGGGATCGTTGCCGGTGAGCGCCTGGGAGAGCTCGCTCATCAGGGCCATGCTCCGGAGCTGGATCCGGAGCTCCGGGGTCTCTTCCAGATGCTCGGCGATCTCCTTCATCAGCCGGTAGGTCTCGGGAGCGGCCTCGACGACTCCGGCGCCGCCATGGCTCTGGGGCCTGCCCATCCTCTGGATGAGCGACAGGCCCCCCAGGCCGAGCGCGTCGTCGAACTGCCCGGGAGCGATGCGCGCCGCCGGGCCCTGCAGCAGGGCGACGAGGTTGCGCGCCGCCGTCAGGTGGTCCTCCGGGGAGAGGAGGCCGGAGGCCCGGACCTCGCGCAGCAGACGTATCGCCTCCTGCCGGTCCGGCTCCTCGTCGCCTGCCGCCCAGCGCGAACCGATCAGTGTCCCGAGCCGGAACCTCGCCTCCTGGAGGAG
Organism: Streptomyces sp. NPDC006435; assembly: GCF_040612315.1. Taxonomy (NCBI): domain Bacteria; kingdom Bacillati; phylum Actinomycetota; class Actinomycetes; order Kitasatosporales; family Streptomycetaceae; genus Streptomyces; species Streptomyces sp. NPDC006435. The sequence goes on from NZ_JBEXPY010000001.1 coordinate 69,509, forward strand.
TTCCCCGTCCGGCTCCCTCTGCGTCAACTCGGATGTCAGTGAAAGGAATTCGGCTATCAGCCCGTCCAGCTCCACGCCCTGCGGTCCGGTCGGCTCCGCGTGCACGGCGGGCACCGGGCGCGCCCCCTCCGACCGCCGGACCGCATCGGCCACCCGCTCCCGCAGATCGGCGTCGCGGCTGTCGCCGGTTTCGTCGATGTCGTTCAACGCCCCTCCCTCCACCGCCCGTTCGGACGGTCACGGTGCCCCCGAGTCGGCACGAGGCCCTGTTGCGGACATGATGCCCACGCCCGTCGGCCGTCAGGGCCGTTTCGCGGCAGCCGCCGGAATACGTCCCACAATCGACCGGAAACCGGACAACACCCCTTTGGCCAGCGGTGATTCAGGCGACGGGCGGAGCCGGGACACCGCCGCGCCACCTGCGGCGCACCGCCCCGGGGCCGCCGGGCCGGAACACGGCCCGGCCCTCTGGCAGCATCGAAAACCGGACGCGCGTCGCCGACGCCCGCCACCGACATCCACCACCGACGCCCGCCACCCACGTCTGCCGCCGCCCCGCCCCGCCCATGGGAGACGCCTCGTGCCCGAGCCCGCCCCGCCCGCACGGAACCCCCCGAACCCCCTGAACCCCTCGACGACCTCTCCGGCGGACCCCGCCCGTACGAGGCGGGCGTCCGCCCTCCCGTACGAGGAGGTCACGGAGCCCGGCTACCCCGCCGCGTACACCGCGGGCCTGCTCATCGAGCCCACCGGGGACGGGGCCGTCCTGACCGGCACCTGCCCGCGCTGCCACTGCGCGACGGTCTACACCTGGACCCGCTCCGTCGTCCGGTCCGCGCCGCGCGTCGTCCGGTCCGGGACCCCCGGCACGGGGCTCGTGCCGGTGCCGGTGCTCTGCGTCTGCCGGACCGAGCACCCGGGCCGGCCCGGCGACGAGGAGGGCTGCGGGGCGTACTGGAACATCCTGCTGGAGGGGGCGCGGCGATGACCTGGCGCGCCGTACCGGGACCGGCCGGGACCCCGGCCGACCGGCTCGCGGCCCGCCACCACCGCGCCCTGCTGCGCCGGGAGCTGCCCCGGGTCCGGGAATCGGCGCTGGCCTGGCGCAACGGCCTCGCCGCGCTCCTGGCCGGACTCGTCGGGTTCGGCCTCCTCCGGGGCCGCAGCGACATCGGCTCGCTCGCCGCCCCGTACGCCGCCACCGTCGGCGCCGTGCTGCTCCTCGCGCTCCTGTGCGGTGCCGCGGGCGGCCTGTCCCTGCTGCGCGCCGCCCACGGCCGGCCGGCGACCGCGGGCGACACCGACGCGCTCCGGCTCGACAACGTCGCCGCGGACCACACCGAGGCCCTGCGCGCCGCCCGGTCCCTCGCCCGGGGCGTACCGCTCACCCTCTGCTGTGCCGCGCTGCTCATCGCGGCCGTGGGGATCACCTGGTACGGGCCGTCGAAGGAGGGACCGCGCGTCTCGGTCACCACCCCCGACGGCACGGTCTGCGGGGAGCCGCTGCGCACCGCCGGGGGCAGGATGACGCTCAGAACCGACGCCGGCCGGGTCACCGCGGACCTCGGCCGGGCCACCGCGGTGCGCGCCGTGACGTCCTGCGCCCCGCTGCCGGCGGGCGGCTGACAGCGGGGCGACGAGGACACCCGACAGAGGCACCGGGCGTGGGCACCGGGCGGCGGTACGCGCGCGGCGCCCGCGTTCATCCGACGGGCCGGGTGTCCTCATGGGTGTAGAAGATGTAGAACGCGCTGACGAACATCCCCAGCCCCACCGAGAGCCCGAGCGCCGAGGAACGCAGCACGCTCGAATTGGTCAGGCCCACCAGCAGGCCGATCGCCGCCGCCGTCAGCGCGCCGTAGGCCACCGCCCGCACCAGGGGCAGCATCCTGCGCTGGATCCTGCCGAGCCCGTAGCAGAGGACCGTGAGGACCACCGCGGTGATCAGGCCGTACCAGAACTGCCGGGTGCCGCTCGCGCCGTTGTTGCGGAGGATGAAGGACGCGTAGAGGCCGTACGCCGCGCCCAGCGTGACGGGAATGGCCCAGGAGAGCACGCTGCGTCCGCGCGCGTGCGCCCTCCGTCCGCGTGCCGGCGTCGCTGCATGTGTGGCCATGGCGGGGATCTCCTTCCGTCGCCCCTCGTTCCCTCCAGGGCACACCCGGCCGGGCCGCCCGGCAACTCGGATGGCGTACGGGCCGGGGCACGGCGCCCGCGCACACGATTCCCTGGAGGGATGCGGACGCACCTGTCGACGGCCCTCTCGGTGGTACTGGTGGTGGTCCTGGCCGTCCTCGTGCCGGTCGGCGCCCTGTCCGCCTGGGTCGATCTGGAGATCGACGACACCGACCGCTACGTCGAGGCGGTGGCGCCGCTCGCCTCCGACCCCGAGGTGCGCGAGACCGTCAGCGACCTCATCACCGACGGGGCGATGAAGCGGATCGACGCCGGACCGCTCCAGAGCACCGTGCGGGACTTCCTGCACCAAGCGGTGCTGTCGTTCACCACCACCGACGCCTTCCGAACCGCGTGGAACGCCGCCAACCGCACCGCCCACGAGGCCGTCACCGCCGCCCTGGACGGCGACACCGGGGAGGCCGTGACCATCGACCTGGCACCCGTGACCGCGCAGATCCGGCAGAACCTCGTGGACAACGGGGTGCCGTTCGCCGACCGCATCCCCGTCCAGCACACCGACATCACGCTCGTCTCCGCCGACCGCGCCGACCAGCTGCGCCAGTCCTTCCGGCTGCTGCGGGCCGGCGGCGTCCTCCCCGCCGTGGGCACGCTCGTGCTCGCCGTCCTGGCCGTGGCCGCGGCCTGGGCGCGCGGCGGCGGGCCGGGGCACCGGCGCTCCGGGGCCGCCGCGCTCACGGCCGCGGCGGCGGCCGGGCTGGGCTTCGCGCTCGGGGCGCTCGTGCTGCGTGCGGTGCTCGCGGTCGCCCGCGACCGGGTGCTGTCCGAGGTGCCGGACGGCGAGGCGGACGGGGCGGCGGCGGTGTACGACGCGTTGACCGCCTCGCTGCGCACGACGGTGTGGATCGTGTTCGCCGCCGGGCTCGCGGTGGTGGTGTGCGCGGTGCTCGCCCGGCTCCTGATCGCCCGCCACCGCCCCGGCCCGCGACCGGGCCGGCCGGAGGGAAAAGGCTGACCCCGGACGGCCGACCGGGCTCGAAGCGCAGGGGCGGGCGGGCTCGGAACGCGGGCCGACCGGGCTCGAAGTGCGGGGGCGGGCGGGCCGAAAAACAATGGTTCCCATGACTGCCGGATCGGGGACGACTGAGAGGTCTTCCGCATGCGAGCCATAGCCGTCGGCGCGTTCCGGGCCGACCCCGCGCTGGTGGAGATGCCCAAGCCCGAGCCGGGTACCGGTGAGGTACGGGTCAGGATCGAGTACGCCGCGCTCAACCCCTGCGACTGGCAGACCGTGCGGGGCGCCCCCGGTGCCCCGGCCACCGCCCGCGTCTTCCCCCTGGTCGTCGGCGTGGACTTCGCCGGCCGGGTGGACATGATCGGCCCCGGCGACAACCGCTTCCGGGTCGGCGACCAGGTCTTCGGCCGGGTCGCCGGAGCCGCGTCCGGCAGCGGCACGTACTGCGACTACGTGTCCGTGCCGCAGGACTCCGCGATCGCCCTCGTGCCGCCCGGCCTCCCCCTGCGGGCCGCGGCCGCCCTGCCGTCCGCCGGGATGGCCGCCGCCCAGATCCTGGAGGGCGCGGCGCTCCGCGGCCACGAGACCCTGCTGGTCATCGGGGCCGCGGGCGGCGTCGGCAGCTATCTGACCCAGCTCGCGTCGGCCCGCGACATCCATGTGATCGCCGTCGTGCGCGGCGCCGAGCACGAGCGGATGGCCGCCCTGGGCGCCGCCGCCACCATCGACGTCACCGACCGCCCCTTCGACGAATCCGTGCGCGCGGCCTGCCCGGACGGCGTCGACGCGCTCGTCGACCTGGTCTCCACCGCACCGGACGCCTTCGCCGTCCACGCCGCGCGGGTGCGCGACGGCGGCATCGCCCTCACCACGCACGGCGTCGCCGCCGGGGCCGCCCTGCCCCCGGGCGTGACCGGCGTCGACTTCCGGCTCGAACCCACCCCGGTCCTGCTCGACGTCCTGGCCGCGGGCGCCGCCGAGGGCGTCCTGCGCGTGCCCATCGACATCGAACTCCCGCTGGAGAAGGCCCCGCAGGCCCTCGACCGGAACCGGACGGGCGGCGCACGCGGCAAGACCGTCATCGTGCTCTGAGCCCCGTGCCCGTATCCCCGCACCCGTATCCCCGCACCCGCCCCCGTACCCGTTGACCCCGTCCCCACCCCGTCCCGAAGGAGAGGTCATGGACGACCCGGAACACGACATCATCGACGACATCGGCACCCTCGTCTCCGAGGAACGCGAGCTCCGCGACCGCTCCGTGCGGGAGTCGGGCCTCGGCCCGGACGAGAAGGCCCGGCTGCACGCTGTTGAGGTCCGGCTCGATCAGTGCTGGGATCTGCTGCGACAGCGCCGCGCACTGCGCGGGTCCGGCGAGGACCCCTCCACCGCGAGAGTCCGGCCGGCCGATGAGGTCGAGGGCTATCAGGGCTGAACGCAGAACCCGGGGGGACGCATTGACCGAGGCGGAGACCGGGGACGGCCGCAGGCGCGTGGCCCCGCCCCCCTGGCTGCTGAGCGGGCTGCGGCCCCAGCCGTCCACCCCCGTCCCGTGGGCCGCGGTCCTCCGCGCCTCCGTCGCGCTGGCGACGCCGCTCGCCGTCGGCTTCGCGCTCGACCGCCCGGCGTACGGCGCGCTCGTCTCCATGGGCGCGCTCTCCGGCGTCATCGGCGACACCGCCGACGCGTACCGCATGCGCATCCTCAACATCGCGGTGCCGCAGTTGTTCGGCGCGCTCGGCGTGATGCTCGGCACCCTGGTGTACGGGACCGGCTGGGCGGCCGTCGTCGCGCTGACGCTGGTCGGTCTGGTCTCCGGGATGATGTCGACGATCGGCGCCGTCGCCTCCGTGTCCGGGCTGCTGCTCCTGCTCAACGCGATCGTCGGGGCCGGGCTCCCGCTGCCGGAACCCTGGTGGGTGGCGCCGCTGCTGCTCACCGTCGGCGGCCTGTTCGTCCTCGCCCTGACCCTGCTGGCCTGGCCGTTGCGGCGGGCGCTGCCGGAGCGGGTCGCGGTCGCGAACACCTATCTCGCCGTCGCCGACCTGCTCGCCGCCGCGGGCGGCCCCGGCTACGAGGAACAGCGCCAGGCCGTCACCCAGTCGCTCAACACCTCGTACGACCTGATCCTGGCCCGCCGGGCCCGCTACCACGGCCGCAACAGCGCCATGGTGCGGCTGCTCGCCCAGCTCAACGTCGTCATCCCGCTCGTGGAGGCGGCCCCCGCGGTCCACGTGCGCCGGATCACGCTCCCGGACGAGATCCCGGCGGCGGTGCGCGAACTGGCCGTCGCCGTCGAGGAGAGCCGCACCGGCCGCCCCGAACTCGTCCTGCCCGCCCCCGACTCGCCCGCGACCCGGGCCGTGGACAGCGCGCTGCGGCACGCCGCGGTCGTCGTGCACAAGGCCGACCCCGATCCGTACAACGTCGACGACCGGCTCGGCAGGCCCGCCGCGCTCGGGGTGCGCATCCGGCGGACCACCCGCGACGTGCTGTTCTCCGGGGCCTCCTGGCGGTACGGGCTGCGGCTCGCCCTGTGCATCGGCCTGGCCCAGGCGCTGACCTCGCTGATCCCGGTGACCCGCTCCTACTGGGTGGCGCTGACCGTCACGTTCGTCCTCAAGCCGGACTTCGGCTCGGTGTTCTCCCGGGCCGTGCTGCGCTCGGTGGGCACGGCGGCCGGCCTCGTGATCGCCGCACCGGTGCTGGCCGCGGTGCCGATCGGCTGGTGGGACGTGCCGGTGATGATGGTGCTCGCGGCGCTGATCCCGGCGCTCACCGCGAAGGGGTACGCGTTCCAGACCGCGGCCATCACCCCGGTCATCCTGCTCCTGTCCGACCTGCTGAACCACCAGGGCTTCCACCTGGTCTGGCCGCGCTTCCTGGACAGCCTGATCGGCTGCGCCATCGTGCTGGTGGCGGGCTACCTGCTGTGGCCGGAGAGCTGGCACGTCCGGATCGGCCACCGGCTCGCGGACGCGGTGACGGACATCGCCGCCTACGTGGCGTACGCGTTCGAGCTCGACGTCCCGACCGGTCCGGGCGGCTCGACCGGTCCGGGTGGTCCGGGTGGCTCGCGGGACGGGGACGGCGGTTCGCGGAACGGAAGCGGCGGTTCGGGCGACCGGGCGGAACGGCTGCGGGCCCGGCGCCTCATCTACCGCAACCTGTCGGTCGTCCGGTCCGAGTTCCAGCGCGCGCTGACCGAACCCCCGCCGGTCGGCACCCGGGCCGCGGCCTGGTGGCCGCTGGTCGTCGCGGTCGAACGCATCGTGGACGCGGCGACGGCGGCCCGGGTCCGGATCAACCACGGAGCGCCTCCGCCACCACGGGAAGAGGTGGCCGAGATCCATCGGCAGCTGCTGGAACTGGCCGACGGGATCCGGTCGAGCGAGGTCCTGGTGGAGGTGCGCGCCGAACTGCCCGGTGACGAGAAGGGCGTACTGGCCCCGCTGCGCCAGGAGGTGGCGGCGGCCCGCGCGATCGCGTCCCCGCAGCCGTGACCCCGCCGCGGCAGCGGTGGGCCCGGTCCGCAGACCCCGGTCAGCCCGCGGGGCCGCCGCCCCGCAGCCGTTCCATCTCGCGCCGGTCCCGCTTCGTCGGCCGCCCCGCGCCCCGGTCCCGTACCGGAACCTGGATCGCCGCCTCGCGCGGCGGCGGGGGCGGGCTGTTGTCGACGAAGCACTCCACCGCCACCGGCGGACCGACCCGCTTCTTCACGATCTTCGACACGACCACGATCCGGTCCCGGCCCGCGTGCCGGAGCCGCACCTCGTCGCCGACGCGCACCGTCTGGGCGGGCTTGGCGCGCTCACCGGCGACCTTCACATGACCCGCGCGGCAGGCGGCAGCGGCCTGCGAACGGGTCTTCGTCAGCCGGACCGACCAGATCCAGACATCGACCCGAACGCTGCCCTCCGCCTGCGGCGCCTCACCGGAAACCATGGGACCGACTGTAGTGCGGTACGGGGACGGGCGGACCGGATCGTTCACCGGCCCGCCCGTCCCCCGCGTACTCCGTACTCCGTGCTCCGTGCTCCGTGCCTCAGCCGAAGCTGCTGATGACGTCGGACATGCTGTAGCCGTACAGCTCGCGCTCGCACGCTCCGCACTTGCTCGGCGCGTGCTCGCTCAGCGACCACAGCTTCGGCGCGAAGCCGTCACCGCGCCCGTGCGCGAGGTAGAGGTCCTCGGGCCCGAACGACGACTGCAGGGTCTTCGTGTTGCCGACGAGCTGGTCGACCCCGTCGACCGTGCCCGGCGTGGCCTGGAGCAGCCGCCCGTTGTCGTAGCCGTTGCTGCGGTGGAAGTACCACTTGCCCTCGTACCGCATGACGCCCTGGATCTTGTGCCACAGCGCCTCGTCGCCGAACTTGGCGCCGGTCGGCAGGCCGTAGGCCAGGTCGGCGGAGGCGGTCTTGCCGGTGGCGCCCTCGACCGCGGCCACCAGGTCGGCCATCGGGTACGTGCCGACCCGGCCGGGGCTCGTACCGCCGGAGTTGGTGTTGCAGTACTCGCCGAGGACCATGTGGTCGGTGCCGGTGCGGTCCAGCGAGATGTACGAGGCCTTCGGGCGTCCGGTGGCGTAGCACTGGTTCTTGCTGGTGGAGCCGCCGTTCTTCGCCGTGGTGAACTTCAGCGTGGCGACCTGCGGCATGACGTAGCGGTAGCCGTAGCCGTACCAGACGTTGTTCTGCCGGCCGACCCTGCGCTTGTCCGTGACGTTGCTGGTCAGGCCGTCCGGCGTCGGGTCGTCGACGTCGGTCTTGTTGTCCGGGTTGAGGTCCATGATCCTGCGCAGGTCGAAGACCCGCATGCCGTTGGCGGTGTCGGCGACGTACAGGTAGTTGCCGTACCAGACCATGCCGCCGGCGTGGATGCCGTTCTGCGCGGCGCAGGAGGACGTCACCTCGGTGAGGCACTTGCCCTCGCGCGCGTGCAGCGCGTCGAAGGAGATGTGGTCCTTGGAGTTCATGTACGGCCAGACCAGCAGCACATGGCGGTACATCTTGGTCGCCTGGTTGAAGAAGCTGACCCGGATGCCCTTCTCGTTGCAGGCGTCCCCGGTCGGGCTCAGCAGGCAGTTGTCCTTGCCCGAGAGGTAGTCGCTGCGGCCCGGGTTCTCCGCGTCGTAACTGGCCACGGCGATCGGCTCGGCGTTGGACGTGCCCCAGTCCTCGTCCTCCTGCGCGTCCGACACACCGGTGATGGCCTGCGGGACCCACTCCGAGGAGGTGGCGTCGTCGCTCTTCCAGCAGACGCGGGGGGAGGCGGTCAGGTCGGGGCCGTAGATACCGGTGTCCCCGCAGTCGCTCCCCCAGCCGGCGGGCCGGTTGGCCTGTTCCATCAGCTCGGTGAGGCCCTGCGTGGGCAGCCCGTCGTACAGCTTCCCGACGAGGGCGGAGATGTCGGTGCCCTTGGCCAGCTTGAAGTCGGCGGCCCGGCCCGGAACGGGGGCCGCGGCGAGCGACGCCTTCGGGGCGGCCGAGGCCGTTCCGGCCTCCGTCCCCGCGAAGTCGTCCTGCTCGCCCTCGTCCTCGTTCTCGAAGCCGTCGTCCGGCATGCCCTCGTTGCCCGGTACGGGATCGTCCACCGCCGGTGCGACGGACGGCCGGGAGGCCGCCGGGACGGCGGTGGCACCGGCCGCCGGAGCGAGTACGGAAATCAGCGCACCGGTCGCGACGACACAGGCCGCAAGACGTGCTCGACGAGAGGGTTTCCCCATGTGAAGGCCCTTCTTCGCAATGCTGGTGAACAACGGACAACGGTGCGCCTGACTTCACGTCAAGCGCACCGGCCGATCACGTTAACAAGGCAGTTCAGGGCTTTGTCAGTGCGTTCGGACGAAGCACATCAGGCCCGCACGACATGCGCACAGGACCCGGCGGAGACTCCCCCAGGACCCGGCGGGGAATCGTTGCGCCGCTCGTCCGCGCATCGTTTTCCCCAGGGCGGGCCGTGCCGACGAAGGGCCGGATCCGGCCGCTAACCTTACGTATCCGCCCTGGCCAGGGATCAATTCCCACAGGTCGGACATTCATCGCACCCAACTCACGCGAAAGGCCTCGCCCATGGGCATTCGGAGCTTGCTGCGCAAGGTGTTCGGCCGTGACCGCGCGGAGCAGGACGCGCCGGCGGCCACGGTCCCGCCCCAGACCGAACGCACCGCGCCCGCGGAGTCGGAGCCGACGGCGGAGTCGAAGCCGGTCGCGGAGCCGACGGCCGAGCCGAAGCCGGAGCCGGAAGCGGCGACGGCCCCGGTGGGCGACCCCGCCCCGGCCGCCGGGGCCACGATCCCGGCCCCCTCCTCGCCGCTGTCCGCCGAGCGCGACGACAGCACCGGCCTGGCCTCGGACCTGGTGGCAGCCGCCTTCGACAAGCCCTCCGTCCCCACGGTCCCGGCGCAGGGCTCGGCCCCGGAGGAGAAGACGGCCGAACCGGAGCCGAAGCCGGAGCCGGTCGCGGAATCGAAGCCGGAGCCCGAGCCCGAGCCGGAGCCCGCAGAGGCAGAGGTCACCGAGGCCCCCGAGCCGAAGGCCGCCGAGCCCGGGACTCCCGTCAAGGCCGAGGTCGAGACGGAGACCGAGACGGAGACCGCGCCCGAGCCCGAGGCGACGTCCGTACGGCCCGAGCCGGAGCCCGAGCCGGAGCCCGAGCCGGCCCCGGTGGCCGAGACCGCCACCGAAACGACCGAGGCCGAGCCCGGGGCGAAGCCCGTCGAGCCCGTCGAGCCCGTCGAGCCCGTCGTCGAGCCCGCCCCGGTGGCCGAAACCCCCACCGGACCCGAGCCCGTCGCGACCGAGCCCGAGGTCGAGCCGGAGCCCGCAGAGGCAGAGGTCACCGAGGCCGTCGAGCCCGAGGCCGCCGAGCCGAAGGCCACCGAGCCCGACCCGGCCGCCGAAACCCCGGCCTCGAACGCCGAAACCCCGGCAGCCGAGACCTCGGTGCCCGCCCCGGCCCCCGCCCCCAAGCCCGCCCTCACCCTCGCCCGGGTCAAGTCGCGTGCCCCCGGCCTCGTCGCCCCGTACAAGGCCGCCCAGGCCGGACTGAAGGCGCACGGGCTGACCGGGCTGCGCGCCACCGTCTACCTGGTCCTCGACCGCTCCGGCTCCATGCGGCCGTTCTACAAGGACGGCAGCGCCCAGCACCTGGGCGACCGCACCGTGGCACTCGCCGCGCACCTCGACGAGGACGCGACCGTCCCCGTCGTCTTCTTCTCGACGGAGATCGACGGCACCGGCACGGTCGGCCTCGCCGACCACGAGGGCCGGATCGACGAGCTGAACGCGGGCCTCGGCCGCCTAGGCCGGACGAACTACCAGGCCGCCGTCGAGGAGGTCGTCGCGCACTACGAGGGCTCCGGGGCCACCGGTCCCGCCCTGGTGATCTTCCAGACGGACGGCCCGCCGGACGCCAAGCAGCCCTCCAGGCAGGCGCTGGCCGACGCGGCCCGGCTGCCGCTTTTCTTCCAGTTCGTCGCGTTCGGCGAGCAGGACGCCAAGGGCTTCGACTTCCTGCGGAAGCTGGACGCCCCGAACGCCGGGTTCTTCCACGCCGGCCCCGCTCCCCGCGAGGTCGCGGACGGCACGTTCTACCGCGAGGTGCTCGCCGCGCTCCCCGCCTGGCTCGACGCCCGCGGGACGGCGCCCGACGCCTGATCCACCGGCAGCCGTACGGTCACGGCGAGCCCGCCCCCGGGGCCCGGCACCGCCGTGACCGTACCGCCGTGCGCCAGCGCGATGGACCGCACGATCGACAGGCCGAGGCCGGAACCGCGCCCCATCCGGTCCCGGCCCTCGCCCCGCCGAAACGGTTCGAACAGCCCCGGGATGTCCGCCGCCTCCACCACCGGCCCGGTGTTGCGCACCTCCAGCAGCGCCCCGCCGCCGTCCGCCGTCAGCGACACGTCCACCGACCCGTCGGGCACGTTGTAGGTGACGGCGTTGGCCAGCAGGTTCGCCACCAGTTGCGCGAGCAGCAGCCGGTTGCCCCGGACCACCGCGCGGGAGCCGGCCCCGACCCGCACCCCCGGATGCCGGGCGGTCTCCTCCGCCACCACGTGCGCCAGGTCCACCGCCTCCCGCTCGCCCTCCGCGAGCCCGCGCTCGCTGCGCGCCAGCACCAGCAGCCCCTCTATGAGCCGCTCGCTGCGCCGGTTGTTGTCCAGGAGCGTCTGCCGGGTCCGTACGAGATCCTCCGGGGACGGGTCGTCCAGCCCGATCTGGATCGCGGCCCGCTGGGTGGCGAGCGGCGTCCGCAGCTCGTGGGAGGCGTTGGCGATGAACCTCCGCTGGCTGTCGAACGCCTTCTCGAGCCGGGCCAGCAGCGCGTCGAGCGTGTCGCCGAGCTCCTTCAACTCGTCGTCCGGGCCGCTGGACGCGATCCGCTCGTGCAGATTGTGCTCGGAGAGCCGCCGCGCCTTCGCGGTCATGGCGTGCACCGGGCGCAGCACCCGCCCCGCCGTCCACCAGCCCACGCCGACCGCGCACGCCGTCATGACGAGCAGCGAGGCCACGGACCACATGAGCAGCTGGTGCCCGGCCGCGTCGCTGACGTTGTCGGTGAGGTCGTAGACGGTGGGCGGTCCGAGGCTGCGCCGGGTGATCAGCGGGCCGTTCACCGCGTAGCCGGGCTGGATCACGGCCGCGGTGCGGGCGATGTCGCGCGCCTGGGAGTCCGTTCCGGCCCGGGAGGCCAGGTTGACGGTGGTGAGCAGCGCCGTGCCGAGGATCAGGAACACCCCGCCGTACACCAGCGCGATGCGGGCCCGGATCCTGGAGTGCGGCGCCCCCGACAGCCACTTCACAGCGCGTACCCCACACCCTGCACCGTACGGATCACGGCCGGTTCCCCGAGCTTCCCGCGCAGCTTGCTCATGCAGACCCGGACCGCGCCGGTGAACGGGTCGGCGTTGGCGTCCCAGGCCCGTTCCAGCAGCTCCTCCGCGCTGACGGCCCCGCCGTCGGCCTCCAGCAGCAGCTGGAGCACCGAGAACTCCTTCGGCGAGAGGTCCAGCTCCCGCCCCTCCCGGGAGGCGGTGCGCCGCACGGTGTCGAGCCGGATGCCGTGCCGTTCCAGCTGCGGCGGCACGGGGCGGGCGCTGCGGCGGCGCAGCGCCCGTACCCGCGACACCAGCTCGGGGAACTCGAACGGCTTGCCCAGGTAGTCGTCCGCGCCGAGGTCGAGCCCGGCGACCCGGTCCTCCATGGAACCGGCGGCGGTGAGCATCAGGATCCTGGTCCGGGAGCCGGCGGCGACGAGCCGCCGCGCCACGTCGTCGCCGTGCACCCGTGGCAGGTCGCGGTCGAGGACGACGACGTCGTAGTCGTGCAGCCCCAGGTAGGCGAGGGCGGCGTCGCCGCTGTACACCGTGTCGACGGCGAAACCCGCGCGCCGCAGCCCGGTGGCGACCAGCTCCGCCAGGATCTCCTCGTCCTCGGCGACCAGTACCCGCATCGTGATGTCCCCTGCCTCGTGCATGCGCGTCCACTCCCTCCCAGGATGCGTCTTTGCTACGGGAAGGCATGTTTCGCAAAGGTCTCCGCACCCGTGAGCGGGTTTATCGGTGTGAATCGATCTCCCGCAGGCCGTTAGGATTTCGACCATGGCGGCCACTGGATCCGAGAAGCAGGGGGCGACGGCGTACTACGTCTCGACCCCCATCTACTACGTCAACGACGCTCCTCACCTGGGCCACGCCTACACGACCGTCGCAGGCGACGTGCTCACGCGCTGGCACCGCCAGCGCGGCGAGAAGGTGTGGTACCTCACCGGCACGGACGAGCACGGTCAGAAGATCATGCGCACTGCCGAGGCGAACGGCGTCACCCCGCAGGAGTGGTGCGACAAGCTCGTGGAGGAGGCGTGGAAGCCCCTCTGGGAGCACCTGGACATCGCGAACGACGACTTCATCCGTACGACGGAGAAGCGCCACACCGACCGGGTGCAGGAGTTCGTGCAGGACCTGTACGACAAGGGTGAGATCTACAAGGGCGGCTACGAGGGCCCGTACTGCGTGGGCTGCGAGGAGTACAAGCTCCCCGGCGACCTGATCGAGGACGAGGACGGCGTCAAGCTGTGCCCGATCCACAAGAAGCCGGTGGAGATCCTCAAGGAGGAGAACTACTTCTTCAAGCTGAGCTCCTACGGCCCGAAGCTGATGGAGTTCTACGCGGACAACCCGGACTTCATCCAGCCCGAGTCCGCCCGCAACGAGGTCGTGAACTTCGTCAAGCAGGGCCTCCAGGACCTCTCCATCTCCCGCTCGACCTTCGACTGGGGCGTCCCCGTGCCGTGGGACGAGAAGCACGTCATCTACGTGTGGGTCGACGCCCTGCTGAACTACGCCACGGCGGTCGGCTACGGCGCCAACCAGGAGAAGTTCGACGGGACCTTCCCCGCGAACGTGCACCTGGTCGGCAAGGACATCCTCCGCTTCCACGCGGTGATCTGGCCCGCGATGCTGATGGCGCAGGGCCTGCCGCTGCCCGGCCGGATCGCGGCCAACGGCTGGCTGATGGTCGGCGGCGAGAAGATGTCGAAGTCGAACCTGACGGGCATCAAGCCGCAGGACCTGACCTCGCACTTCGGCGTGGACGCCTACCGCTGGTACTTCCTGCGCGCCATCGCGTTCGGCAGCGACGGCTCGTTCTCCTGGGAGGACTTCTCCGCCCGCTACACCTCCGAGCTGGCCAACGACTACGGCAACCTCGCCTCGCGCGTCGCCGCCATGGTCGGCAAGTACTTCGACGGGGCGCTCCCGGAGGCCACCGCCGCGGGCGACGCCGAGAAGGCGGTCCGGGACGGGCTGGCGAAGGCCGTCGCCACGGCCGACCGGAAGATCGGCGAGGAACTGGACTTCCAGGCCGGCATCCTGGCGATCTTCGACTTCGTGAAGCAGGTCAACGGCTACATCACGGAGCAGGAGCCCTGGAAGGTCGCCAAGGACGACTCCCCCGAGGGCCGGGCCCGCCTCGCGACGATCCTCTACACGGCCGCCGAGTCGCTGCGCGGCGTCGCGGTCCTGCTGAACCCCGTGATGCCGGAGACCTCGCAGAAGCTGTGGGACTCCCTCGGCGCCGAGTCGTCCCTGGGCGCGCTGGCCGACCAGCGCGTGCAGGACGCCGGCACCTGGGGCCGTCTCCCGGCGGGCACGACGGTGACGAAGGGCGCGGTGCTCTTCCCCCGCCTGGAGGAGAAGCCCGCGTAAGCGGCCCCCGCACGCACGGCGAAGGGCCGGCCCCCGCACCCGCGGGGACCGGCCCTTTCCGGTGTCCGGGTGTCCGGGTCAGCGGACCCAGCTCTTCAAGGGTTCGGTGTCCAGCTCGATGCCCACCGGGTCGGGCAGCTCGACGGTCTTCCCGTAGGGCACGGTCACCACCTGCTCGTACCTCACCCCGTCGGGCTGCGAGTGCACCTTGACCTCACAGGTGTCGCGGTCGATGAGCAGGTAGACGGGAATGCCGGTCTCGGCGTACGCACGCGGCTTCTCGACCCGGTCCCGGCGGTCGGTGTCCTCGTCGTACGAGGTGACCTCGACGACCATCAGGACACCGGCGGGGTCGGCCCATTCGCCCTGTCCGACGAAGGTGTCGAGCGGGGCGAGCGCTCCGTCCGGACGAGCGTTGCCCCTGCGGTACGAACCGACGTGCAAGCCTTGTGCCGCGAACAGCCAATTGCCGGGGTCCGTCCGCAGGCACAGGCGGGTCAGCCACTCGATGATCCGCCCACGGGCCCCGTCCCACCGGGCTTTGGGCACCGGCTTCCCGTTCACGAACTCCAGCCACGGTGCTTCCTCGCCCCGCGCAGCATGCCAGGCAAGTACTTCGAAGGCTCCCTGAGCGAGCGCGCTCTCCTCGGCCTCGCTCATCACTGCCTCCTGAAGGGAAACGGGTCACGTCCAGCGTACGGGCCCGTCCTCCGGCCCGTTTCCGGTTCACCGCTCCAGGGCCTCCGCGTCACCCATCACGACGACGGGCTTCTTCGCCGGATCGAGGGCGCTCAGGAGTTCCCGCATCCGGTCCTCGGGGAGCGAGATGCAGCCCTGGGTCGGGCCGCCGTGGTCGACGTGGATCCAGATGCCGCCGCCGCGCTCCTGGCCGAGCGGACGTTCCCGGTCCAGGGGGGTGACGCCGGGGACGCGGTTGTAGTCGATGGCGACGACGTAGTCGAAGGACCCTTCGAGCGACTCGCCCTCGAACCCCTCGCCGCTCACCGAGAACAACGGGTCCTGGTCGTAGGGGAACGCCGTCCCGGGCGGGTCGAGCAGGCCGCCCGCGTGCGTCAGCCCGTAGACGCCGACCGGGGAGCGGAGGTCGCCCTCCCAGTGCTCGTCGGTCCAGCCGTTCAGGGCGTTGTGGGCCGGCCAGCGGGACGTGACGGCCTGCCAGCCGAGGGCCGGGTTGTCGCGGGTGTAGAGGACCGCGCTGGACCGGCTGGAGTCGTAGTCCTCACCGGTGACGACGAACACCTGCCCGGCGTCCGCCGGGATCGAGGCCCGGGTCCTCGGCCCCAGCGCGGGGATCTCGCGCGGCCGGACGATCGGCGCGCGCGGCCCGGGGGCGGCCCGTTTTCTCACCCCGTCGCCCTGCGGGCCCGCGACACCGGCGGACGTCGTGGCACTCGCCCCGGCGGCGGTGCCGGGAGCGGCGGAGGTACCGGAGGTGTGGCCGCAGGCCGTGAGCAGCAACAGCGCGGCGGCACAGGCGCCGAGGTGGGCGGCGTACGGGGGACGCCGGACAGCCGACGGGCGGGACACGGACACGGGAACTCCTCAGCGTTCGGTCATGGGTGGGGGACAGCACCGGCGACCTCCCCGTCACGCCTCTTGCTGCCGACCCCAGTTAACGCCGCGTCGCACGAGCGCGAATCCGCACGAGGGCCATACGGCTGTACCGCCCGCCGTTTCCGCGCGCCGAAAAGTCCCCGGCCGGTCGCTTGCGTGTAGGTTCCGGGCCTTCCCGTTCCGCGAGGAGCCGGAGGGCGACTGAGGCCGGGTCAGGGACCGGTGCCACCACGGCAGACGTCCTCCGCGCGGGTGGTGGCACAGGACACGGGTACGGCACGGTGTCGGAGCACGGCGGGTCCGGGACCGGCTTTCCCGCATGCCGCGTCTCGTGTTCGATGGCGGTCATGAGGACCGAGGACGAGACCCCGAGGACCGAGCGCGTCCTGCTCGTGGAGAGCCGTGCCGATCCGGGCGCGCTCACGGGCATGGGCCGGGGGCTGCCCCGGCCCGCCGGGAACGAGGTCGCCCTCTTCCTCTCGTACAACTACGCGGAGGTGCCGGTCGGTCGGCGCTTCGGCTGCTGCTTCCGGCGCGCGGACGAGAGCGACGTCGTCCGGGTCGCGGTCACCGTCGTCGCCGTGACCCAGCAGTTCGGGGTCGTGTGGGACGAGATCCCGCACGGCTGGAAGACCCTGACCGTGCTGAGGTTCGAGCCGGAGGTCCCGGCCATGGTCCGCGACCTGCCGGAGGCCGGTGTGTGGTTCGATCGGCCCGTCTCCGTGTACATCTCCGACACGGCCACCTGGGAGGCCCGGACGGTGGCCGGGCCGGAACACTGAAACAGCCCCCGGCCGAGGTGGCCGGGGGCTGTTTCACGTGGAACCGAAGCGGAACGGGTGACGCTTACTTCGCGCCGGTGTCCCGTGCCACGGAGTCCTTGGGGTCGGCC
The DNA here is from genome assembly GCF_040612315.1 of Streptomyces sp. NPDC006435. Taxonomy (NCBI): domain Bacteria; kingdom Bacillati; phylum Actinomycetota; class Actinomycetes; order Kitasatosporales; family Streptomycetaceae; genus Streptomyces; species Streptomyces sp. NPDC006435. The sequence continues at coordinate 86,333 of NZ_JBEXPY010000001.1, forward strand.
TTGTCCTTCGTCGTCGCGGCGACCGGCTTGCGGAGCTGGATGTTCAGCTCGCGCAGGCGGGACTCGTCCAGCTCCGTCGGGGCGCCCATCATCAGGTCCTGGGCGTTGCCGTTGAGCGGGAAGGCGATCGTCTCGCGGATGTTCGGCTCGTCGGCCAGCAGCATCACGATGCGGTCGACGCCCGGGGCGATGCCACCGTGCGGCGGGGCGCCGAGCCGGAAGGCGCGGAGCATGCCCGCGAACTCGTGCTCGACGGTCTCGCGGTCGTAACCGGCGATCTCGAACGCCTTGAGCATGACGTCGGGCTCGTGGTTCCGGATGGCGCCGGAGGACAGCTCGATGCCGTTGCAGACGATGTCGTACTGCCAGGCGAGGATGTCCAGCGGGTCCTTCTCCTCCAGGTCCTTCATGCCGCCCTGGGGCATCGAGAAGGGGTTGTGGGAGAAGTCGATCCTGCCGGTCTCCTCGTCCTTCTCGTACATCGGGAAGTCGACGATCCAGCAGAACCGGAAGACGTCCTCCTCGAAGTGGCCCGCGCGCTTGGCGGCCTCGACGCGGACGGCGGACATGATCTTGGAGACCTCGTCGAACTCGCCCGCACCGAAGAACACCGCGTGACCGGGGACCAGGGACAGCCGCTCGGTGAGGGTCTTGACGTCGGTCTCGGTGAGGAACTTGGCGATCGGACCGGCCAGCGTGCCGTCCTCGCCGACGCGGACCCAGGCCAGGCCCTTGGCGCCGTGCTGGACGGCGTAGTCGCCGAGGCCGTCGAAGAACTTGCGGGACTGACCGGCGGTGTCCGGGACCGGCAGGGCGCGGACGTGCTTGCCGGCGAACGCCTTGAACTCCGAGTCGGCGAAGACGTCGGAGATGTCGACCAGCTCCAGCTTGGCGCGCAGGTCGGGCTTGTCGTTGCCGTACTTCAGCATCGACTCGCGGAACGGGATGCGCGGGAACGGCGAGGTGACGTGGCGGCCGTTGCCGAACTCCTCGAAGAGCTCGGTCATCAGCTTCTCGATCGGCTGGAAGACGTCCTCCTGCTCCACGAACGACATCTCGACGTCGAGCTGGTAGAACTCGCCGGGCGAACGGTCCGCACGGGCGTCCTCGTCGCGGAAGCACGGCGCGATCTGGAAGTAGCGGTCGAAGCCGGAGATCATCAGCAGCTGCTTGAACTGCTGCGGGGCCTGCGGCAGCGCGTAGAACTTGCCCGGGTTCAGCCGGGACGGGACCACGAAGTCACGGGCGCCCTCGGGAGAGGTCGCGGTGAGGATCGGGGTCGCCATCTCGTTGAAGCCGAGGGCCACCATCTTGGAGCGGATGGCGGCGATGACGGCCGAGCGCAGCATGATGTTGCGGTGCATGCGCTCGCGGCGCAGGTCGAGGAAGCGGTACTCCAGGCGCCGCTCCTCGTTGACCCCGTCCTCGGTGTTGATCGTGAAGGGCAGCGGGGCGGCCTCGCCCAGCACCTCGACCTCGGTGACCTCGATCTCGATCTCACCGGTCGGGAGCTCGGGGTTGACGTTGTCGGCGCCACGCGCGGAGACCTTGCCGTCGATCCGTACGACGGTCTCCTTGGTGAGCTTCGACAGCGCCTCGTTGCCGGGGGTGCCGGGGCGGGCCACGAGCTGCACCAGACCGTAGTGGTCGCGCAGATCGATGAAGAGGATGCCGCCCAGGTCTCGGCGATTGTGCAGCCAGCCGCTCAGCCGGACGTCGGTGTCGACGTCAGAGGCGCGGAGCTCGCCGCAGGTGTGGGACCTGTACCGATGCATCGTCGTTCATCCAGTCTTCGCGATTCGGGGTGGATTCAGCCTCCCCAGGCTACCGCCCGCACCCGCACCGGTTCATTGACATTGGCGCGGCCAGGATCGTCCGGGGCCGTACGGGCCGCCCCGAAGGCCCTGCGGACCGGCCCCGGACGGCCTCCGCGACCGTCCCCGGGCGGCCGTCCTCGGTGGCGTTCACGGAGCAGATCTTCTTAAAGTGGGGCAATGCGCACCGAGGACGTCCTGGCCGCGACGGCGACCGGCCTGTGGCGCTGGGACAGCGGAGCCGGGACCGTCGCGCTCGACGCGGAGGCCACCCGGCTGCTCGGCCTTCCCCTGTCGGCCGGCGTCTTCCGCGAGTCCGTGGTGCGTTCCCGCTTCCACCCCGTGGACTGGAACGAGATCCACGGCCTGATGGGCCTCGCGTTCGCCGAGAACACCCTCGCCGAGGCCCTGGTGCGGATCGTGGACGACGAGGGCAGGGTGCTGCGCACGGTGCGCAGCCGTTCCCGGCCGCTCCCGGCCGGGGAGGCGAACGGCACCCGCTACGTGCTGGTCGGCACCGTCCAGGAGGTCACCGAACCGCAGCCCGGCGCCACCGGGGTGCCCACACCCATCACCGGCGACTGGCGCCGCTCCCGCGAGGCGTTCCTGCTGGACGCGGGCCGGGCGCTGGCCGAGGCCCGGTCCACCACGGAGGTGCTGCGGGTCGCCTCCTCGCTCTCCATGCCCGGGTTCTCGCCGGACGGCCTGGCGGTCTTCGGCGTCGCGGGCGACCGGCTGACGGTCATCGGGCACCACGGGCACAGCATGGGCGACGAGGACCCGTTCAACGACATGTCGCTGGAGACGGACTACCCGGCCGCCGAGGTCGTACGGACGGGGCGGGCGATCTACCTGCCCTCGCCGGAGGAGTACCGCCGCCGCTACCCGGTCACCTGGCCGCTCGCGAGCCGGTTCGGGCGCCGGTCCTGGGCCTTCCTGCCGCTGATCGTGGCGGGGCGCACCATGGGCGCCTGGATGGCGGGGTTCCGGCACCCGGTGTCGTTCTCGCCGGACGAGCGGTCCGTGCTGACCACCGTGGCCCGGATGCTCGCACAGGCACTGGCCCGTGCCGGGGTCGCCGAGACCGAGCGGGAGCTGTCGCTGGGGCTCCAGCGCTCGATGATGCCCTCCCTCGGCCCGGAGATCCCGGGCATGACGGTCGCCGCCCGCTACGTCCCGACCGGCGGCGGGCTCCAGGTCGGCGGCGACTGGTACGACATGATCCCGCTGCCGAACGGCCGCATCGCCCTGGTCATCGGTGACGTCCAGGGCCACGACGTGCGGGCCGCCGGGCTGATGGGGCAGCTGCGGATCGCCCTGCGCGCGTACGCCGCCGAGGGGCACCGTCCGGACGCGGTGCTCTCCCGCGCCTCGCGCTTCCTGTCCGGGCTCACCGACGCGTACGAGAACGGGGAGGCGGTCGGGCCCCGCTTCGCGACCTGCCTGTACGCGGAGGTCGACCCGGAGACCGGCACGCTGGACATCGCCCGTGCGGGCCACCCCGACCCCGTGGTGACGACCGCCGACGGAACCGCGCTGATCCGCCAGACCGAGGGCGGGCTGCCGCTCGGCGTCGAGGCGGACGCCGACTACCCGACGAGCCGGCTCACCCTGGAACCCGGCGAAACGATCATGCTCTGCACGGACGGGCTGATCGAGACCGGCGGCCACGACATGTTCTCCGGCTGGCTGCGGCTGCGGCCGATCATGGAGCGGCACACGACCGACCTGGAGAAGCTCGCCGACGCCCTCCTCCAGGTCGTGCACGGACCGGCGGCGCGCTACATGACCGGCCCGCTGGCGGACCGCCGGGAGGACGACATCGCGCTGCTGCTGCTGCGGCGCGACGAGGGAGCGGCCCGGCAGACGGCGCCCCGGCGCACCGCGCTGACCATCGCGCAGGCCGAGCCGGAGCGGATCGCGGCGGCCCGGCAGCAGTTGCGGGAGCTGCTGCACGACTGGGCGGACCCGGAGCAGGTCGACGCCGCGGTGCTGATGATCTCCGAGATGGCCACCAACGTCCTCGTCCACACGGACGGGGACGCGCTGATGGTCGCGCAGGCCACGGGGGAGCACGGCGAACGGAGGCTGCGGGTGGAGGTGGCCGACGGCAGCGACGAACTGCCCCACAAACGGCGTCCCGGCGAGATGGCCTCCAGCGGCCGGGGACTGGTCCTGATGGAGATGCTCGCCGACGCGTGGGGGGTCGATCCGCGGGGCGCGGGGAAGTCGATCTGGTTCGAGCTGCAGGAGTCGGAGCCGGCAGGGGCCACGCAGGGGGAGGCGGCGGACTCCGTACCCCAGGCCCCCGAGGACTGAGCCGGCTCCGGGGTTCCCGGAAGGCCCCGCCCTCAGCCGGCGGACGGACCGGGGGCCCCGCCCCCGGATGGCCCGCCCCCGGAAATCCCGTCCCCCGGAGGCCCGCCCTCCCCCGGCGGCCCGGGGCGGTCGCCGCGCAGCTCGCCGATGGCGCCGAAGGCCGCCGCGCAGACCGGGACCGCGAGCAGCATGCCCAGCAGCCCGGCCACACTGGCCCCCGCGGTGATCGCGATCATGACCATGGCGGGGTGCATCTGGACCGTACGGCTCTGGATCATCGGCTGCAGGACGTGCCCCTCCAGCACCTGCACGGCGAGCACCACTCCCAGCGCCCAGAGCGCGATCACCAGCCCCCGGTCGGCGAGCGCGACCAGGACCGCGACGGCACCGGAGATGAAGGCCCCGAGGTAGGGGATGTAGGCGCCGACGAAGACCAGCGCCCCCAGCCCCACCGCACCGGGCACCTGCAGGATCAGCAGGCCGACGGTGATGCACACGGCGTCGATCAGCGCGATGAACGTGGTGCCGCGCATGAAGCCCTCGACGGCCTCGAAGGCCCGCCGCCCCATGGCCTCGATCAGGTCCCCCGTGCCGCGCGGCGCGATCGTGTGGGCGAGGCTCGCGGCCCGGTCGGAGTCGCGCAGGAAGAAGAAGGTCAGCAGGAGGGCCAGCACGCCGGTGGCGACGAGCGAGCCGACCAGGCTGAGCCCGGAGAGGATTCCGCCCGCCGCGCTCGCGCCGAACTTCTCGACGATCTTCCGGGCGTTGGCCACGAGGTCGTCCGCGTCGGTGTTCTCGCCGATGCCGAAGTGGTCGATGATCCACTGACCGGCGTCCTTCAACGACCGGACGATCTGGTCGCCGGTGTCCACGAGCGCGGTGACGACGATGTACCCGGCGCCGCCGACCACCGCGACGAGCAGGACGCAGGTGAGGCCCGCCGACAGCGAGCGCTTCAGACCGGCGGCGGTCAGCCGGCGGTCGACCGGGCCGAGCAGCGCCGTGCCGAGCAGCGCGAGCAGCACCGGGGTGACCGCCGTCTTGAGGATGATGCACAGCCAGATGACGACTGCGGCGACCCCGGTGACGAGCAGGGCGACGACGCACCAGGCGGCCGTGCGCCGCGCCGCGTCGGGCAGAAGGGGTTTGTCGGTCTGCACCCTCCCAGCCGACCACGGCGCGGGGGCCGTGTCCCGCCTGCGGAGCCGTACGGGTGACGGGCCGTCACACGCCGGTGCCGGGCGTCCCCGTCGAGGACGCCCGGCACCGCGGCCCGTGGACTCACATGCCGTGGACGGCGGGCACCGTGCCGAGGCGGCCGGCCTGGAAGTCCTCGAACGCCTGCTTCAGCTCGGCCTGGCTGTTCATCACGAACGGCCCGTAGTGCGCCATCGGCTCGCGGATCGGACGGCCGCCGAGCAGCACGACCTCCAGGTCCGGGGTGTTGCCGTCCTGCTTCTCGTCCGCGCGGACGGTCAGCGAGGAACCGGCGCCGAAGACCGCCGTCTGCCCCATGTGCACGGGGCGGCGCTCCGCACCGACGCTGCCGCGGCCCGCCATCACGTACGCGAGTCCGTTGAAGTCCTCGCGCCACGGCAGGGTCACCTCGGCGCCGGGGCGCACGGTGGCGTGGATCATCGTGATCGGGGTGTGGGTGATGCCGGGGCCCTCGTGCCCGTCGAGCTCACCGGCGATGACGCGGAGCAGCGCGCCGCCGTCCGGGGAGGCGAGGAGCTGGACCTGGCCGCCGCGGATGTCCTGGTAGCGGGGGGCCATCATCTTGTCGGCCCGGGGCAGGTTCACCCAGAGCTGGAGGCCGTGGAAGAGGCCGCCCGACATCACGAGGGACTCCGGCGGGGCCTCGATGTGCAGGAGGCCGGACCCCGCGGTCATCCACTGGGTGTCGCCGTTCCGGATGGTGCCGCCGCCGCCGTTGGAGTCCTGGTGGACGAAGGTCCCGTCGATCAGGTACGTGACGGTCTCGAAGCCGCGGTGCGGGTGCCAGGGCGTTCCCTTCGGCTCGCCGGCCGCGTACTCCACCTCGCCCATCTGGTCCATCATGATGAACGGGTCGAGGTGCTTGTAGTTGATCCCGGCGAACGCACGGCGAACCGGGAAGCCCTCGCCCTCGAACCCGCTCGGCGCCGTGGTGACGGCGAGCACGGGACGGGCCGCGGCGTCGCCCGGGGCGGCGACCTTGGGCAGGGTCAGCGGGTTTTCGACAGTCACTGCGGGCATGGGAGCCACCTCCGGCTTGGTCTTCCCCCAATTTAGTTGAATGGTGAACATCCTGCAAGGTCCCATCCATTCCCGCGCCGCCCCCGCGCACGACGAGAAGGGCCCGTACCGATCGGTACGGGCCCTTCTTCCAACGATTCCGACGATTCCGGCCGGAGGACGCCGGCCGTGCACGCGCGGCACATCGGCCGCACGCGCGGCGCGTCAGCCGTACATGCGGCGCATCGCGAAGTCGACCATCTGCTCCACGGCCTTCGCGTCGAAGACCATGCGGTGCTCGCCCTCCATGTCGAGGACGAAGCCGTAGCCGGTCGGCAGCAGGTCGATCACCTCGGCGCCGGTGATCACGAAGTACTTGGACTCCTTGCCCGCGTACCGCCGCAGTTCCTTGAGCGTGGTGAACATCGGGATCACCGGCTGCTGGGTGTTGTGCAGCGCCAGGAACCCGGGATTGTCGCCGCGCGGGCAGTAGACCTTCGACGTCGCGAAGATCTGCTGGAAGTCCTCGGCGGACAGCGAGCCGGTCGTGAAGGCACGCACCGCGTCCCCCAGGGACGGCGGCGAGGGCTCCGGATACAGCGGCTGCTCGCCGTAGCCGCCACCCATCTGCTGCTGTGCACCCGGGTTCTGGTCGTAGCCGTACATGCCGCAAAGAGTAATCGGACACATCGGGGCCTTGAGGGGTTGCGCCTTATTACTGACGGGTAGCATCATCGTAGAGGTCAGCTGATATACGCACGCCGGCTCGTCGCCCGTCCGGCCCGCACCCCGACCCCCGGGGCGCCGCGCGCCACCGCTATTGATTACGGAGCCTTCCATGGGGCACTACAAGTCGAATCTCCGCGACATCGAGTTCAACCTCTTCGAGGTCCTCGGTCGCGACAAGACGTACGGCACCGGTCCGTTCGCCGAGATGGACGTCGAGACGGCGAAGAGCATCCTCGACGAGGTCACCCGCCTCGCGGAGAACGAGCTGGCCGAGTCCTTCGCCGACGCCGACCGCAACCCGCCGGTCTTCGACCCGGAGACCAACACCGCGCCGGTCCCGGCGGCCTTCAAGAAGTCGTACAAGGCGTTCATGGACTCCGAGTACTGGCGTCTGGGCCTGCCCGAGGAGATCGGCGGCACCACCTCGCCGCGCTCCCTGATCTGGGGCTACGCGGAGCTGCTGCTCGGTGCCAACCCGGCCATCTGGATGTACTGCTCCGGCCCGGCGTTCGCCGGCATCCTCTTCGAGGAGGGCAACGAGGCGCAAAAGAAGATCGCCGAGATCGCCGTCGAGAAGCAGTGGGGCTCGACGATGGTGCTGACCGAGCCGGACGCCGGTTCCGACGTCGGCGCGGGCCGCACGAAGGCCGTCGAGCAGGCGGACGGCTCCTGGCACATCGAGGGCGTGAAGCGCTTCATCACCTCGGGCGAGCACGACATGTCCGAGAACATCCTCCACTACGTGCTGGCCCGCCCCGAGGGCGCCGGCCCCGGCACGAAGGGCCTCTCGCTCTTCCTGGTCCCGAAGTTCGAGTTCGACTGGACCACCGGCGAGCTGGGCGAGCGCAACGGCGTGTACGCGACCAACGTCGAGCACAAGATGGGCCTCAAGGCGTCCAACACCTGCGAGATGACCTTCGGCGACAAGCACCCCGCCAAGGGCTGGCTGATCGGCGACAAGCACGACGGCATCCGCCAGATGTTCCGCATCATCGAGTTCGCCCGCATGATGGTCGGCACGAAGGCGATCGCGACCCTGTCGACCGGCTACCTGAACGCGCTGGAGTACGCCAAGGAGCGCGTCCAGGGCACGGACCTGTCGCAGTTCATGGACAAGACCGCCCCCAAGGTCACCATCACGCACCACCCCGACGTGCGCCGCTCCCTCATGACGCAGAAGGCGTACGCGGAGGGCATGCGCTCCCTCGTGCTGTACACCGCCACCGTCCAGGACGCGATCCAGGAGAAGGAGGCCGCGGGCGAGGACGCGAAGGCGCTGCACGGCCTCAACGACCTGCTGCTCCCGATCGTGAAGGGCTACGGCTCCGAGAAGTCGTACGAGCAGCTGGCGCAGTCGCTCCAGACCTTCGGCGGCTCCGGGTACCTCCAGGAGTACCCGATCGAGCAGTACATCCGTGACGCCAAGATCGACACGCTGTACGAGGGCACGACCGCGATCCAGGGCCAGGACTTCTTCTTCCGGAAGATCGTCCGCGACCAGGGCGCCTCGCTGAACACCCTCGCCGAGGAGATCAAGAAGTTCCTCGCCGGCGCCCAGGGCAACGAGGAGCTGGCCGGTGCGCTGGGCTCGCTCGCCAAGGCGGCCGTCGACCTGGAGGCGATCGTCGGCACGATGATCACCGACCTCACCGCGACCGGCGAGGACGTCAAGAACATCTACAAGGTGGGCCTCAACACCACCCGCCTGCTGATGGCCTCCGGCGATGTCGTCGTCGGCTACCTGCTGCTCAAGGGTGCCGCCGTCGCGGCCGAGAAGCTGCCGACCGCGACCGGCAAGGACGTCGCGTTCTACCAGGGCAAGATCGCCGCCGCGAAGTTCTTCGCCGCGAACGTCCTGCCGGGCGTCTCGGCCGAGCGCGCGCTCGCCGAGGCCGTCGACAACTCGCTGATGGAGCTGGACGAGGCCGCGTTCTAGGGTCTTTCGTTTGGATCAGGCCGGATCAGCGAGCGGGGTCCGGTGCGTGCGATCGCAAGGCGGAGGAGGGAGTCGACGCGGAGCGTCGGCGACCGACGACAACGCCGAAGGGGGTCCCCCTGGCCCTTAAGGCCTTGGGGGAGTGCGTGCCGGGGCACGCGAGCCCGGCATGATCCAAACGAGAGGCCCTGGGTCCCCGTTCAAGATCGTCAACACGCACCGCCACCCGGACACGTTTTCGGGTGGCGGTGCTGTCGTATCGGCTGGGTACGCTGACGGCAGGGCTCAGAATCCCGTCCATGGGAGGAACCATGACCGCCGAGTCACTGCCCGAAGCGTCGCAGTCGCGGCGCGACGATTCCAAGTGGCCGGTCCCACCGCCGGACGGCTACACCGTGGACGAATTCTTCACGCTCGACCTCCCGCCGCACGCAGAGCTGATCGACGGGAGTCTGGTTTTCGTGAGTCCGCAGCGAGAATTCCACACGCTGGCGATGTATCTGCTGGAGCAGGGGCTGCGCACTCACGTTCCGGAGGATCTGCGTGTCCGCCGTGAGATGGCCGTCGTGCTCGGCAGGCGCAATGTTCCGGAACCCGACCTCGTCGTGGTGAAGGCGGATGGCGTAGGAGGACTGCGCCAGACCCGCTACGAGGCCGCCGACGTCCTGCTCGCCGTCGAGGTGGTCTCCCCCGACTCCGAGGACCGCGACCGCGACACCAAGCCCCACAAGTACGCGGCGGCGGGCATCCCGCACTTCTGGCGGGTCGAGATGGACGACGAGCACGACCGGCCCGTGGTGTGGACGTACGAGTGCGACGCGGTGAGCGGGACGTACGCCCCGACCGGTGTCCACCGCGACCGGCTGAAGCTCTCCGTCCCGTACGACATCGACATCGACCTGACCGCCATCGACCGGCTGTAGCCCTGGTGCCGTCCCGCCGCACCGGCCCTCTCTAATATCGGAGGTCCAGGCAGCCGGAGGGGGCGGGTCACTCATGGGTGGCAAGGGTTTCGCGGGTATACGGGGTGTACGGGGGAGCCGGGGGCTCCTGGCGGCCGGGGCGGCGCTGCTGCTGCTCGCGGGGTGCGGAAGCGGTGACGACACCGCGGCGAAGGCGCTCGACCGGAAGCAGGTCGCCTCCGTGCTGCCGGACGCGAAAGCCGTACCGGGCTGGCGGATGTACGTGAAGCCCGACGCCCAGAAGCCGGTGGCCGGGTTCCCGCCGTCAGTCTGCATGGCCGACACCAAGAAGAAGCGGAAGACGGCCTGCGACACGGTCACGTCCTGGGGCGCCTCGGCCTTCGTGCGGAAGCCGGACGTGACCACGCTGAACTTCTGGGTCCTCGCCTACGAGGACGAGAAGACCGCGGACGCCGCCTACGACGTCCTGATCGAGTGGTACGGCGGGGACCGGGTCGGACTGGACGCCCGGAAGGTGGACCTGGGCGACATCGGCGACGACCGGGAGGCCAACCGCGCCGCCGTCGGCACCATGGGCGGACCGGCCACGATCGCGCAGGTCCGGGTCGGGACGACCGTGCTGGGCATCAGCACCGGCACCCAGGGGAAGACGACCGTCCCCGACGAGCAGGTCGAGGCATTCGCCGCCGTGCTCGCCGAGCGGGCGCAGCAGGCCCAGAACGGGGAGAAGCCCTCCGCGAAGGTCTCCGGGCACTGACCGGGCGCCGAAAGGGCACCGGCCGGGCGTCGGGCGGGCACCGACCGGACATCGGACGGGCATTGGGCGGACGCCCTCCCGGGGACGACGGTGAAGCCCGCCGGTCCGGTCTCGTTACAGTGAGGAACATGAGTTCCTCCCCCCGCTTCGACCGCGGCCACACCGACGATCTTCAGGCCTTCCTGATGGCCTCCCCCTCCCCGTACCACGCCGTGGCCACCGCGGCCGAGCGCCTGGAGAAGGCCGGATTCCGGCAGGTGGAGGAGACCGCCGCCTGGGACGGCAGCACCGGGGGGAAGTACGTCCTGCGCGGCGGCGCGATCGTGGCCTGGTACGTACCGGAGGGCGCCGGGGCGCACACCCCGTTCCGGATCATCGGGGCGCACACCGACTCGCCGAACCTGCGGGTCAAGCCGCTGCCCGACACCGGGGCGCACGGCTGGCGGCAGATCGCCGTGGAGATCTACGGCGGGACGCTGCTCAACACCTGGCTCGACCGGGACCTCGGCCTCGCCGGCCGGATCTCGCTGCGGGACGGCACCCACCGGCTGGTGAACATCGACCGGCCGCTGTTGCGCGTTCCGCAGCTGGCCGTGCACCTGGACCGGTCGGCCAACCCCGACGGGCTGAAGCTGGACCGGCAGAAGCACATGCAGCCGATCTGGGGCCTGGGCGAGGTCGCGGAGGGCGACCTGATCCGGTTCGTCGCCGAGGAGGCGGGCGTCGCCGCCGAGGACGTGACCGGCTGGGACCTGATGCCGCACGCCGTCGAGCCCCCCGCCTACCTGGGCCGGGACCGCGAGCTGCTGGCCGGGCCCCGGATGGACAACCTGCTCTCGGTGCACGCGGCGACCGCCGCGCTCGCCGCCGTCGCCGGGCAGCCGGACGACGAGCTCCCGTACATCCCGGTCATGGCCGCCTTCGACCACGAGGAGAACGGCTCGCAGTCCGACACCGGCGCCGACGGGCCGCTGCTCGGCACGGTGCTGGAGCGCTCCGTCTTCGCACGCGGCGGCGCGTACGAGGACCGTGCGCGGGCCTTCGCCGGGACCGTCTGTCTCTCCTCCGACACCGGTCACGCGATCCACCCCAACTACGCCGAGCGCCACGACCCGACCCACCACCCGGTGGTCAACGGCGGACCGATCCTCAAGGTCAACGTCAACATGCGGTACGCGACCGACGGCAGCGGCCGGGCCGTGTTCGCGGAGGCGTGCCGGGAGGCGGACGTGCCGTGGCAGACGTTCGTCTCCAACAACTCGATGCCGTGCGGCACCACGATCGGCCCGATCACCGCCGCCCGGCACGGCATCCAGACGGTGGACATCGGGGTCGCGATCCTGTCCATGCACAGCGCCCGTGAACTGTGCGGCTCGGACGACCCGTACCTGCTGGCCAACTCGATGGCGGCGTTCCTGACGGGCTGATCCCCGCCCGTCCGCCTGCCGGAACCCGGGCCCGAGCCCGGTCCTGTCGCCCGTCGGCCTTCAGCGGCGGGCGGCAAGCGCTCTCCGCGGGCCCCGTGGGTTCTCCGTGACTCCAGGGGCTCCGGATGCTCCCGGGGCTCCGGAAGGACGCCCGGCCCGCGTCCGGATGTCGCGGAGCTTGGCGGAATATGACATTCCACTTTCATCTCAGCAGCCGGCTGCCGCTCGTCGTCGATGCCTCGGGAGCCCCGATATCCTGGGACTTTCCCGCTGCCCGGCCATGGGCGCGTCCGGCCCGGAAGGAAGCCGCCCGTGGAGTTCCGGCTGCTCGGCACCGTCTCCGTCGACACGTTCACCGGACCCCTGCCGCTCGGTCCCGCCAAGCGCCGCAGCCTGCTCGCCGCGCTGCTGCTGTCCGCGAACACCCCGGTCTCCATAGCGAGACTGACGGACTCCCTGTGGGACGACGAGCCGCCGCTGCACGCCCGCAGCGTCATCCAGGGGCACGTCTCCAGACTGCGCGCCCTCCTGGTCGGCGCGGACGCGGAGGCGTACGGGGTGGAGCTGGTCACCCTCGGCGACGCGTACGTGCTGCGGCTGCCGGAGACCCTGCTGGACTCGCAGCGGTTCGAGGAGCTGCTGACGCTGGCGCGGGGGCAGCGCAACCCCGCCGACGCCGTGCTGATGTTCAAGGAGGCGCTGTCCCTGTGGCAGGGCCCCGCGCTCAGCGGCGCGTTCGCCGGGCCGCCGCTCCAGGCCGCCGCGCACTCGCTGGAGGAGTCGCGGCTGGCCACGGTCGAGCAGCTGGCGCGCGCCTACTCGGAGCTGGGGGAGCACAACCGGGCCGCGGCGGTGCTGCGGGCGGAAGCGGTCACGCACCCGATGCGGGAGTCGCTGGCGGCGGGGCTGATGACGGCGCTGTACCGGGCGGGGCGCCAGTCCGAGGCGCTGGACTGGTTCCACCGCACGCGGCGGCTGCTCGCCGACGAGCTGGGCATAGACCCGGGGCACGAGCTGGCCGACGCGTACGCGCTGATCCTGCGCGGCGACCCGGGTCCGGACGCCGCGCGGAACGCGTCCGACGGCCGGGGCGCGACGGCACCCGGTCCGGCCCGGCCGGGCGGCGGCCCCGCCCCCGGCGCCCGTGCCGAGGGCAATGCCGCGGCCGACGGGTCCGGGTCCGCCGCGCCGCGCACGGCAGCCGCCCCGCCGGCCGGTCCGGTCTCCGGGGCCGGGGCGGTGGCGGGGGCCGATGCCGGTGCGGACTCCGGTACGAGCGGTGACACGGCCGTCGCCCTCGCGCCCGCGGCGGCCCGCTCCCTCCCGCTGTCGCCCCTCGGCAGCACCCCGCACCCCGCCGACCTGCTGCCCCGCGCACCCCGCGGCTTCCAGGGCCGGACCGCCGAACTGGCCGCGCTGACCCGGGCCGCGGCGGGCGAGGCACCCGTCTGCCTGGTCACCGGACCGGCCGGGGTGGGGAAGACCGCGATGGCCGTGCAGTGGGCGCACCGCAACTCCGCCACCTTCCCGGACGGACGGCTCTTCGCCGATCTGCGCGGGTTCAGCGACACCGGCGAGCCCGCGGCCATCGAGGTGCTGCGCGAGTTCCTGCTGGCGCTCGGGGTCGCACCGCGCCGCGTCCCGGAGTCCGTCGCCGCCGCCGCGGCGCTCTTCCGCTCGCTGACCGACGGGCGCCGACTGCTCGTCGTCCTCGACAACGCCCGCGACTCCGCCGCCGTCCGGCCGCTGCTGCCGGGCGGCAGCGACTGCGTCACCCTGGTCACCAGCCGGCACCGGCTGGAGGGCCTGATCGCCTCGGACGCCGCCCGGCCCGTACCGCTCGACGTCCTCGAACCGCCGGACGGCACCGCCCTGCTCGCCGGTGTGCTCGGCGAGGACCGGGTCCTGGCCGAACCGGTCGCGGCCCGCCGGCTCGCCGAACTCTGCGGGGGGCTGCCGCTCGCCCTGCGGGTCACCGCGGCCCGGCTGGCGGGGCGCCCGACCCGGACCCTGGCCGGCCTCGCCGACGAACTGGCCGACGAACGCAGCCGGCTGACGTACCTCGACGTGGACGACACCGGCGTCTCGGCCGCGCTGCGGCTGACCGTGCAACAGCTGCCGCAGGACGCCGTCCACCAGCTCGCCCGGCTCGGCCACCACCCGGGCAGCCACTTCGACCCGTACACGGCCGCCGCGCTCGCCGGGACCGACCCGGTCGCCGCCGCGGCGGCGCTGGAGCGGCTCGCCACCGCCCACCTCGTCGCCGAGACGGCCCCCGGCCGCTGGGGGCTGCACGACCTGGTGCGCCTCTACGCCCGCGGCATGGACGCCTCGGGCGGGCCCGAAGCCCTCATCGGCGTACTCGACCACTACATCGCCACCGCGCTGGCCGCCGCCGACACGGCCGAGCCCGGCGGCGAGCCCTGCTTCGTCCTGCCGGACGACTACCACCGCCCCGCCGCCGTGCGGGACTTCACCGACCGGGCGACGGCCATGCGCTGGCTGGTCACCGAACGCGACGATCTGGCGCTGGCCGCCGTCGCCGCCCGGAACGCCGGATTCCACGACCGGGCGTGGCGGATCATCCTGCTCCAGTGGCCACAGGTGGTCTGGCGGGTGCGGGACAACTGGTCCCCGCTGCTGGAACTGGCGCTGGACTCCGCCCGCATCCGCTCCGACACGTACGCCGAGTCGCGGGTGCTCAACCTGCTGGGCTGGGTGCTGACCGAGGAGGGCAGGACCGCCGAGGCGATCGCCCTGCTGGAGCGCTCGCCCGGCCTCGCCCGGCAGTCCGGCGACCGGCTCGGCGAGGCGACCGCGCTGATCAACCTGGCCGTCGTCCAGGCCGAGCAGGGGGAGCTGCACACCGCGCTGGACAACTGCGAGCAGGCCGTGGAGCTGGCCCGTGCGGAGCAGGACCCGCACACCGAGATGCTCGCCCTCCAGCACCTGGCCCGGATGCAGCTCACGGCGAACCTGCCGCTGGAAGCCCTGGAATCCGCCCGGACCGCGCTCGACCTCGGCCCCGAGCACGAGGAGGTCGCCCGCAGGGTGCTGCTGCTGACCACCAGCGGCGAGGCCCACCTGGCGCTCGGCTCGGAGGAGGAGGGCATCCGGTTGCTGGACCGGGCGGCCGGTGAGGCGGAGCGCACCGGTTACGACGTGGGCGCGGTCCGGGCCCTCGAAGCACTGCTGCGGGTGACGGCCCTGCCGGATTACCGCAAGCGGTACGAGGAAGCCACCCACCGGCTCACCGCCGACGGGTGACCCGTGCGGGCGCGGGGGCCTGCTCCCCCGCGCCCGGGTGATTCCGCGGCCCCGCGCACCGTTCACCGCACCCTGCGCGCCGCGCCCGGATGCGCCGGGTGCGGCAGGCCCGGGTACGGCCGGTACGCCGGACCGGGTGCGGCCGGGCGCCTCCGGGTACGGCCGGTCCCGTCCCGTCCCGCGCATCAGCGGAACGTCAGTATCGCGACAGCGGGACGTGAGCGGCGTCACCCAGAATCGGCGATGCCGACGAGGCGGGAGACGGGTTCGCCGACGCCCGGTCTCCGCCGCCCGTGCCATGCGCGCGGCCACACGACGGCACGGACGGCCTCGGAGCTGTCGGGACCCGACCCAGCGGGTCCCGACGGAACAGGTCCCGACCGGCAGACCCCGAACTGCCGGTCGGGACCACCGGAGCCGGATCGCACCGGGGGGTGGGATCCGGAAACCCGGGGGGCGGGGTCCGGACCGGCAGGACCCGAACCCGCCGGTCCGGAGGCCCCGCCCGACATCCCGGCGCCTCGGCCCGATGTCTCAGGCCGATGTCTCAGGCCTGTTGTTCGTCCATTCCCGCCAGCACCAGCGGCAGCCGGGGCGCTCCCCCGTCACTCACCCGGACCGGGACGCCCCAGTCCTGTTGGTGGACGTGGCAGGCCGGGTACTCGTTGGCCGGGTCGTCGTCGCAGGAGGCCGCCATCGCCGACACGTGCAGCACGCCCTCGGTGACGTCGTCGGCGAGGACCAGGTCGCGGAACAGGTCGGTACCGGCCCCCGCGCCCCCGGCCAGCAGCTCGGGCGGGGTCGCCGAGACCAGCAGCCGGGTCGAGGGACCGTACCGGGTGTCCAGCTTCTGCCCTGCGGGGGCCCGGAAGACCACGTCGAGCCGGAGCGTGCCCGGGGCGATCTCGGTGGCCGCACGCTGCGTGCGGTGCGCCCGGTCGGCGACGCGTACGGCCTCCTCGGGCAGGCGCAGCCGGGTCAGCCGGTGC
This sequence comes from Streptomyces sp. NPDC006435, assembly GCF_040612315.1. Classification (NCBI taxonomy): domain Bacteria; kingdom Bacillati; phylum Actinomycetota; class Actinomycetes; order Kitasatosporales; family Streptomycetaceae; genus Streptomyces; species Streptomyces sp. NPDC006435. The sequence continues at coordinate 102,711 of NZ_JBEXPY010000001.1, forward strand.
CGGGCGGACTCGACGACGACGAGGTCGCCGTCGACCAGCACGGCGTCGCTGGGCTCGCGCAGGTCCGTGGCCAGCGTGGTGACCTCGTCGTCCACGGGGTCGTAGCGCCGCAGCGCGTGGTTGTACGTGTCGCAGACCGCCACGGACCCGTCGGGCAGCGCGGTCACCCCCAGCGGGTGCTGGAGCAGGGCCTGTCCGGCGGCGCCGTCGCGGTGCCCGAAGTCGAAGAGTCCGGTGCCGACCGCCGTACGGACGGCGAAGCCGGTGCCGTCGCGCTCGACGTGACGGAGGGCGGACGTCTCCGAGTCGGCGACCCAGAGCCTGGTCCCGTCGGCGGACACGGCGAGCCCGGACGGCTGGGCGAACCACGCCTCGGCGGCCGGTCCGTCGACCAGCCCCTCGTTGGTCGTGCCCGCCCCGGCCCGCACCGTTCCCGTCCCGGGGTCGTACGTCCACAGCTGGTGCACGCCCGCCATGGCGATCCACAGCCGGTCCGCGAACCAGGCGACGTCCCAGGGGGAGGAGAGGTCGACCTCACGGGCCGGGCCGGACGTCGGCGAGCCCTGCCACCACTGGCGGCCGGTACCGGCGAGCGTCGTGGTCGTACCGGTGGCGGGGTCGAAGGCGCGCAGGGCGTGGTTGACCGTGTCGGCGACCACGATCCGCCCGTCGGGCAGTGCGGCGAGGCCCTGCGGCTCGGAGAACCGGGCCCCGTCGGGCCCGCCGTCGGCGAGCCCCCTGTCCCCCGTCCCGATGTGCCGGCGCACCGTCTCGCCGTCCGGTTCGAGCTCGACCAGGCGGTGGCGGGTGGTGTCGGAGACGAGGAAGCCGCCGTCGGGCAGGAGCAGCGCCTTGCCGGGGAAGCGCAGGTGCGTGGCGACCGGCTCGGGCGCGACGTACGGGCCGTCGCCGCGGCGCAGCGTGCCCTTCGCGCCGTGCTCGGCCTCCAGCTCCCCGACCAGCTTCTCGATGGCGTGCGCATGGCCCTCGCCCGCGTGCTGGGCGACGACGTAGCCCTCGGGGTCGATGACGACGAGCGTCGGCCAGGCCCGTACGGCGTACTGCTTCCAGGTGGCCAGCTCCGGGTCGTCGAGGACCGGGTGGTGCACCCCGTACCGCTCGACGGCGTCCACGACGGCCCGGTGCTCGGCCTCATGGACGAACTTCGGCGAGTGCACACCGATGATCACGACGGTGTCGCGGTGCTTCTCCTCCAGCTCGCGCAGCTCGTCGAGCACATGCAGGCAGTTCACACAGCAGAAGGTCCAGAAGTCCAGGATCACAATGCGTCCTCGCAGGTCGGCGAGGGTGTACTGCTGGTCGCCTGTATTGAGCCAGCCGCCCTTGCCGATCAGCTCGGGGGCCCTGACGCGCGCACGTGTTGCCATGTGGACAGTCAACATCACCGCGGCCCGCGCGCATTCCGGAGGGTCCGGGCCTTCCGGGGGTTCCTGGGGGACCCTGTGGCCCATGAGATTCCTGGTGCGCGAACGGCTCTTCGCCGTCGGTGACGACTACTGGATCGAGGACGCGGGCGGCCGCAAGGTCTTCCTCGTCGACGGCAAGGCCATGCGGCTGCGGGACACCTTCGAGCTGAAGGACCCCTCGGGCCGGGTCCTGGTCCGGAGCCGGCAGAAGCTGCTCAGCCTGCGCGACACGATGATCGTCGAGCGCGACGGCGAACAGCTCGCCGAGATCAGGCGCAAGCGGCTGTCGCTGCTGCGCAACCACTACCGGGTCACGCTGGTGGACGGCACCGTGCTCGACGTCAGCGGCAGGATCCTGGACCGCGAGTTCGCCATCGAGTACGACGGGGAGCTGCTGGCCCAGATCTCCCGGCGGTGGCTGACCGTCCGGGACACCTACGGGATCGACATCGTGCGCGAGGACGCGGACGCGGCGCTCCTCCTCGCCGTGGCGATCTGCGTCATCGTCCTCGCGGACAAGGACCACGACGGCTGAATCCGGCCGATTTCACGATGCCGGGCCGATTTCACGATGCCCGGCCGGTTCCGCGACGCCCGGCCGACCTCGCGGTGACCGGGCCCTGCCGGTTTCACGTGAAACGGCCCGAAGGCGGGGTCGGGGCCCGAGGACGGGGTCAGGGCCGGGCGGTCCTCAGCGCCGGGCGGCGGTCCTTGAGGGCCGGGAACTGCTCACGGGTCTCCGCCACCATCCCCGGGTCGAACTCCACGTCGAGCACCTCCTCGCCCGCGCCCGCCTCCGCGAGCACCTCGCCCCAGGGGTCGACGACGATGCTGTGCCCGGCCTGCTCGACACCGGCGTGGGTGCCCGCGCAGCCGACGGCCAGGACGTACGACTGGTTCTCCACCGCGCGGGCGCGGGCCAGCAGCGTCCAGTGGGCCCGACGGCGCTCGGGCCAGCCCGCCGGGACGACCAGCGTCTGGGCGCCCGCGTCCACCAGGCCCCGGAACAGTTCGGGAAAGCGCAGGTCGTAGCAGGTGGCGAGGCCGAGCACGGTCTGCGGCAGGGCGACCGTCACCAGCTCGTCGCCGGCGCCCATCATGACCGCCTCGCCCTTGTCGAAGCCGAAGCGGTGCACCTTGCGGTACGCGGCGGCCAGCTCGCCCTCGGGGGTGAGGACGAGCGAGGTGTTGTAGAGGGTGCCGTCGGCGGCCCGCTCGACGACGGAGCCCGCGTGCAGCCAGACCCCGGCGTCGGCCGCGGCCTTCGCCATGACGTCGTGGGTGGGGCCCCGGAGCGGTTCGGCCTCCTTCTCGAACTCGGTGTACGAGAAGGCTCCGACCGGCCAGAGCTCGGGAAGGACCACCAGGTCCGCGCCGCGGCGGGAGGCGACCAGCGAGGCCGCGCGCCGTCTGCGGGAGTCGACGGATTCGTCCGGGTCTACTGCGATCTGGATGAGGGAGGCGCGCACACTACCACCGTCCTGGCGTTCAAGCCGTCAACACGGCCTACGATCGTCACACGAAAGCACTGCCGGGGTGCCTGATCGCAGCGTAACTTAGCGATCGAACCTCCCACGCAGTCCGCCGCCGCCCGCGCCCAGCACTCCAGCCCATGCACCGCAGAACCGCACGAGGGGTCCCGTGACCGTCCATCCCAGCCTCCAGACCTACGCCGATGCCTGGACCCACTCCATCGAGTCGATAGCCGAGCTGGTGAAGTCGCTCCCCGAGGGGGAGTGGAACCGCAGGACACCGTGCCCCGCCTGGTCGGTGCGCGATGTCGTCTCGCACATCATCGGCATGGAGTGCGAGCAGCTCGGCGACCCGCGCCCGATCCACACGCTGCCCCGCGACCTCTACCACGTGCAGAGCGACTTCGCCCGCTACATGGAGATGCAGGTCGACGTGCGGCGCCACCACACCGCGCCGGAGATGACCTCCGAGCTGGAGTACACGATCATTCGCCGCGCGCGTCAGCTGCGCAACGAGTCGCGCGACCCCGAGACCATGGTCCGGGCCCCGCTGGGCGCCGAGCAGACCCTCGAACTGGCGCTGCGGATGCGGGTCTTCGACGTCTGGGTGCACGAGCAGGACCTGCGGGCGACGCTGGGCCGGCCCGGCAACCTGGACTCCCCCGGCGCCACCGTCGTCCGGGACACCCTGCTCGACGCGCTGCCGAAGGTGGTCGCCAAGGACGCGGGGGCGCCGCACAATTCGGCGATCGTGCTCGATGTGAACGGGCCGCTGGAGTTCCTGCGCACCGTCAGGGTCGACGCGGAGGGCCGCGGTTCGGTGGACGGTTCGCCCTCGCTCGGCCCCGCGGTGACGCTGGCGATGGACTGGGAGACGTACTTCCGTCTCGCCTGCGGGCGGGTGCGGCCGGGCGCGGTCGCCGACCGGATCAAGATCGAGGGCGACCAGGACCTGGCGGAGGCGATCCTGCGGAACTTCGCCGTCACCCCGTGAGGCGTTCCGCGGTGCTGTGAACGGTGACCGGCGGCGCCCGCCGCGCGAGGACGGGCGCCGCCACCGGCCCGGACCGGGTCCGGCGCGGGCGGTCACACCGGTACGTGCACGGCCTCCACACGGCTGATGACGTGGTGCTCCCGCTCCCGGTGCGCGGCCCTGGAGCGCAGTCGAAGGATCTGGACGACGCCGACCGCCTCCAGCACGAAGACCGAGGAGAACGCGATCCGGTAGTTGTCGCCGGTCGCGTCGAGCAGGACGCCGACGGCGAAGAGCGTGGTCATCGAGGCGATGAAGCCGCCCATGTTGACGATGCCCGAGGCGGTGCCCTGCCACTCCGGAGGGTTGGCGGGCCGGGCGAAGTCGAAGCCGATCATCGAGGCCGGGCCGCACGCGCCGAGCACCGCGCACAGGACGATCAGCAGCCACATCGGCGCGTGGTCGGCCGGGAAGAAGACGGCCGAGGCCCAGAGCAGCGCCGTGGCCGCGACCGTGCCCAGGGCCAGCGGGGCGCGGGCGGCGTGGTGGCGGGCCACGATCTGCCCGTAGACCAGCCCGACCGCCATGTTGGAGAGCACCACCAGGGTGAGCAGTTCACCGGCGGCCGACCGGCTCAGCCCCTGCGCCTCGACCAGGAACGGCAGCCCCCACAGCAGCAGGAACACCATCGCCGGGAACTGCGTGGTGAAGTGCACCCACATGCCGAGCCGGGTGCCGGGCTCCCGCCAGGCGTCCGCGATCTGCCCGCGCACGTAGGCGGCGCCCGCCCGCTCGACGGGCGGCGGCTCGTGGCCCTCGGGGTGGTCCTTCAGGAACAGCAGCAGGAGCACGAGGACGACGACGCCGGCCATCGAGCTGCCGACGAAGGTGGTGGTCCAGCCGAGCCCGTGCAGGGCCCGTGCGATCAGGAGCGTCGAGACGAGGTTGCCCGCCATCCCGAAGAGCGCCGCGACCTGCCCGATCATCGGGCCGCGCCGGGCCGGGAACCAGCGCGCCCCGAGCCGCAGCACGCTGATGAACGTCATCGCGTCGCCGCAGCCCAGCAGCGCCCTGGACGCCAGCGCCATGCCGTACGAGGGGGACAGCGCGAAGCCGAGCTGCCCGAGGGTGAACAGGACGGCCCCCAGAGCGAGGACCTTCTTGGTGCCGAGGCGGTCGACCATCAGGCCGACGGGTATCTGCATGCCCGCGTAGACGAGCAGCTGGAGGATGGAGAAGGTGGCGAGGGCGGAGGCGTTGACGTGGAACCGGTCGGCGGCGTCGAGCCCGGCGACGCCCAGGCTGGTGCGGAAGATGATGGCGACGAAGTAGACGGCGACGCCGATGCCCCAGACCCGCACGGCACGTCGGCCGCCGGGGGGATCACCGGGCAGGGACAGCGTGGGAGCGGCGGCGGAACTCACCGGTCCTCACCCCTGACCAGCACCTTGACCCGGCCGACATGGCGGCGCACGACCTGTGCGGCGCCCTCCGCGTCACCGGCCCTGATCGCCTCCAGCAGCTCGCCGTGCTCGGTGATGTTGGCGGCGATCCGGCCCGGGTGCGCCTCCATCACGGCGACGCCCATCCGCAACTGCCGGTCGCGCAGCTGGTCGTAGAGGCGCGAGAGGATCTCGTTGCCCGCGTTGCGCACGATCTCGGCGTGGAAGCAGCGGTCCTTCACGGACACCGCGGCCAGGTCCCCGGCCTCGGCCAGCAGCCGCTGCTCCTCCAGGAGTTCCTCCAGCCGGGCGATCAGCCGCGGGGAGGCCGGCACGGCCTTGCGGGCCGCGAACTCCTCGACGAGCAGCCGGGTCTCCACCACGTCCGCGATCTCCTGGGCGGAGACGGCGAGCACCAGGGCGCCCTTCTTCGGGTACAGCTTGATCAGCCCCTCGACCTCCAGCCGCAGCAGCGCCTCGCGCACCGGTGTGCGGGAGACGCCGACGGCCTCGGCGAGGTCGCCCTCGGTGAGGAGCGTGCCGCCCTCGTAACGGCGGTCCAGGACCGCCTCCTTGATGTGGGTGTAGACACGCTCGGCGGCGGGCGGCCGCTTCACCGCCGCTCTGGCGGTCACCCCGGCAGTCGCCCTGGCGGTCACCTTGGCGACGTTCTTCTCGGGGGATTTTTCCGACGGCTTCACGGTCGAGGATGCGGCAGGCATGCACACAGCATAGATACAACATGCATGCATGATGAAACCCGTCCAGGATGCGGACCGGCCGGGGCCCGCCCGGCACCCCGGCCCACACCCCGGCCCACACTCCGACCGCCGCCCGGACCGGCGTCCGGACCGGAAATCACCCGCAGCCCGAAATTGCCCCAGGAATCGGCACATCCATCACCTGGTCTCATGAGTCTCACCACCGAGCGGCACCTTCATGTGGCCGCATTCAAGGGGCATTTGGAGCTTTCAGTTGAAAATCGGCATCAAGGGCATAAACCGCATCACCGCCTCCGCCACCGTGGCCCTGACAGCGGGTGCCGTCATCGCGAGCGGCATGTTCGCCTCCACGGCTCAGGCCGCCACGCCGCCCACCCCGAAGATCACCGCCCCCGGCGGTTACACGATGAACAACGGCACCGCGAAGTCCCTGTTCTCCAAGGCCGCGGACACCCGTCGTTCCACCGGCTCCACCACCAAGATCATGACGGCCAAGGTGGTGCTGTCGCAGAAGAACCTGAACCTGGATTCCAAGGTCACGATCCAGAAGGCGTACAGCGACTACATCGTCTCCAAGGGCGCCTCGTCGGCCCGCCTCATCGTGGGTGACAAGGTCACCGTCCGCCAGCTCCTGTACGGCCTGATGCTGCCGTCCGGCTGCGACGCGGCCTACGCGCTGGCCGACAAGTTCGGCTCCGGCACCACCCGCGCGGCCCGCGTGAAGTCGTTCATCGGCAAGATGAACGCCCAGGCCAAGTCCCTCGGGCTGAAGAACACCCACTTCGACTCGTTCGACGGCATAGGAAACGGCTCCAACTACTCGACGCCGCGCGACCTGACGAAGATCGCCAGCAGCGCGATGAAGAGCTCCACCTTCCGCTCGATCGTCAAGACCAAGTCGACCAAGCAGAAGGTCACCACGAAGTCCGGCGGCTACCGCTACATGTCGTGGACCAACACCAACACCATGCTCAGCAGCTACAGCGGTGCGATCGGCATCAAGACCGGCTCCGGTCCGACGGCCAAGTACTGCCTGGTCTTCGCCGCCACCCGCGGCAGCAAGACGATCGTCGGCACGGTGCTCGCCTCCACGAGCGCGACCAACCGCACCGCGGACATGAAGAAGATCATGGACTACTCCTTCAAGAAGTAGTCCGGTCCGGCAGCACCGACGAAGGGGGTCCGCGTCACGCGGGCCCCCTCTCTCGTGCGCACGGTCACCCGGAGGCCGTCCCGCCCCGCCCGCCGCCGATGCCGGCGGAGCGCCCGACGACCAGCCGCAGACGCTGGGAGCCGCCCCGGGTCAGCGCCGTCCCGGAACCGGCAACGAGGTCGTACGCGGCGGAGCCGATCCGCAGACCGGAAACCCGTCGGCCGTCCGGGGTCTCGACGGCCGCCGGGCGGGTCGCCGACCGGAGGGCCTGCCAGGCCAGGCGTGTCTGGTCGGTCAGGAGCCGGTGCCGTTCCGGCCCGACCTCCGGTTCGTACCAGCGCACCGCGAGGCGGCCGGCCTCAAGGGCCTCGCCCTCGTCGTCCCGGAACCGGCGCGAGCACAGGAGTTGCAGCACGGCGGAGTGCAGGAGACCGGGATCGGCGACGACCCCCTCGGCCACCTGGACGTCCTCGGGCGCCCCGGCCCCCTCCGGCAGCAGCAGGAACGCCTGACGGCCGCCGCAGCCCAAGGCATCCCCGAGCGACGGGTGCAGGTGCACCTGGTGAAGCCCCTTCGGGCCCGGATGGCTGCACAGCCACCCGGCCCGGGGCAGCGCCTCACCGATGCGCCGCCCGACGTCCCGCTCGTCCTCGGACAGCAGCCACACACAGGTCGTCCTCGTACGGGAGCCGGGAAATGCCATACGTGCAGCATGGCAGGCGGCGCCGACACCCCCGCCGCCCCGAGGGACGCCCGGTCGAAGACGCCCGGTCGACGACGCTCAGTCGAGACAGAACTCGTTGCCCTCGACGTCCTGCATGTTGATGCACGACTCGTTCTCCTCGTCGGCGTACAGCACCTTCGTGCACACCGCGCCGAGCGCCACCAGCCGATCGCGTTCGGCCTCCAGCACGGCCAGCCGCTCCGCACCCACGAGCCCGGTGCCGGCCCGCACGTCGAGGTGCACCCGGTTCTTGGCGGCCTTGCCCTCGGGCACCTGCTGGAAGTACATCCGCGGGCCTTCCCCCGTGGGGTCGGAGCACACGGCCCACGTGCCCTCCCCCTCGGGGGGCAGCGTCAGGGAGTACCCCAGCACCTCGCACCAGAAGCGGGCGACACGTTCGGTGTTCGCACAGTCGAAGGTGACCTGGAACTTCTTTACCGATGACATCCGGTCACCCTAACAGCGCACCTCAGCGGCCCAATTCCCCGCAGCGGTCCGCAGATTGGCCGACGGACACCCCGTCCAGGACACCGGTGGAATCACCAGCCCGCGTGCCGCCACCAGAAGGAGCCCGGATGGAAGTGCCGGGTCACGCCGAGCCGGCGCCAGAGCGGGTCGAGAATCCTCCGCAGCTCCGGGTCGGCGTGGACGAAGGCGTTCGGCAGCCGGACGTCGAAGCGCTCCGGCGCGGCGGTGAGCAGCCCGGCCAGCAGGTACTGCTCCGAGTACAGGCGCCAGCGCCAGGACTCCGGGTAGTCCGCCGGGAGCATGATGTCGTGGACCTGGACGAGCACTCCCGGCTTGAGGCGGGGCAGCAGCTCGAAGAAGAACACCATGACGTCGGAGCCCATCTGGAGCCGGTGCGAGCCGTCGACGAACAGGACGTCCCCCGGCTCCAGTTCGGCGAACACACCGAGGTCGGCGTCCTGGAGCGGGACACGGATCACCTCGTCGCAGAGGTGATCGACATGGGCCCGGGGCTCCGGGTCGATGGACGTGATGCGGGTGCTCAGCCCGAGGTCCTCGATGGCCCGGCGGGCGAACTTGGTGGAGTTCCCGGAACCGACCTCCAGGTAGCGGGCCGGCTTCCCCTCGGCGAGGAACCCGTAGAGCGCGGCCGCGTCCAGCGGGGGCAGCCAGGTGTTTCCCCAGTAGGCGGTGGACGCCTTCTCCACCCCTTCCATGGGGATCGCGGCCAGTTGGTCGGCGTACTCCAGAAAGCCGGTGAGGTGCTCGGCGTAACGCTCCCGGTTCTTCTCCAGCAGCTCGCGCACGGCACCGAGCTCGGCGCGCGGCTCGGGTCTCACCACATGGTCCAGGAACACCGGTCTGGCCAGCCCGAAGGCCCACATGACCAGCCCGAACGCGGTGGGTCTGCGCTCCAGCCGGTCGAGCCCGCGGCGCAGGACGGGTAATCGCTCCAGCAGGGTCGGAGCGGGTTCGGACACGGTCTTCGGGGGCTGCGTGCGCAAGGCGGGGAACCTTTCGATCGGTCGGACGGCCGAGAAGGATGGACCACGGGTTCCGCAGGCACTGTTCGATCGGAGGCGATGGCACTCAGGACGCCGCTGATCCTTTCCCGGATCCCCCGCCCGTATCCCCGGAGCCCGTCCACCCGGCACCGGAACAGCGCGGTATCGGACAACGCCCGCCCTGCTGCGACACACCCCGGGCATCGCCCCGTGACGGTACGAGTCGTTCCCGGGACGGGACGCCGACATTGTCATGGCAGTGCAACCACCTGACACTTCATGACCGGTTTCAGCCCCTCGATGGATAGCTTGACCCGGGATTACCGGCAGATCAGAGGGGATTCACATGAAGCTCAAGCATGTCGGCCGCGTGGGGGCCACCGGTGGACTGGTCGCAGCGGCGCTCGCCACATCGGTCGTCATCGCCCCCTCCTCGGCCTCCGCGGCCGACAGCTGGCAGTGCTACGGCAAGGAGGTCAGGCGCTGCGCGACCGTCTCCTGGGACAACGCGAGCAAGACCTTCCGGGCCAAGGCGAAGATCACCGACGTCGCGGGCGGCGGCGACTACCAGGTCAAGGTCACCAACGTGAAGCTCGAACGCTACCCGGCGGGCAAGCGGGTGACGATGCGCACCGCGCAGGACTACGACGGCTGGCACGGCACCGGTGACTCGGCCACCACCAGCAGCATCAACGCCTGCAAGTACCCGCACGACAGCTACCGCGTGGTGGCGACGTTCAGCTGGAAGAAGGGCAAGGCCTCGGAGGACAGGACCTGGCGCCCCGACATGTCGTGGGTCGGCTGCTGAACCACCCGGAGCGTCCGTCCCGTACCGGCCCCGGTGCGGGACGGACGTGTTCCCGCCCTGCCGGCCCGGCCTCGCCGTTCCGGGTCAGTCCGCCCGGCCCAGCCCGGCCCGGAAGGCGTCCCAGGCGGCGGGCCCGAGGACGACGACGGGGCCGGCGGGGTTCTTGGAGTCGCGGACGGCGACGGTGCGGGGGATGTTGCGGGCCACTTCGACGCACTCGCCGTTGCCGCTGCTGTAGCTGGACTTGACGAACTCGAAGTGCGGCACGACTACAACTCCTTGCGAATACGCCCCATCAGAGCGATGGAATCGCGGGGAGCGAGTCCGCTTCTGGCGATTCGACCGAACGTGACGTTGTGGCGCGCGGCATCCGACTCGCTCTCAAGCCACAGCGTAGACGACGTGGTGTCCATGTAAACCACGTCCATCGCACCAGGATCGGCAAACGACACGATGCTGAAAGCGCTGGTCATGCCCGGGTGTGAGCCCGCTAGGAATGGGACAACCTGCACCGTGACATTTGGCTTGGCAGCAGCCTCCGCCAGATGTGCCAGCTGGGCACGCATCACTTCGCGGCCACCGACCAGCTGGCGCAGAGCGCCTTCCGCAACGATCGCCCACAGTGCGAGAGGGCTGCCGTCCGTGAGGCGCGCCTGGCGTGCGATCTTCGCCTCGACGAAGCGCTCGATCTCGTCGGGGTCGTCCCAGTCCGCGTTGCCGACGGCGAGCGCCCTGGCGTAGTCCGGCGTCTGGAGCAGGCCCGGCACGAACGCCCCCTGCCAGGTTCTGACGCCCTTGGCGATGTCTTCGAGCGCGACGTACTCGACCAGCGAGCGCAGCTCCGGGTACTGGTTCCACCAGCCCTTTGCCTTGCGTCGCTCCCGATCCACCCGGGCCACTTCCAGCAGGCGGTCGACGGACTGGGCGTCATCGAGACCGTAGAACTCGCAGAGAGCCCGGATGTCCGGATCCCTCATCGGGACCCATCCCTGCTCCATCTTCACGATCTTCGAGTTGGTCGCGCAGATGACCTGAGCGGCCTGCTGCTGTGTCTTGCCCGACGCATCCCGCAGCCGCAACAGCTCGCTTCCGAGCCTGCGCCCCAGGACAGTTGACGACCGATTGCCTTGCCGAGTCGCTCGATTCACCGCTCCAGTGTGGCCTTCCGGAGCACAGCCAGTCGACCGCCGTCCCCCGCTGGAGACAATTGGCTCCGTTTCACTTGCCTCCAACTGACCGAGGTCGCTACGTTCGGTTCACGACCGCTCGCACAGCGGAACCAGTCGGCGGAAGTGCACCGCCCTGCCCCGCGCCCGAAACCGGCGCCCCGCAGGCACGGCATCGCCACCGCCCGCACCCACGGAGGCACGCGCCCATGACCGCAGCCGAACAGAATCCCGCCCCCGAAGCCGCCCCCGAACCCGTCCTTCGCGAGGACCGGATCGACTTCGCCCCGACCGCCGACCGCGTCTCCTTCTCCCGGCGGCGCACCGCGCGGCTGGTGCGGGAGTGGGGGTATCCGGGGCTGGCCGGGGACGCGGCGTTGCCGGTCAGCGAGTTGGCGACCAACGCGTTACTGCACGGCGTCGTCCGGGGACGGCTCCTGCGGGTGCGGCTCGCGCTCACCGCGACCACGCTCCGGGTCGCGGTCAGCGATCCGTGGGGCGAACGGCTGCCGGTCCTGCGCGAGGCGACGAGCGAGGAGTGCTACGGCCGGGGGCTCCTGATCGTGGCGGCGATCGCCGACCGGTGGGGCGTCGAGTCGCGCACCGTCGGCAAGACCGTGTTCGCCGAACTCGCCCTGCGGCGGGGGCCGGACGCGCCGGTGGGCCCGCGCGAACTTCGCGCGGGCCCACCTCATGCACCTACTGCCGGAACGGTCACGCCCAGGTGATCAGGCGCTTCGGCTGTTCCAGGATCGCGGCGACGTCGGCCAGGACCTTGGAGCCGAGCTCGCCGTCGACCAGGCGGTGGTCGAACGACAGGGCCAGCGTGGTGACCTGACGCGGCTTCACCTTGCCCTTGTGGACCCACGGCTGGAGCTTGATCGCACCGACCGCGAGGATCGCGGACTCGCCGGAGTTCAGGATCGGGGTGCCCGTGTCGACGCCGAAGACGCCGACGTTGGTGATCGTCACCGTGCCGCCCGCCATCGCGGCCGGGGACGTCTTGCCGTCCCGGGCCGTGGAGACCAGCTCGCCCAGGGCCGCCGCGAGCTGCGGCAGGGTCATGTCGTGCGCGTCCTTGATGTTCGGCACGATCAGACCGCGCGGGGTGGCCGCGGCGATGCCCAGGTTCACGTAGTGCTTCTGGACGATCTCCTGGTTGGGCTCGTCCCAGGCGGCGTTGATCTCCGGGTTCCGCCTGATCGCGACCAGGAGGGCCTTGGCGATGATCAGGAGCGGGTTGACCCGCACCCCCGCCATGTCCTTGTCCTCCTTGAGCTCCGCGACCAGCTTCATCGTGCGCGTCACGTCGACGGTGACGAACTCGGTGACGTGCGGGGCCGTGAAGGCGCTGCCGACCATCGCCTGTGCGATGGCCTTGCGCACGCCCTTGACCGGGATGCGGGTCTCGCGGGCGTCCGCCACCGTCGTCCCGGACACCGCCGGGGCCTCGGCGGCGACCGGGGCGGGCGCGGGCGCCTGGACCGGAACGGGCACGGGGGCCTGCGCGGGTACGGGCGCCGCAGCGGCGTGCACGTCCTCGCGGGTGATGATCCCGTCCTTGCCGGTCGGGACGACGGTCGCCAGGTCGATGCCCAGGTCCTTGGCCAGCTTGCGCACCGGCGGCTTGGCCAGCGGACGGTCCTTCGGAGCCGCGAGCGCGGCGCCGTGGCCGTTCATCTCGCCCTGGATCGCCGCGGCGGCGGCCGGCACGGAGGCCGCCGCGCCCTTGCGGGCGCGCCGCTTCGTGGAGGTCTCGGCCACGCCGTAACCGACCAGGACGGGCTGGCGGCCCTTCGGGGCCTCGGGCTCCGGTTCGGCCGCGGCGGCCGGGGCGGGAACCTCGGCCACCGGCGCGGGAGCCGCGGCCTCGGCCGGGGCCGGGGCCGCGTCGCCGCTGCCCGGGTCCACGTCCACCGCGATGATCACCTGGCCGACGTCGACGGTCGTGCCCTCGGGGAAGCGCAGCTCGTGCACCACCCCGTCGAACGGGATCGGCAGCTCCACGGCCGCCTTCGCGGTCTCGACCTCGCACACGACCTGACCGTCGGTGACGGTGTCGCCGGGCTGGACGTACCACTTGAGGATCTCCGCCTCGGTGAGTCCCTCGCCCACGTCGGGCATCTTGAACTCACGGAAGCGGGCAGCGTTGGAAGTGTCGGTCATCGTTGTCACGTCCCAGTCCTCAGTACGCCAGCGAGCGGTCGACGGCGTCGAGCACACGGTCGAGACCCGGCAGGTACTCGTCCTCCAGCCGCGCCGGCGGGTACGGGGCGTGGTAGCCGCCGACCCTCAGCACCGGCGCCTCCAGGTGGTAGAAGCACCGTTCGGTGATCCGGGCGGCGATCTCCGCGCCGGAGCCGTAGAACACCGGGGCCTCGTGGACCACCACGAGCCGGCCGGTCCGCTCCACCGAGGACTGGATGGTGTCGAAGTCGATCGGGGACATCGAGCGCAGGTCCAGGACCTCGACCGACTTGCCCTCCTCCTGGGCGGCCTCGGCCGCCGCCAGGCAGACCTTCACCATCGGCCCGTAGGCGGCGAGCGTCAGATCGGAGCCGGTGCGCACCACCGACGCCTTGTGCAGCGGGCCGGGAATGGCGTCGGTCTCGACCTCGCCCTTGTCCCAGTAGCGCCGCTTCGGCTCGAAGAAGATCACCGGGTCGTCGCTCTGGACGGCCTGCTGCATCATCCAGTAGGCGTCGCTCGCGTTCGACGGCGAGACCACCTTCAGGCCCGCGACGTGCGCGAACAGGGCCTCGGGCGACTCGCTGTGGTGCTCGACGGCGCCGATGCCGCCGCCGTAGGGGATGCGGACGACGACGGGCAGCTTGATCTTGCCGAGCGCGCGGGCGTGCATCTTCGCGAGCTGGGTGACGATCTGGTCGTACGCGGGGAAGACGAAGCCGTCGAACTGGATCTCCACGATCGGCCGGTAGCCGCGCAGGGCCAGGCCGATCGCCGTGCCGACGATGCCGGACTCGGCGAGCGGGGTGTCGATCACCCGGTCCTCGCCGAAGTCCTTCTGGAGCCCGTCGGTGATCCGGAAGACCCCGCCCAGCTTGCCGACGTCCTCACCCATGATGAGGACCTTGGGGTCGGTGTCGAGGGCCTTGCGCAACGACTCGTTGAGCGCCTTCGCGATGGACATCTTTTCCATGGCCATGGCTGCTTACTTGCCCTTCTCGGCGGAGTCGGCGAACGATGCCTGGTACGCGGCGAACTGGGCGCGTTCCTCGTCGACCAGCGGGTTGCCGTCTGCGTAGACGTTGTCGAAGATCGCGATCGGGTCCGGGTCGGGCATCGCCCGCACCACTTCGCGCACCCGCTTGCCGAGGGCCTCGCTCTCCTCGTCCAGCGCGGTGAAGAACGCCTCGTCGGCGGCGCCCTGCTTCTCCAGGTACGTGCGCAGCCGCAGGATCGGGTCCTTCACCTCCCAGGCGGCCCGCTCCTCGTCCCTCCGGTACTTCGTCGGGTCGTCGGAGGTGGTGTGCGCGCCCATCCGGTAGGTGAACGCCTCGACGAGGGTCGGACCCTCGCCCCTGCGGGCCCGCTCCAGCGCCGACCTGGTGACCGCCAGGCAGGCGAGCACGTCGTTGCCGTCGACCCGGATGCCGGGGAAGCCGAAGCCCTGCGCGCGCTGGTAGAGCGGGACGCGGGTCTGCCGCTCGGTCGGCTCGGAGATCGCCCACTGGTTGTTCTGGCAGAAGAAGACGACCGGGGCGTTGTAGACCGCGGAGAAGGTGAACGACTCGGCCACGTCGCCCTGGCTGGAGGCGCCGTCGCCGAAGTACGCGATCACGGCCGAGTCCGCGCCGTCCTTGGCGACGCCCATGGCGTAGCCGGTGGCGTGCAGGGTCTGCGAGCCGATGACGATCGTGTACAGGTGGAAGTTGTTGCTGTTCGGGTCCCATCCGCCGTGGTTCACCCCGCGGAACATCCCGAGCAGGTTGGTCGGGTCGACCCCCCGGCACCAGGCGACGCCGTGCTCGCGGTACGTCGGGAAGACGTAGTCGTCGTCGCGCAGGGCCCGGCCGGAGCCGATCTGTGCGGCCTCCTGGCCGAGCAGCGAGGCCCACAGGCCCAGCTCGCCCTGGCGCTGCAGCGCGGTGGCCTCGGCGTCGAAGCGGCGGGTCAGGACCATGTCCCGGTACAGACCGCGCAGCTCGTCGGCGGTCAGGTCGATCGAGTAGTCCGGGTGCTCGACGCGCTCGCCCTCGGGCGTCAGCAGCTGGACGAGCTCGGGCTCGGAACGCTGCGGCGCCTTCGCGGCGGCCGTCCTCGCCGCGGTCTTCTTCGCGGCGGTCCTCTTCGCGGGCGCCTTCGCGGTCGTCCCGGCGGACTTCTTCGCCGGCGTGCTCACCGGCTTCTTCGCGGGCGTCGGCGTCTCAGCGGGCGCTTTCGCGGTCGTCTTCGCTGCGCTGGTCCGCTTGCTGCTGCGTCGCGGTGTGCGCGCGGCAGTGCTCTCCACGGTCACGTGCGTGCTCCTCCGTCGGTCCGGCCCCCGGGGTCTGCCGGGAAGCCAGTGCGGCTCGCCTGGGTCCGTACCCGTGCACGGGGTGGGTGCCGCTCGGTTCGGGGACAGGCGTGACAGGTGCCCCGGCGAGCGCCCTGCCAAAAGCACGTTACCCAGTGCGACGCATAACTGCGAAACCCCATCTGACCTGCGATTTTGCTTGGATTTCCAAGTAAATCGAAAAAGTCGGGAACTCTCGCTGGTCACAGCCTTGGTAACGGCCCCGCAGGTCACCGGAACAACCGCACGTTATCCCGCCGTTCGGCGGCAGGGAAGAGGCGAGTGTGTGAGACTGCATTTTGTGCGCGAACAAGGAAAAATCACCGTTTTCCTGCTGGACGACCACGAAGTCGTCCGGCGTGGAGTCCATGAATTGCTCTCGGTCGAGGACGACATCGAGGTCGTCGGCGAGGCCGGCACGGCGGCGGACGCACTGGTGCGCATCCCGGCGACCCGGCCGGACGTGGCGGTGCTCGACGTGCGGCTGCCGGACGGGAGCGGCGTGGAGGTGTGCCGGGAGATCCGCTCCCAGGACGAGAACATCAAGTGCCTGATGCTCACCTCGTACGCCGACGACGAGGCCCTGTTCGACGCGATCATGGCGGGTGCCTCGGGGTACGTGCTGAAGGCGATCCGGGGCAACGAACTGCTGAACGCGGTACGGGACGTGGCGGCCGGGAAATCGCTGCTGGACCCGGTGGCGACCGCCCGGGTCCTGGAGCGGCTGCGCGACGGGAAGAAGGACCGGGACGACGACCGGCTCGCCTCCCTCACCGACCAGGAGCGCAAAATCCTCGACCTGATCGGCGAGGGGCTGACGAACCGGGTGATCGGCGAGCGGCTGCACCTCGCCGAGAAGACGATCAAGAACTACGTCTCCAGCCTGCTCTCCAAGCTCGGCATGGAACGGCGCTCGCAGGCCGCCGCGTACGTGGCCAGGCTGCAGGCGCAGAAACGCTGAGCGGGGACTGCTGAACGGGGACTGCTGGACGGGCGCTGCTGGACGGGCGCTGCTGGACGGGCGCTGTCGAGCGGGACTTTGGTCCCGGCTCAACCGGGGCCGCAGCCTCTGTCGGCGGTCTCGCCCGGTGACGGAGAGTGGAGGCCATGTCCTCCGAGGAACTCCAGGCGATCGAACTGCTCGGCCGCGTCCCGTACGGTCGGCTGGCCACGAGCATGCGGGCCCTTCCGTTTCTGATGGTGGCGCGCCACGTCGTGATCGACGGCCGGGTGTTCCTGCGGCTGCACGGCGGCTTCCGCTACCACGACTCCTGCGACGGGGCGGTCGTGGCGTACGGCGCGGACAACTTCAACACGGTGGCCCCGGGGACGGGGAACATGCTCCCGGGGACGGGCAGCGCGACCCCGGGAACGGGCAGCGTGCCCCCTGGGGCGGGCAGCGTGCCCCCTGGCGCGGGGAACGGCGAGGTCGTGGGCGGCGGCGAGGCCGTGGACGACGGCGAGGCCGTGGACGACGGCGAGGCCGTGGACGACGGCGATCTGTGGGCCGTGCAGTTCACCGGACCTGCCCAGGTCGTGCGCCCGACGGCCGAGCAGCGGGAACTCTTCGGCACGGCCCCGGCCCGGGTGAACGGCGAGCCCTTCGCCCCGGCGTATCTCAGGCTCGACCCGCACTTCGTCTCTGTGCACACTCTGGGCTTTCACGCAAGTGAACCAAAGCAATACGTAGCGTGATCTAACATTTGGTGAGTGCCGCGCTCATCTGTCACCCTTTCTTCCGCTCCGTCGGTAGCCCTCTCCTCCGCTCCACCGGTCGGCGAACTGCCGCGCCCGTCCACACCCCACCGACCGGGGCGCCCGGTCCCACCCGTGGACGAGGTACTGCGCCGATACCCGGACGCGGGCGAGCCCCTGACCTGCAAACCCGTCACCCAGGGGCTGCTCAACCACGGCTACCGCGTCTCCACCACCCGCGGCTCCTTCTTCCTCAAGCACCACCTCGACGACACCACCGGCGACCGCGCCACGATCGTCCGCCAGCACCGCGCCACCCAGCGCCTGCAGTCGCTCGGCGTGCCCGTGGCCCCGCCCGTGGCGGACACCGAGGGCGGGACGGTCACGGAGATCGGCGGCCGGTGCTACGCCCTGCACCCCTGGGTGGACGGGCTGCACCGGGCGGGCGCCCAGCTCACCACCGCCCAGTCGGAACGGCTCGGCTCCCTGCTCGGGGCCGTGCACACCGGGCTCGAACAGGTCATGGAGGAGGGCGCCGGCCCGGCGTACCGGACCGGCGGCCACCACAGCCCCGACCCCGTGGAAACGTTCACGCTGATCGACGAGCTGCTGGCCGCCGCGCGTCGGCGACGGCCCCGGGACGCCTTCGACGAACTGGCCGAGCACCGCCTCCTGGAGCGGCGCGTCCTGCTGGAACAGCACGCCGACCGCAGACCGCCCACGCCCGACGTCCCGGCGACGGGCTGGGTGCACGGCGACTTCCACCCGCTGAACGTCCTGTACCGGGGCGCGGACCCGGTCGCGATCCTCGACTGGGACCGGCTGGGCATCCAGCCGCGCGCGGAGGAGGCGGTGCGGGCGGCGGCGATCTTCTTCGTGCTCCCGGCCGGAAGGCTGGAGCTGGAGAAGGTGCGGGCGTACGCGCGGGCCTACCGGCGGGCGGCCGGGGCCGGGGCGGCGGAACTGGCCGCCGCGGTGCACCGGGTGTGGTGGGAGCGGCTCAACGACTTCTGGATACTGCGCTGGCGGTACTGCCTGCACGACCGGAGGGCCGACCCGCAGTTCCCCGCGGTGTCGGCCCTGGCGGTCTGGTGGACGCGCGAGTACGAAGCGGTGCGCGAGGCGTTCACGGAGTGAGCCCGACCGGGCCGTCCCGGAACCAGAAGGAACGGGAAGGGGCCGGAACCGGAAGGGGCGGGAAGGGGCGGGAACGGGAAGGGGCCGGAACCGGAGTGTCCGGTCCCGGCCCCGACCCGTTCCGGGCCCGTCAGGTCACTGGCCGGCGCCCGCCGCGGCGCCGGCCGCGGCCGATGTGCCGGCGGGAGTGCCCGCGGTCGCCCCGGTCGAATCGCCGGTGCCGCCGTTGTCCGTGCCCGTGCCGCCGTTGTCCGTGCCGGTGCCGCCGTCGTCCGTACCCGTACCGCCGTCGTCGGTGCCGGTGCCGCCGTCGTCCGTACCAGTGCCGCCGTCGTCGGTGCCCGTACCGCCGTTGCCCGTGCCCGGCGTGGACGGTCCGGTGGTCGGCGGCTCGTACGTCTGGCTCGGGGTGGTGGACGGGGAGTAGGTCCGCGACGGGGGCGTGTTCTCCTGGTTGCCGGTGGAGTTCTCCGGCGTCTGGCTCTCCTCGGTCTCCTCGTCGCTCGGCTCGGAGGAGTCCTTCGTCGGGGACGGCGAATCGGAGTTCGTCACCGGCGGTTTCTTCTCCTTCGTACCGCCGGTGTTCGCCGCGTTGACCGCGATGGCGACGCCCGCGCCGATCGCGATCAGGGCGAGCACGACGAACAGCCACAGCTTGCCGCGACCGCCGCCGGAACCGCCCTGGCCGCCCTCGTAACCGCCGTCGTCGGGGTTCATCGGCGGCAGGATCGGGCCCTGCGAGGTGTCCCCGTGGTGCGGCGGGTGGCCCATCGCCATCGTGCCCCCGGTGACGCCCGCGGGCGGGGTGTGGCCGCCCTCGTGCACCGCGACCGGGCCGGTGTTCCACGTGTGCGTGTGGCCGCCCTGCACCTGGAGCATCTGCAGGCCGTACTGGACGAGGCCGCGCATCTCCTCGGCGCTCTGGAACCGGTCGTCCGGGTCCTTCGCGAGCGAGCGCATGACCAGCCCGTCCAGCTCCGGCGGCACCGCGTTCAGCACCTCGGACGGCGGGACCGGGATGTCCTGGACGTGCTGGTACACGACGGAGAGCGGCGTCTCACCCGTGAAGGGGGGCCGCAGCGCCAGGAGTTCGTACAGCAGACAGCCGGTGGCGTAGAGGTCGGAACGGTGGTCGACGGCCTTGCCCAGCGCCTGCTCGGGGGAGAGGTACTGCGGCGTGCCCATGACCATGCCGGTCTGGGTCATCGTCGACTGCGCGCCGTGCAGGGCCCGCGCGATGCCGAAGTCCATCACCTTGACCGCGCCCGAGTTGGTGATGATCACGTTGGCGGGCTTGATGTCACGGTGGACGATGCCGTGCTGGTGCGAGTACGCGAGGGCCTCCAGCACCCCCGAGACGATGATCAGAGCCTGCTCGGGCGGCGGGGCCTCGGCGCTGAGCAGCAGATCGCGGATGGTGCGGCCCTCGACGAGCTCCATCACGATGTAGGGGACGGTCTGCCCGCCCACCACGTCCTCGCCGGAGTCGTACACGGCGACGATCGCATGGTGGTTCAGGCCCGCCACGGACTGCGCCTCGCGCGTGAACCGGGCCTTGGAGACCGGGTCCTCCGCCAGGTCGGAGCGCAGGAGCTTGACCGCGACCGTGCGGCCGAGCCTGACGTCCTCGGCCGCGAAGACCTCGGCCATGCCGCCCCGGCCGAGGCGGTGGGTCATCCGGTAGCGCCCGTCGCCGACGACGCCGTCGATGCCCCAGGAGTCGGTGCCATCCGAAACTCCGCCGCCGTTTGCTTCGGAATCGGGTGCCATCAGTCCTCGCCGTCGTATCTGTCCGCGCGTCCGCGTGCTCACGGTGTCTGGGGCCTTCCGTTTCGGATCGCGCCGGGCCCGTGGGACCGGCGCGATCCGAAACGGAAGGCCCCAGCTGCATTGCCACGCCACGCTACAGCCTCCACCGGACACCCCGTGGCCGACAGGGGCGGGTCATCCGACCGCCCGGCGCGCCTTCCGCACGAAATCCGTGCCGTTCCTGTAACGCTTCCGAGACGCTTCTTGTGCGTAGGGTCACGGAACGGGCACCTGGCTTGACGTGTCGTACCCCTGGGGCAGACTTGGCGCGTAAATAGGGATGATCGCGTCAGTCGCGCCGAGGGGGAAGCAAGTCATGAGCCAGGACGGCGCACACGGCGCTCAGGGGCGCTACGCGGGCGGTTCGGTCGCCGGCGGGCGCTACCAACTGCGCGATCTGCTCGGCGAAGGCGGGATGGCGTCCGTATACCTGGCGTACGACACCGCGCTGGACCGCCAGGTCGCGATCAAGACCCTGCACACGGAACTGGGCCGCGAGCAGTCCTTCCGCGAACGCTTCCGGCGTGAGGCCCAGGCTGTCGCAAAACTGCAGCACACCAACATCGTCTCGGTCTTCGACACCGGCGAGGACGAGCTCGGCGGCGCGCTGATGCCGTACATCGTCATGGAGTACGTCGAGGGCCAGCCGCTCGGCTCCGTGCTCCAGGCGGACGTCCGGAACCACGGCGCGATGCCGGCCGACCGGGCGCTGAAGGTGACGGCCGACGTCCTGGCCGCGCTGGACACCAGCCACGAGATGGGCCTGGTCCACCGCGACATCAAGCCCGGCAACGTGATGGTGACCAAGCGCGGCGTCGTGAAGGTCATGGACTTCGGCATCGCCCGCGCCATGCAGTCGGGCGTCACGTCGATGACGCAGACCGGCATGGTCGTCGGCACCCCGCAGTACCTCTCCCCCGAGCAGGCCCTGGGCCGCGGGGTGGACGCCCGCTCCGACCTGTACTCGGTCGGCATCATGCTGTTCCAGCTGCTGACCGGGCGGCTCCCCTTCGACGCGGACTCGCCGCTCGCGATCGCGTACGCGCACGTCCAGGAGGAGCCGGTCGCGCCCTCCACGATCAACCGGTCGATCACGCCGGCGATGGACGCGCTCGTCGCCCGTGCCCTGAAGAAGAACCCGAACGAGCGCTTCCCGAGCGCGGCGGCGATGCAGGACGAGATCGCCCGCGTGCTGAACGCGGGCGGTGCCACCGGCGCGCCGATGATCGTCGCGGGCGGCGGAGCCCCGACGAACAGCGGTTCGGGCGTCGGCTCGGCGGTCTTCCCGCCGGTCGACCAGTCCGGCGGCATGCCCCAGAGCGTTCAGACGCCGTACCAGCCGGGCCCGTACCCGTCGGGCGCCCAGCCGGGCCCGTACGGACCGACGACCCCGGCCCCCACCCCGGCGCCGTCCTACGGCTACCCGCAGTCGCCCCAGCCGTACCAGAGCCAGGCCCCGGCCCACCAGACCCCGCCGCCCTACACGGTCTCCCCGCAGCCCCAGACGCAGACCCAGCCGCGGTCCGGCTCGGGCGGCAGCGGTTCGAAGCGGAACATGCCGGTGATCGTGGGCGCGATAGTCGTCTCCCTGGTCGCGATCGGCGGGCTGATCACGGTGCTCTCGCTGAACGGTAAGGATGAGGACGACCCGAATCCGACCAAGTCGACGGTCGCCGGCGAGCACAAGCCGCCGGAGCGGAACCGGACGATGGAGACCGAGAAGTGCACGGACGCCATGGAGAACAACGACGACCCGAACAAGGTCGACGCTCCCAGCTTCCTGTACAAGGACATCCTCTCCGCACGGGCCTGCGCGGACGCGGCCGGCTGGACCATCAAGCCGATCAAGGTGCCCGGCAACACCTACGCGGAGGACCAGGTCATCGACCAGTTCCCGTCGTCCGGCACCGCCGTGCCGAAGCGGGGCGCCCACTTCGAGCTCCGCATCGCGACGGGCGACCCGGCCTAGTAACCCAGCAGGAATCCGACGAGGACCGGCCTGCGACCGCCCGCCCCGACCAGGGATTTTCTGCCACACCATCTCCTGGTCATGGGTGGGCGACACGGCTCCGAATCGACCGCATCGATATGTACAGCCTGCGTACATTGCACCCGTGGCAAAAATCCATGCGAAGAGAATGCACGCCCGAAAAAACCTGCTCGGACTGACCGCCGCATGCATCACGGCAGCGGTCACCATTCCCGTGGCCGCATCCCCGGCAGCGGCAGAGTCCGTCGGGGCTTCATGCAGCATCCGCGGCGCCAAAGGGCGGGGCTCATGGGAGTTCGTCGATGCCAACAGCATCAAGAACGTGAATCTCACGGTCACCGACACCGCTGCCGATGGCCATCATGTGACCATCCAACTGACCACGGTCGATCGCAACTTGAAGTCGCACAGCTGGAAAAGGCACCACGTGTACGACGGGAAGGGCGCCTCGCACACGTGGACGACGTCCGCCACGGACAGCAGGGGACTCAAGTACGTGTACATCGAGGTCAATCTGATGGACGGTGACGAGTCGCTCGAAATGTGCAACGACCGGTCCATCACCAATCCCTACATCTGACCTGACGCAGCCCCGAAGCGCGGCCTTCAGGAACAAGCGCCCGGGAGCCGCCGGATTCGGCCGCCCCTTGCCGGCTCATCAAAATTCCCTCGGGTGATAACTCATACGAAAAACCTTTGGGATCATTCGTCGGCACCCCACCCCGAGTGACAAAGAAATCCCCTGGGCACACATTCAAAGATCGGCCGTTTTCACTCCGGCGCATTGCATCAGGATGCCGGACGCATCGTCACATGTGACGCTGTGCCCATGTCTCCAGGACTTCTGCCTTCAGGGATTCTGTCTTCAGGATTTCTGTCTGCGCATCCCACACGGTGCGTGGCCTGCCTGGTGCTGACGGCGGGCGCGGCGCTGGGGGCTGCGGCGGGCGAGGCGCGGGCCGACCAGCATGCATCCGCCTTGCCCCCGGGGCCGTTCAGCGTGCCGGCCTCGGCCACCTCGGCCGGATCTCCTTCCGCCGCGTTCTCCCGGGTGCCCGGCGCCGAACCTTCGGGCGAGGGGGCGGGGGAGGGGCAGGACGACGAGCCGGACGAGGGGGCGGCCGGGAAGGCCGGTGAGAAGACCGACGAGGGGGAGGCCGAAGGGGACGCCACTCCTTCGGGCTCACCATCGGGTACGTCCTCGGGTACGCCTTCGGGGCCGGTGACGTCCGCCCCCTCGGGCGACGGACCGGCCGCGCCCGCGCCTCCGGGCGCTCCGGCACCCGGCTCCCCCTCCGGTTCCGCGTCCTCCCCCCAGTCGCCTTCCTCCTCCTCGTCCTCCTCCGCTTCACCCTCCGGGGCCGGGGCCGCCTCCGGCGAGGGGGCTTCGCCTCCCGACGCGCAGTCCCCGCTGGCCGGGCGCGAGGCCGGGGAGGGGCGGTTGCGGCCCGGACGGCAGTTCTCGCCGTGGGAGTTCGCGCACGCGGACGGCCTGCTCGATCCGCCGGAGGATCGGCCCCCGGCGACCGATCCGGGGCCGGCACCCGTCGCCACCCCCGCACAGATCGCGCCCACCAGGGCGGAACCGGCCCCGCGACAGGCCCTGGACGCGCCGACCGTGAGCCAGGTGAAACAGGTGTCGCTCGGCATGGGAATCGCCCTGATCGGGCTGGGGCTGGCCTTCCTGGCGTTCCGCATGCGCCGCCCGAACTGACCCCCCGCCCGAGCCCCCGACCGGCCCCGGACCTCCCGGCGGAGGCTTGCGTCGAACAACATACTCGGTATACATACTGAGTATGTCGATCCGCCACGGGCTGCTGGCCCTCCTGGAGCGGGGCCCCCGGTACGGCTCCCAGCTCCGCACCGAATTCGAATCGCGCACCGGCTCCACCTGGCCGCTCAACGTCGGGCAGGTGTACACGACGCTGGGCCGGCTGGAGCGTGACGGCCTGGTCGTCCAGGACGACGAGGACGACCAGGGCCACGCCCTCTACGCGATCACCGACGACGGACGCACCGAACTGCGGAACTGGTTCGAGACGCCCGTCGACCGCAGCAGCCCGCCCCGGGACGAGCTGGCCATCAAGCTCGCGATGGCGGTCGGTGCGCCCGGGGTGGACATCCGCGCCGTCATCCAGTCCCAGCGCCGCCACACCCTGAAGGCGATGCAGGACTACACCCGGCTCAAGGCCCAGTCGCTCACCTCCGCCCCGTCCAACCGCGACGAGGTCGCCTGGCTGCTCGTACTGGAGCAGATGATCTTCCAGGCGGAGGCCGAGGCCCGCTGGCTGGACCACTGCGAGACCCGGCTGGTCCGTCTCGCCGAGGCCGCCGCCACGGAGCCGGAGCCCGAGGTCCGTACGCCCGGCCGCGCCGCGCCCCGTACCGCCCGCGCGCGCAGCCGACGCTGACCCGCACCACGAACCACGCACCACGCACCACAGGCCACTCGCGGCGGACCATGCACCGCGCTCCGGCGGGCGGGCCGCCAGGCCGCCCGCCGGTCCGCCGGTCCGGCCGTCCGACGAGCCACCCGGCAGGACGACGCCCGCCGACCCGTCGCGGCCCCGTCGTCCCGTCGCCACACACCCGTTCCTAGGGGGGAACCACCCGCCATGTCCTCGCACGCCCCGTCCCGATCCGCAGCACCCGCCGGTTCGCCGCCGCCGGCCGGTACACCGGTGCTCGAACTCCGGGCGCTCACCCGCACCCACGGCTCCGGCATCGCCGAGGTGCACGCCCTGCGCGGCATAGACCTCCGCGTGCACGCCGGTGAATTCGTCGCCGTGATGGGCCCCTCGGGCTCCGGCAAGTCGACCCTGCTGACCATCGCGGGCGGCCTCGACACCGCGACCGGCGGCCAGGTGATCATCGAGGGCCAGGACATCGCCGGCCTCGGCCGCAAGGGCGTCGCCGCCCTGCGCCGCCGCAGCGTCGGCTACGTCTTCCAGGACTACAACCTCATCCCCGCCCTCACCGCCGCCGAGAACATCGCCCTGCCCCGCGAACTCGACGGCGTCTCCGTCCGCAAGGCCCGCAAGGAGGCGCGGGCGGCGCTGGAGGAGATGGGGCTCCTGGAGATCGCCGAGCGGTTCCCGGACGAGATGTCCGGCGGCCAGCAGCAGCGGGTCGCGATCGCCCGTGCGCTGGTGGGGGACCGGCGTCTGGTGCTCGCCGACGAACCGACCGGGGCCCTCGACTCCGAGACCGGCGAAGCGGTGCTCGCCCTGCTGCGCAGCCGCTGCGACCAGGGCGCGGCCGGGGTGATGGTGACCCACGAGCCGCGGTACGCGGCCTGGGCCGACCGGGTCGTGTTCCTCCGGGACGGCTCGATCGTCGACCAGTCGCTCACCGCCGACGCCGACTCCCTGCTCACTGTCGGAGCCACCGGAGCCACCGGCTCCGCAGACATCAACGGCACCACCGGAATCACCGGGACCGCCGAGTGAGCGTCTTCACGGGCTGGCGCGCGGCCCTACGGATAGCCCGGCGCGACGCGCTGCGGGCCAAGGGCCGCAGCGCGCTGGTGGTCGCGATGATCGCCGTACCGGTGCTCGGCGTCACCGCGCTCGACGTGACGTACCGCAGCGCGTATCCGACCACGGCCGAACGGCTGACGGCCGAACTGGGCTCCGCCGACGCCCTCTTCAGGGACCCGCGGAGCGGCCCCATCGAGCAACTGCCCGACGGCGAGATGTACATGTCCGTCGACGAGGAGGCCGTCCCGGACGAGAGCGGCCCGGCGATCGACATCGGCACCACGTTCCCCGAGGGCTCGCGGGCGATCGACATCCGGTCCGCCCCGGCGGACGTCACCACCGCGTACGGCATCACCAACACCGACATCTTCGAGATCCGGATCTCGGACAAGATGGTCCGCGGCATGGTCGACCTCGTACGCGGCTCCTACCCGCACGGCGCGGGCGAGGTCGCCGCCACCGAGCCGTTCCTGGAGTCGACCGGGCTGGACGTCGGCTCGACCACCACCGTGCGCAACTCCGGCAGGACGTACCGGATCACCGGCGTCGTCGAGAAGCCGGACGCGCTGAAGACCGAGGCGCTGTACGCCGAGCCCGGAGCGGTCCTCGCCCCGTGGAAGAACAGCGCCGAGAACGACAAGAAGGTGCTTCCGCCGAACGAACGCCCCGTGCAATGGCTGGTCGATGGCCCCGTGGGGGCAGGAGTGACCTGGCCGGACATCCTCCGGGCCAACAAGTCGGGTGTTCTCGTCAAGTCCCGTCAGGTCGTGCTCGACCCGCCGCCGGACTCCGAGGTCCCGCTGGCCGGGAAGGGCTACCAGTCGTACGTGGGCGGTTCCGAGGAACTGAGCGTCGCAGTCGTCACCGTGGTCGCCATGGCGATCCTGGAGATCGTGCTGCTCGCCGGGCCCGCCTTCGCGGTCGGTGCGCGTCGCTCCCGCCGTCAGCTCGGTCTCCTCGGCACCTGCGGCGGGGACCGGCGCCATGTCCGGGCCGTGGTGCTCGGCGGTGGTCTCGTGCTCGGCGGAGTCGGGGCGGTGACCGGTGCGGTGGCCGGGATCGGGCTCACCGCGGTGCTCCGCCCGCTACTTGAGAACCTGGTCGGACACCGCTTCGTCTCTCTCGAACTGCGGCCGTTGGAACTGCTGGGCATCGCGGCGTTCGGCCTGGTCACCGGCCTCCTGGCGGCGTTCGCCCCGGCGATCGTGGCGAGCCGGCAGTCCGTGCTCGAATCGCTCACCGGCCGTCGCGGTGTCCGCCGTTCCTCCCGGGTCCTGCCGATCCTGGGCTGCTGCGTCCTGACCATCGGCACCGGCGTCGCCGTCTACGGCGGCACCACCGGCGACTCGGGACTGGTCTCCGGCGGTTCGATAGTCGCCGAGCTCGGTCTGCTCGCCTGCATCCCGGTGCTCGTCGGTTTCCTCGGCCGGATCGGCCGGAGGCTGCCGCTCTCGCCCCGGATGGCGCTGCGCGACGCGGCCCGCAACCGCGGCCGTACGGCTCCGGCGGTCGCGGCCGTGATGGCGGCCGTCGCGGGATCGGTGGCCGTCGCCACGTACATGTCCAGCTCCAAGGCCGAGAACGAGTTCGACTACGTCCCCACGATGACGCAGGGCACCGTTCTCCTATCCTCCTCCTACTCCGCCGAGGCCGATGTCGCCGAACGGCTCCCGCGGGCCCGGCCCGCCGTCGAGCGGAGCCTGGCCACCACCGGCAGGCGCGCCGACTACCGGCGGGTCTGGGCGGGCAGCGACTGCAACGTCTACGAGTCCGAGAGCTGCGGCTCGCTCGAAATGGTCGTACCCGCCGGAAAGGACCACGCCTGCCCGCTCACCGGCAAGGGCGCCAAGGCACTCGCCGCCCGGCTCTCCGCCGACGAGCACAAGGAACTGATGCGCTCCCCGGCCTGCCTGACCCGCCTCATGCCGTCGGGCATCTTCAACTCCGACATGAGCAGCATCATCGTCGCGGACGAGGCCCTGCTCGACGTCTACGCGAAGTTCTCCGACCCCGCCGCCGCCGAGGCCCTGGCGGCGGGCACCCCGGTACTGCTCAACAAGACGTACGCGAAGAACGGCGAGGTCACCATCAAGGCGGTCCACCGGTACAGCAAGGAGGACAAGAAGAACCGGGCACAGCACCCGGGCAGGCCCCGGACCACCACGGCGAAACTGAAGGTGTACGTGGCGCCCGAGAAGTACGCGGCCACCCCCGGGATCAGCATGGTCATGCCGCAGAGGACCGCGGAACGGCTCGGCCTGCACACCTCGCCCGCCGGAAGCGTGTACACCGCCGCCCACCCGCCGACGGACGCCGAGCTCCAGCGGGCGCGCGCCGCGATCGACCAGGCCGGCGGCGGACTCTGGGTGCAGGCCGAATCGGGCCCCTACAAGATGGAGGACACCATGCTGGTGATCCTCACCCTGCTGGCCGGACTGGTGACCCTGGGCGCCGCGTCGATCACGACGGGCCTCGCCAAGGCGGACGCCGAGGCGGATCTCAACACGCTCAGCGCGGTGGGCGCGCCCCCGGGCGTACGGCGGAAGCTGTCCGGCTTCCAGTGCATGGTGGTGGCGCTCACGGGGGTGGTGCTCGGCACGCTGGCGGGTCTGGTGCCCGCGGTGGCGCTGCGCCTCGTCGACCTGCGCGAGGCGCTGAAGACGATGCGCGCGGAACCCATGGAGTCGGCGTACACCCCGATCGTGCTGCCCTGGAGCACCATCGGCCTGCTCGTCGTCGGGGTTCCGCTGCTGGCCGGGCTGCTCGCGATGGCGTTCACCCGCTCGCGCCTCGCCCTGGCCCGCCGGGCCGGATGACGGCACGAGTGACGGTACGGGGGACGGCACCGGCGACGCGGATGGCGGTACGGGCCGGAGAGCCGGTGCCGCGGACCGTCGCCGGGTGACGGCGCGATCGGCCGATCCAGTGCCCCCGCGAACGGTGGATCAACCGTTCGCGGGGGCACCAAGGTGTTGTACGGCAGGTGTGCGAGACAATGTCGCCATGGAGATGCCGAGGAATGAACGGT
Source organism: Streptomyces sp. NPDC006435 (assembly GCF_040612315.1). Lineage (NCBI taxonomy): Bacteria > Bacillati > Actinomycetota > Actinomycetes > Kitasatosporales > Streptomycetaceae > Streptomyces > Streptomyces sp. NPDC006435. The sequence goes on from NZ_JBEXPY010000001.1 coordinate 131,724, forward strand.
CGCAGGAGCACCCCCAAGTCCTCGTGGTGGGACAGGACGGCATGGCGATCGGCGGCGGTGGCGGTGGCACTGACGACGAATCGCGTGAGGTCCCGGTGACGGAGATGGTCGAACAGCCCGCGAAGGTCATGCGCATCGGCAGCATGATCAAGCAGCTCCTGGAGGAGGTCAGGGCGGCTCCTCTCGACGAGGCGAGCCGGGTCAGGCTCAAGGAGATCCACGCCGGCTCCGTGAAGGAGCTGGAGGACGGCCTCGCGCCGGAGCTGGTGGAGGAGCTGGAGCGGCTCTCCCTGCCGTTCACCGACGAGTCCGTGCCCTCCGAGGCGGAGCTCCGGATCGCCCAGGCCCAGCTGGTCGGCTGGCTGGAGGGCCTGTTCCACGGCATCCAGACGACGCTGTTCGCCCAGCAGATGGCGGCGCGGGCCCAGCTGGAGCAGATGCGCCGCGCCCTTCCGCCGGGCAGCGTCCACGAGGACGAGGACGGCAGCGGGGACCCGCACGGCGCCCTGCGGTCGGGCCCGTACCTCTGATCCACCGCCACTGACAGCCCACGTCCACCGGGCCGGACGCAGAACCGCTTCCGCCCCCACATACCCACAAGTCCCACAGCCGACAGCCGACAGCCGACAGCAACGTACCGCCGAGGCCCGGCGCACAGGTCATGAACCAGGTGCGCCGGGCCTCGGTCGGTCCGTGCATCAGCCCGCGGGCGCCCGCAGCAGCACCTTTCCGACGTGTCCGCTCGACTCCAGCACCCGATGGGCCTCGGCGGCCTCCGACATCGGCAGCGTGCGGTCCACAACCGGCCGGACGATGCCGTCGGCGATCAGCGGCCACACGTGTTCGCGCACCGCGGCGACGATGGCTGCCTTCTCGGCGAGCGGACGGCCGCGCAGCGAGGTCGCGGTGACGGCGGCCCGCTTGTTGAGCAGGGCCCCCAGGTTCAGCTCGCCCTTGACGCCTCCCTGGAGGCCGATGACGGCCAGCCTGCCATTGACGGCGAGCGCCTTCACGTTCCGGTCCAGGTACTTCGCGCCGACGATGTCGAGGATGACGTCCGCGCCGGCCCCGTCCGTCGCCTTGCTCAGCTCCTCCACGAAGTCCTGCTCCCGGTAGTCGATCAGGATGTCGGCCCCGAGCTCCGCACAGCGCGCCAGCTTCTCCGGTCCCCCGGCGGTCACCGCGACCCTGGCCCCCACGGCCTTGGCGAGCTGGATCGCCATCGTGCCGATGCCGCTGGACCCGCCGTGCACCAGCAGCGTCTCGCCGGGGCGCAGGTGGGCCACCATGAAGACGTTCGACCAGACCGTGGCCGTCACCTCGGGCAGCGCCGCGGCCAGGACGGGGTCGATCCCGTCCGGTACGGGCAGCAGCTGCCCGACGGGCACGGCCACCTTCTCCGCGTATCCGCCGCCCGCGAGCAACGCGCAGACCTGGTCCCCGACCGACCAGCCGGTGACGCCGGGCCCGACCGCCGAAATACGGCCCGCGCACTCCAGACCGGGATACGGGGAAGCGCCGGGCGGCGGGTTGTAGAAGCCCTGCCGTTGCAGCACGTCGGCACGGTTGACCGCGCTGGACACGACATCGACGAGGACCTCGCCCTCACCGGCCACCGGGTCGGGCACCTCTGCCCACACGAGTGCCTCGGGGCCACCGGGTTCGGGGATCGTGATCGCATACATGGCCGCGAGGCTACTCCGTACCCCCCGGCGGACCACGAAAGCGAACCACGTCGGGACCGAGCCGAGCCGCGCCGATCCAGGCCGAGCCGCGCCGCGTCGCGTCGAGCCGCGTCGGGGGGAAACCGCTCCGGCTACGAACGCGGCATGGGCGGGGGCTGATTGTCCGGCGGCAGGTCGTTCGTGGCGCGCACGATGGTGATCAAACGGTCCGTCAACTGCAACGGGCTGGCCGCCGGATCGTCGTAACCGAGCAGCCGGTGTCCCCGCAGCACGCTGACCACCAGGTCGTCCGTCTCCCGGACGCTCTTGCCCACCTCGGCCTTTATCACCGGCCGTTCGACGAGGTCGAGCCCGCTGCCCTGCTGGATCAGGTCCTCCATCACCGTGCCCGCACTGGGGCTGAGGACGGAGAGGCCCAGCAGCCGGCCCGCCGCGCTGGCACTGGTGATCACGGCATCGGCCCCGGACTGCCGGAGCAACGGCGCGTTCTCCTCCTCGCGCACCGCGGCGACGATCTTCGCGCCGCGGTTGAGCTGCCGGGCCGTCAGCGCCACCAGCACCGCCGTGTCGTCGCGCTGGGTGGCGATGATGATCTGACGCGCCTTCTGGAGCTCCGCCCTCAGCAGGACGTCGCTGCGCGTCGCATCACCGATCACACCCACGAACCCTTCGGCGTTGGCGATCTCGATCACCTTGGACGCCGGGTCGACGATGACGATCTGTTCCTTCTTCAGGCCGGTGGCGCGCAGGGTCTGGATGGCCGAGCGGCCCTTCGTCCCGAAGCCGACGACGACGGTGTGGTCACGCAAGTTGGTTCTCCAACGCTTCAGCCGAAAGTCCTCCCGGGTCCGTTCCGTGAGGACCTCGAGAGTGGTGCCGACCAGAATGATCAGGAAGAGCACCCGCAGCGGTGTCACGAGCAGCACATTGGTGAGCCGGGCGCCGTCCGCGTACGGGGTGATGTCGCCGTAACCGGTGGTGGAGAGCGTGACCGTCGAGTAGTACACCGCGTCCAGCAGATCGACCCGGTCGTCGGCGGCGTCGTGATAGCCCTCGCGGTCCATCCAGACGATCAGCACGGTCACGGCAAGCACCAACAGCGCCATCAGCAGCCGCTTGGCGACCTGCCGGGCCGGTCCGTCGACGACACGTCTCGGCAGCAGCACCCGCGTGGGCAGGGCCTTTTCGTCGGCACGCCTGGCCATCGCGTCGTGGCCGGGAAGTTTCACGTGAAACGCCCTTCCGTCCACGGCAGCGCCGAGGCCCACGGTAGGTCGAGGATCTCCACCTCGGTGCCGGACCGTACCCCGCCGGGCGGTACGACGGCCAGACCGTCAGCAGCAACGATCCCACGAAGCATCGCCGGACCGTTGTAGTGCAGTGGTACGACGTACTCGCCGCTGCCGCTCCCGGTTCCCATGCCGCCCCTGCCGTATCCGCCACCGGTTCCCGAGCCGCCACCGTATCCGCTGCCCGTTCCGCCCGCGGAGCCGCGTCCGCCACCCGGTACGCCGGTGAGGCCGACGGCGGACGCCGCGGGTCCGGCGGCCCGGCGGGCGACGGGCACGAGCCGGGTGTCGTGCGGATGCCCCTGCACCTCGTCACGCACGACGGCCCGGCGCACCGGTTCCGGCATTCGACCGGTCAGCCCGTGCAGCAGCGGAGCGGCGAGGGTGAGGAGCGCGGAGACCGCGGCCAGCGGATTGCCCGGCAGCCCGACGAGGTACGTCCTCCTCTCGTCGTCTCCCTTACGAGCCCCCGCTCCCGCCCCCGTGCGCGTCCCCGGCTTCCTGAGCCCGGCCAGGAGCATCGGGTGACCGGGGCGGACGGCGACCCCGTCGACCAGCAGCTCGGCCCCGATCCCGGCAAGCACCGGATGGACATGGTCGACCGGGCCTGCGGCCGTGCCCCCGGTGGTGACGACCAGATCGGCATCCGTACTGGTCAGAGCATGCCGCAGGGCTGCGGCGTCGTCGCCGAGCCGCTGCGGGCCGGACACCTCGGCGCCCAGCGCGCGCAGCCAGGGACCGATCATCGGGCCGAGCGCGTCACGGATCAGGCCGTCGTGCGGCAGCCCCTCGGTCAGCAGTTCGTCGCCGAGGACGAGGACGTCGACCCGGGGCCGGGGCGCCACGACGAGCGTGTCGTACCCGGCCGCCGCGGCCAGACCGAGAACGACGGGGGTCACCACGGCCCCGGCGGGCATGAGCCGGTCCCCGGACCGGCACTCCTGCCCGCACGGCCTGATGTCCTGCCCGGGTACGACCGGACGCGTCGCGTGAAGCAGCCCCTTGGCCTCGTCCACGCGCGCGTGTTCGCTGCGGATCACTGCGTTGGCGTTCGCCGGAATACGGGCCCCGGTGGCGATCCGTACGGCATCCCCGTCGGGCAGCGGTGCGGGAACACTCCGCCCGGCGAGAATGCCCGGTCCCCGGCCCGGCCCCGTCCCCGTCCCCGTCCCCGACGCCGGACCGGCCCCGGCCTCCTTCTCGTCCGCCCCGGCTCCGTCCCCTTCCCCGGTCACGGGAACCTCGCGGACGGTCCACGGTCCCGGCCCGGAAACGACCCAGCCGTCCATCGCGGAAGTGTCGAAGGACGGCAGATCGGTGAATGCGACGAGCGGCTCGGCGAGTACGTGGCCGAGCGCCCGGTCGAGCACGAGCCGAACGGTCCGTGCGGCCGCCCCGCGCCCGGCCCGAGCCGCGAGCGCACGCGCCTCCCGCCAAGGGACCGACGTCTCGCGCCGGCCATGCCCCGGGGCCCGGCCGGCGCCCCCGCTCACCGGCACCGACCCGACCGGCCGGGGCTCCGGAGGATCCGCCCCGCCCGAGGAATCCGCCCCGCCCGAGGAATCCGTACTGCCCGAGAAAACCACCCCGTTCGGGAAGTCCGCCCCGCTCGGGGAATCCGGCCGATCCCGGCAGACCTGGTGCTCCGGATGTTCCGGGTGCTCCGGGTGCTCCGGGTGTTCCGGGTGTTTCGGGTGTTTCGGGGATCGGGAACCCGTGAGGTCGGGGCGCGTCCCGGGGTGGGGTCGGCCCGCCGGACGGGGATCGTCGACCGTCCGGCGCCTGACCAGTGCGAGAGCCTCCTCGACGGCCCGTTCCTCCTCCGAGGCCGGATCGGGGGCCGGTCCGGGAACCCAGCCGGGATCGGAGTCGGGACCAAAGGCAGGACCGATCCCGGAGGCAGAAGCATGGACGGCCCCGGGAACAGACACGTGGTCCGCCGTCGGCCGCCGGGCACCGGCCCCGCTGTCACGAGCCGTCATTGCGTCTCGTTCTCGTCCGCCCAGCGGCGGGCGAGCGCGGCGGCCTTCCGGGCGGCTTCGGCCACCGCCTCCACGGCACCGTCCCCGTCCCCGCCCCCGTTCCTGTCCTGGCTCGCCTTCGCCGCCGCGTAACCGACCAGAAAGGTCGTCAGCGGCGCGGCAGGCCGGGCGACGCCGTGGGCGGCATCACGGGCGAGGTCGAGCAGGACGTCGGTGTCGACGTCGAGTTCGATCCCGAGTTCGTCCTTGACTGCGGTGATCCATTCGTCCAGCACGACCCCATGCTCTCTGATGCGGGCCCGGGCCGACGCGATGTCCTTCCAGGTGTCGCAGTCGAAAGAGGCCAGGGGGTCGCCCTCCACCCGCGCGAGATCGAGTTCGTGCGTCAGCAGGCGCAGCGGGAGTCCGGACAGTCCCCCGTGCTCGGTGGCGAGCAGCGCAAGCTCCCGCCGCAGCGGTTCGGCACCGTAGACGGCGACGAGCGGCTGGTCGCGCCCGTCCTGATCGACGCACAGCGCTCCCTCGCGCCGCCCGTCCTCCGCGGCCGCCAGCAGCGCTCCGACGGTGTCGGCCCCCAGGAACGGCAGATCCGCGGAGAGCACGAGGACCCGCTCCGCCGTGGTCAGCCGGACCCCGGCGTCGAGCGCGGCCAACGGACCGCCGCCCCGCGGCACTTCGTACGTCCAGGTGACCGCACGCGCAGTGGGCCGACGCCCGCCCACCACGACCGTCGTCGAGGCGTCGGCGCAGGCCGAGAGGACCCGGTCGAGCAGCGCACGGCCACCGACCCGGATTCCCGGCTTGTCGGCGCCGCCGAGCCGCTCGGCGGCCCCTCCGGCAAGGACGATGGCGTCATAGGCGGTCATGCGTCCGAGTATGCGGGCCGCGCTCCCGCACCGTTCCCCCGCGTCCGTGTTCCCGTGGGCCCGCCGAAGCACGGACACGAGGAAAAAGAACGCGGAACACGAACACGGGAAACACGAACACGGAGAACACGAATGCGGCGCGGGAAACGCAGGCACGGAGCGGAGACGGAGCGGAGACGGGCGCGTAGGAAGCAGCCGCGGGGGAAGCAGCCGCGGGGAAAACAGGTCCCGCGACTGCTTCCGCCTACAACGTGCGCAGCAGTACTGCCGGTTGTTCCACGCAGTCGGCTATGTAGCGGAGGAACCCACCGGCCGTACCGCCGTCGCAGACCCGGTGGTCGAAGGTCAGCGAGAGCTGGACGACCTGGCGCACGGCCAGCTCGCCCCCGTGCACCCAGGGCTTGGGCACGATCCGGCCGACCCCCAGCATCGCCGCCTCGGGGTGGTTGATGATCGGGGTCGATCCGTCGACCCCGAACACCCCGTAGTTGTTCAGCGTGAACGTGCCGCCGGTCAGCTCCGCCGGGGTCAGCCGCCCGGCCCGTGCCGCCTCCGTCAGCCGGGCGATCTCGGCTCCGATCGACTCCGCGTTCCGGTCCTGCGCGTCCCGCACGACGGGGACCACCAGCCCGCGGTCGGTCTGGGCCGCGAACCCGAGGTGGACCTCCGGCAGCCGCACGATCTCCCGCGCCTCCAGGTCCACGGTGGAGTTGAGCTCGGGGAACCGGGCCAGTGCGGCGGTGCAGATGCGCGCCAGCAGGGCGAGCACGGACACCTTGGGACCGGCCGTCGGCCCGCCGGCACCGTTCATCGCGGCTCTGGCCGCCATCAGCTCGGTGGCATCGGCATCGACCCAGCACGTGGCGTCGGGGATCTCCCGCCGACTGCGTGCCAGCTTGTCGGCGACCGCGCCCCGCACACCGCGCAACGGAATCCGCTCCGCGCCCGCGGTCGCGGCCCTGCGCGCCGCCGACGGCCGCGCCGCCGACGCATCCGCCACTGCCGTCCCGGCCGTCGCTGTTCCCGCCGTGGGAACAGCGGTCGACAAAGGTGTGGCCGGCTCCTCCAGCATCCTGATCGCGGCCTCGACATCGGCCCGCAGGATCAGCCCGTCCGGCCCTGAACCCGCCAGTTTCCGCAGGTCAAGACCGTGCTGCCGCGCCAGCTTCCGTACCGGAGGGGAGACGACGGCCACCGGGCCCGGCTCCGCGACCGGAACCGGAGCGGCGGCCCCGGCCGCCGCCTCCGCGGACACCCGCGCCATCGACGCCTCGGGGCGGATCCGCCGCCGACGCGCCACCGGTGCGCCCGTCCCGTACCCGACCAGCACATTGCCGGACGACTCCGCCGCACCGGCACCGGAACCAGCACCGGCACCGGAGACCGCCCCGCCGCCGGAACCACCGCCGGAGCCGGAGCCGGCGTCCGCACCGGCACCGCGTCCCGTCTCCTGCGGCGACCCCACCGCGACCGTCAGCAGCGGTGCCCCGACCGGGAGTTCGGACCCTTCCTCGCCGAACCGCGCCGTGACCACGCCCCCGTACGGGCACGGCACCTCCACCATCGCCTTGGCCGTCTCGACCTCGACGACCGGCTGGTCGATGGCGACGACATCGCCGACCTCCACCAGCCAGCGCACGATCTCCGCCTCGGTGAGTCCCTCACCGAGGTCCGGCAGCTTGAATTCGAGTACCTGGGCCATCAGCTCTCCGCCTCCCACTGCAAGCGGGCGACCGCGTCCAGCACCCGGTCCACGCCCGGGAGATGGTGCCGCTCCTGCATCGGCGGCGGATACGGGATGTCGAACCCGGCTACGCGCAGCACCGGCGCCTCCAGGTGGTGGAAGCAGCGCTCCGTGATCCGGGCCGCGATCTCACCGCCCGGACCGCCGAACCCGGAGGACTCGTGGACGACGACCGCACGCCCCGTGCGCCGCACGGAAGCGGCGACGGTCTCGTCGTCGAACGGCACCAGGGAGCGCAGGTCGACGACTTCGAGGTCCCAGCCCTCCTCGACGGCCGCTTCCGCGGCCTCCATGCAGACGGGCAGCGAGGGCCCGTACGTGATCAGCGTGGCGCTGCGCCCGGTGCGGCGGACCACGGCCCGGCCGATCGGTTCCACGGCCACCGGAGCCTCGGGCGACCAGTCGGCCTTCGACCAGTAGAGCCGCTTCGGCTCCAGGAACACCACCGGGTCGTCGGAGGCGATCGACGCCCTCAGCAGCCCGTACGCGTCCTCGACCGTGGCGGGCGTGACGACGTGGAGGCCGGGCGTCGCCATGTAGTACGCCTCGGAGGAGTCGCTGTGGTGCTCCACCCCGCCGATCCCGCCGCCGTACGGCACCCGCACCGTGATCGGCAGCGGCATGGCGCCGGCCGTCCGGTTCCGCATCTTCGCGACATGGCTGATGAGCTGCTCGAAAGCCGGGTAGGCGAAGGCGTCGAACTGCATCTCCACCACGGGCCGCAGCCCGTACATCGCCATGCCGACCGCCGTGCCGAGGATGCCCGCCTCGGCCAGCGGGGTGTCCGTGCAACGGTCCTCGCCGAACTCCTTCGCCAGACCGTCGGTGATCCGGAAGACCCCGCCGAGCGTGCCCACGTCCTCGCCGAGCACGTGCACCGTCGGGTCCTGCGCCATCGAGTCGCGCAGCGCCCGTCCGAGGGCCTGCGCCATCGTGGCGGGCTTGGTCCTCGCCGTCCGCTCCCCGGTGGCAGCCGCCGCCGTCGTCATCGCCGCTCCTCCACGTCGTCGTGGCCGTGCCGGTCCTGCTCCGCGTCCAGTTCGACGCGCAACCGGGCTTCCTGCTCCCGGAGTTGCGCGGTCCGCTCCTCGTAGACGTGGGCGAACAGGTCCATCGGGTTCAGCACCGGGTCGGCGTTCATCCGCTCGCGCAGGGCGGCCGCCATCCGGTCCGCGGCCTCGCGCGCCTCCTCGATCCCCTCGTCACCGAGCAGCCCCCGCCCGGTCAGCTCCCGCTCCAGGATCCGGATCGGGTCGTGCTCGCGCCACGCCTCCACCTCGCTGTCGACGCGGTAGCGCGTGGCGTCATCGGCGTTCGTGTGGGCGTCCATGCGATAGGTCACCGCCTCGACGAGCGTCGGGCCGTCCCCGCGCCGGGCCCGTGCCACCGCCTCGCCGAGCACCTGGTGCACGGCGGCCGCGTCGTTGCCGTCCACCAGACGGCCCGGCATCCCGTATCCCACGGCCTTGTGCGCCAGGGACGGCGCGGCCGTCTGCTTCGCCAGCGGTACGGAGATCGCGAAGCCGTTGTTCTGCACGAGGAAGACCACCGGGGCCCGCCAGACCGCGGCGAAGTTCAGCGCCTCGTGGAAATCGCCCTCGCTGGTCCCGCCGTCGCCGACCATGGCCAGCGCCACCACGTCGTCGCCCTTGAGCCGGGCCGCGTGCGCCAGCCCCACCGCGTGCGGCAACTGGGTGGCCAGGGGAGTGCAGAGCGGGGCGATGCGGTGCTCCCGCGGGTCGTAACCCGTGTGCCGGTCACCGCGCAGCAGCGTCAGCGCCTCGACCGGGTCCAGTCCTCGCGCCACCGCCGCGAGGGTGTCGCGGTAGCTGGGAAAGAGCCAGTCCTGCTCCTCCAGCACCAGGGCGGCCGCTATCTCGCAGGCCTCCTGGCCCGTGCTCGACGGGTAGACGGCGAGCCGGCCCTGCTTGGTGAGCGCGGTGGCCTGCGCGTTGTACCTCCGGCCGCGGACCAGCTCCGCGTAGAGGCGCAGAAGCAGCTCGGGATCGGCGTCCGCCACGGCGTCCGTACCGAGCACGCGGTACGGCTCGGGGTCCGGGAGCAGCGGCGCGGGATCGGTGAGCGGCTTCCAGGCCGGGGGCGGCGCGGGCCGGTAAGCAGCCGCGCCGGGCAGCTCCTGGACCGTCATGACAAGCACCTCCTGGCGTCGAGGGGTTTCGAGCGGCGTCTGTCGGCATCGGGGGATGGTCCGATGCCGAGGGGTGTCGAAATACATCGAAATGTCGAGCACTGGCCGAGGCGCCGGTGCGGCGTTCCTCACCTACCGATTGTTCGGTCGCGAGCGCATTTTGGCTACAGGCGCCTCCAGCCTGTGGACAAACGGTTCTCCACAACCTGGGATAGAGGCAGGTCGTCCAGGACGGGGAGGCACGGGCACATGTCAGCTGAACAAATGGCCGCCGGTGGAGAGGATCCCGGCCGGCTCCCGCCGGCCCGCCCCCTCGACGCCATCGACCGCGACATCCTGCGACTGCTCCAGACGGACGGACGCGCCTCGATCCGGTCGGTGGCCGACCGCGTCCACGTGTCGCGGGCCAACGCCTATGCCCGCATCAACCGGCTCCTCGACGACGGCGTGATCCGCGGTTTCAGTGCACGCGTGGACCACGAGCGGGCCGGGCAGGGCGCCTCCGCGTACATCACGCTCAAGATCGTCCAGAATTCCTGGCGCACCGTGCGCGAGCAGCTCCAGGCACTGCCCGGGGCGACCCACATAGCGCTGGTCAGCGGCGACTTCGACGTGCTCCTGCTGGTGCACACCCCGGACAACAGGTCGTTGCGCGAGCTGGTCCTCACGAAGATCCAGGCCATCCCGGAGGTGCTCTCGACCCGCACGCTCCTGGTGTTCGAGGAGACGGACCTGGCGCCGGGCCCGGACAGGCCCACCGAACTCACCTGAAACACGTGTTCGCGGGCCCCGACCGGCCGGGAACGCCCGGGGCCCACCCGCGCTGCCCGCACCCACCGGCCCCGACCGGTCGAGAACGAGCCATTCGACGGCCAATGGTTCAACGGCTCGACGGTCGGCGACTCGACGGTCGGTGGCTCGACGGTTCGACGGTCAGTGGCTCGACGGTCGGTGACTCAGCGGCTCAACGGCTGGCGCGCATGCCTTCGAAAGCCACCCGGACCAGCGTGTCCGCCAGCTGCTCGCCGTCGGCCCCGCCGTCCGGCAGCGGGCGGTACCACTCGACCAGCGAGTTGACCATTCCGAAGAGCAGCCGGGTCACCAGTCGTATGTCCACGTCGGAACGGAGGTCGCCGTCCGCGACCGCGGCCTTGAGCAGCTCGGTCACCCGCTGGTCGAACTCGCGCCGCCGCTCCATCGCCCAGCGTTCCGTGTTCGTGTTGCCCCGCACGCGCAGCAGCAGCGTGACATAGGGAAGCTCGGCTATCAGCACGTCGACGGTGCGGCGGGTGACGTACTCGACCCGCTCGATCGCCCGCCCCCGCGTCGCTCCCGGCTCGTCCAGAATCCCGAAGAGCCCGTCCAGCGCCCGGCTGACCGCCCGCCGCAACAGCTCTTCCTTGCCCGCGACATGGTGGTAGATGGACGACTTGGAGATGCCCGCCGCCTTGGAGAGATGCTCCATGGACGTGCCGTCGTAGCCGCGCTCGTTGAAGACACGGACGGCGACGGTGAGCAGGGTCTCCGGGGTGTACGTGTCCCGCTTGGCCGTGGTCATGTCCGCGATCCTCCCCTACGAGTTGTCCACAGGTTTGGCGGGCCCCCTTGTCCCGACCGATCGTTCGGTTACTCTAACTCTGTCCGCCCGTCCCTGCCCAGCTCGACGAGGAGTTGGTCCGTCATGGCCGCCGAGCTCTCCCCGCAACTGCTCTCCGAGAAGCACCGACCCACGCTCGACCGGGCCCTCGACGCGATCCGCACGCGCGCCTACTGGTCCCCGCACCCCGAGCACCCGAAGGCGTACGGCGAGGGCGGGGCGCCCGGCAGCCTGGGCCCCGCCGAGGGCAAGGCCGCCTTCGACGCCGTGCTGAACACCCGGCTCGACCTCGGCCAGCCCGGCACCGACGGCTGGACGGGCGGAGAGGTCTCTCCGTACGGGCCGGAGCTGGGCGTGGAGTATCCGCACGCCGACCCGGACGTCCTGCTGCCGGCGATGCGTGCGGGGATGGGCGCCTGGCGGGCGGCGGGTCCCGAGACCCGGGCCCTGCTCTGCCTGGAGATCCTGGCCCGGATCAGCGCCCGAACCCACGAGTTCGGCCACGCCGTGATGCACACCAGCGGCCAGGCCTTCATGATGGCGTTCCAGGCAGGCGGCCCGCACGCCCAGGACCGCGGCCTCGAAGCCGTGGCGTACGCCTACGAGGAGCAGATCCGCACGCCGGGAAGCGCGGACTGGTCCAAGCCCCAGGGCAAGCGCGACCCGCTCCAGCTGCACAAGTCGTTCACCGCGGCACCGCGCGGCGTCTCGCTGCTGATCGGCTGCAACACCTTCCCCACGTGGAACGGCTACCCCGGCCTCTTCGCCTCCCTGGCCACCGGCAATCCCGTGCTGGTCAAGCCGCACCCGCGCGCCGTGCTGCCGCTCGCGCTCACGGTGCAGCTGGCCCGTGAGGTGCTCGCCGAGGCGGACTTCGACCCCAATCTGGTCGCGCTGGCGACCGAGCGGCCGGGCGAGGGCATCGCGAAGACCCTCGCGCTCCGCCCCGAGATCAGGATCATCGACTACACCGGCTCCACCGCGTTCGGCGACTGGCTGGAGGCCAACGCCCGACAGGCCCAGGTCTACACGGAGAAGGCCGGGGTCAACACGATCGTCGTCGACTCCACGGACGACTACCGCGGCATGCTGTCCAACCTGGCGTTCTCGCTCTCCCTGTACAGCGGCCAGATGTGCACGACCCCGCAGAACCTGCTGATCCCCCGGGGCGGCATCACCACCGACGCCGGCGACAAGTCGTACGACGAGGTGGTGGCCGACATCGCCGGTGCGGTGACCGGCCTGCTGGGCGACGACGCCAGGGCGAACGCGCTGCTCGGTGCCCTGGTCAACCCGGACGTGAAGGCACGCCTGGAGGCGGCGCAGGACCGGGGCGAGGTCGCCCTGGCCTCCCGCGAGGTGGCCAATCCCGAATTCCCCGACGCCGTGGTCCGCACCCCCGTCGTCGTCAAGCTGGACGCCGCCAAGCCGGACGACGAGGAGCACTTCCTGTCGGAGTGCTTCGGGCCGGTCGCCTTCGCGGTGGCGGTCGACTCGACGGCCGACGCCCTGGACCTGCTCCGCCGCACGGTCCGGGACAAGGGCGCGATGACGGTCGGCGCGTACACCACCTCACCGGAGGTGGAGAGCGCGGTGGTGGACGTCTGCCTGGACGAGTCGGCCCAGCTGTCGCTGAACCTGACCGGCGGCGTGTACGTCAACCAGACCGCGGCCTTCTCCGACTTCCACGGCTCGGGCGGCAACCCGGCGGCGAACGCTGCGCTGTGCGACGGGGCCTTCGTGGCCAACCGCTTCCGCATGGTGGAGGTCCGCCGCCAGGCGTGATCACCGGGTGAGGTGTGGGCCGTCCGGGCCGGACGGCCCACACCTCACACCCCACCCGGCCTCACCCCACCCGGTCCCGTCGTGCCCGGCCCGGACGGCGGCCGGCCCTCAGCCTTCCGGGATCTCCGCGTACCGCTGCACCCACGCGTGCATGGCGATGGCGGCCGCAGCCCCCGCGTTGATCGACCGGGTGGATCCGAACTGCGCGATGGAGCACACCATCGCCGCGTGCCTGCGGGCCTCCTCGGTCAGTCCGGGACCCTCCTGCCCGAAGAGCAGCACACAGCGCCGCGGCAGCTCGGTCCGCTCCAGCGGCACCGCCCCCGGCAGGTTGTCGATGCCGATGATCGGCAGCCCCTCGGCCTCCGCCCACGCGGTCAGCGACTCCGTGTCGGGGTGGTGCCGCACGTGCTGGTAGCGATCGGTGACCATCGCGCCCCGCCGGTTCCAGCGCCGCCGGCCCACGATGTGGATCTCCTTGGCGAGGAAGGCGTTCGCGGTGCGCACCACCGAACCGATGTTGAAGTCGTGGCCCCAGTTCTCGACCGCCACGTGGAAGTCGTGCCGCCGCAGATCCAGATCGGCGACGATCGCCTCCCGGGTCCAGTACCGGTAGGCGTCGCCCACGTTGCGCCGGTCGCCGTGGGCGAGCAGCTCGGGGTCGTACCGCTCGTCCGAGGGCCAGGGCAGCGGGTGCGGCCCGACACCCACCTCCGTCCCGAACCCGTCGTCGTACTGCACCGGCTCGACGGACGGTCCGTGCTCCCCCGCCGGAACGTTCCCCACCGGGGCGCTCTCCACCGGAACGTTCCCCGTCTGAACCCTCTCTGCCGAGGAAGCACGCTCCGCCGGGGGAACGGACCCCGGCCGAGGAGCCCGTCCCGTCACCGCTGCGGACGCTTCATCGGTACGGCCGGTACCGCCACTCTCACTGCTGCTGCTCACCCGACGAGCGTATGGCCCCCGCCACCGCTGTGCTGCGGGGCCTCCTCGTCGTCGGCGGCCCGCCGCTGCTCCGGAACCCCGTTCCCCCGCGAGAACAGCAGCTTCCGCACAAGGGTCACCCGGCCGCCGAGCCAGACCAGGAAGACGGTCGGCAGGAAGACCGAGTCGGCGGCGATCATCGCCATCGAGAAGAAGGGCAGCCCGAGCAGCAGGGCGATGCCCGCGTGCTCGCAGATCATGGCGACGAGCAGGACGTTCTTGACCCGCCGGTTGAACAGGGTGAAGGGGAACGCGACCTGGACGATGACGGTGCCGTACGTGATCAGCATCACCATCACGCCGTTGGAGGCGAGGATGTCCGACAGCGCGGGCCACGGCGTGAAGTAGTCGAGCTTGAGCGGGTAGTAGAGCGCCGTGCCGTCCTGCCAGCGCGAGCCCTGGATCTTGTACCAACCGGCCGTGGCGTAGATGAGGCAGACCTCGGCCATGATCACGACGAGGGTCGCGTTGTGGGCGAGGTTGGCGATGACATCGAGCAGGATGCGCGTCTGGCTCCGCGGGGCGTAGCGGTTCACGGCCCACCAGGCGCCCTCGCCGATCCACAGGATCCACAGGAGCGTGGGCAGCCACCAGGTACCGCCGAGCCCGTCCGTCGCACTGGCCGCGATCAGCACCACGCCGAGCACCGCCCAGAGGACCGGGCCGACCACGTTCCCGCGCACCGGACGTCGCGGAACATCGGCTTCCACGCCCGTTCCCCGTACCGCTTCCTCCGCCTCCGCCGCACGTGCCGCTCGCGCCGCACGCCGGGCGTCCAGCGACCAGACCTGCCCGCAACGCGTGAGCACCAGGTAGATCGCCATCAGGTGGATGACGTTGTCGCCGCCGTCCCCCATGAAGATGCTGCGGTTCTGCAGGGAGAGGACACCGGCCATGAAGAGGACCGACATGGCCCGCGTGTGCCAGCCGACCATCAGCAGCGCCGCCGAGAGCAGCGCGACCGCGTAGACGATCTCGAACCAGACCGCGCTGTCCGACCACATGAGGGCGGTGAAGGCCTGGTTTCCGGATATGAGCTGCTGCGCCATGTCCCAGCGCCACGGGGCGTCGGGGCCGTACATCTCGTGGCGGTGCGGCAGCTCTCGCAGCATGAAGAGCAGATAGGTCGCCGAGAAACCGATCCGGATGACGGCGCTCTGGTACGGGCCGAAGGCCGAGGAGGTGATGCGCTGGACGGCGCGGGCGACCTTGCGGTCGAAGGAAAGCGTGCTCACTTGTCCGCCCCCTCGGCGTCTGCGGGAAGGTCGGCCGCGGTGACGTTCCACCAGGGCAGCACCCGGTAGGACGGCTTCGTGCTGATCTTCTCCTCGCTCCATCCGGGTGCTGCGACGGACCGCGTCTCGGAGCGGATCTGGATGCGCTCGACGGTGCCGCCGTAGTCGTGCTCGCTCAGGCGCAGCATCGCGATGCGGCGGATGTACTGCTCGGACAACTGGCCGCGGAGACCGTTGGCCCGGTTCTCGTTGTCGTGGGAGCTGAGGTAGAAGTCCCAGCCGCGGCGGAGCTCGTTCTGATGGATGTGGCTGGGGAGGAGGTTGCCGCGGATCGCCTTGCCGTCCTCGCCGGAAAGACTCATCCAGGGAGTGGTGCGGCGGCCGTCGGCACTCGCTATCTCGGCGCGTACGTGCACGGCGATGTTCTGCTGGAGCGGGTTCGGGGCGAAGAGCTTCCAGTTCTGCTCGAACTCGGGGTAGACCCAGTCGTCGACCGCTTCGCCGTGCCGCTTGGTCAGCGTGTTCGAGGGCGCGACGTGCAGGAACACCATGGCCAGCTGGGTGCAGGCGACCAGCCCGATCACCGACAGCACGACCGCGGCCACGATCTGGTACGGGAGCGACAGGGCGGCCATCCCGCCGCGGGTGTCAGTCCCCGCCGCCGCCCCGCCGTCAGCGGCGGAAGGGGCAGAGGAGGGAGAAGGGGCGGAAGGGACGTCCTCGCTCCGTTCCGTCCCCGGCCCGGCGTCGCCGTCACCGCTCCCGGCGCCCCTGTCGTCGTACGAATCCATCCCGCCCCGATCCCCGTCGCTCCCCGGCCAGTTATCCACAGGGTTGACACCCTACGGGCCGCCGACTCACCATTGAAGACATTGAACCGAACGATCGGTCGGTAGGGAGTCCGGGATGGCGGCAGTGACTGCGGACCAGGCGGCGCAGGCGGGAGCGGGCGGCCCCGAGGGGGCGGACGGGGCCCTGGCGGCGGCGTTCGACGCCGCGGTGGCGGCGGACGAGCGCATCGAGCCGCGCGACTGGATGCCCGACGCGTATCGAGCCTCGCTGGTCAGGCAAATGGCCCAGCACGCCCACTCCGAGATCATCGGGATGCAGCCGGAGGCCAACTGGATCTCGCGGGCGCCCTCGCTGCGCCGCAAGGCCATCCTGATGGCCAAGGTGCAGGACGAGGCGGGGCACGGCCTCTACCTCTACAGCGCCGCGGAGACCCTCGGCACCGGCCGCGAGGAGCTGCTCGACAAGCTCCACGCGGGCCGCCAGAGGTACTCGTCGATCTTCAATTACCCGACGCTGACCTGGGCGGACGTCGGCGCCATCGGCTGGCTCGTGGACGGCGCGGCGATCACCAACCAGGTGCCGCTGTGCCGCTGCTCCTACGGCCCGTACGCCCGCGCGATGGTCCGCATCTGCAAGGAGGAGTCCTTCCACCAGCGCCAGGGGTACGAGCTGCTGCTCGCCCTCAGCCGCGGCACCCCGGCGCAGCACGAGATGGCGCAGGACGCGGTGAACCGCTGGTGGTGGCCGTCCCTGATGATGTTCGGCCCGCCGGACGACGCCTCAGCCCACTCCGCGCAGTCGATGGCCTGGAAGATCAAGCGCCACTCCAACGACGAGCTGCGGCAGCGCTTCGTGGACATCTGCGTTCCCCAGGCCGAGACGCTGGGACTCACCCTCCCGGACCCCGACCTCCGGTGGAACGAGGAGCGCGGACAGCACGACTTCGGCGCGATCGACTGGAAGGAGTTCCAGGAGGTCCTCAAGGGCAACGGCCCGTGCAACGAGCAGCGTCTCGGCCAGCGCCGCCGGGCGCACGAGGAGGGCGCCTGGGTCCGTGACGCGGCGGCCGCCTACGCCGAGAAGCACTCGACAGCACACACGACGGCGCGGACCGCGACCGTACGGAACGGGGAGGCGACAGCATGAGCAGCTCGACCGAATGGCCCCTGTGGGAGGTGTTCGTGCGCTCGCGCCGCGGGCTCTCCCACACCCACGCGGGCAGCCTGCACGCCCCGGACGCGGAAATGGCCCTGCGCAACGCGCGCGATCTGTACACCCGCCGCTCCGAGGGCGTCTCCATCTGGGTGGTCCCGTCCGCGCAGGTCACGGCCTCCTCGCCGGACGAGAAGGACTCCTTCTTCGAACCGGCCGGCGACAAGCCGTACCGGCACCCGACGTTCTACGAGATCCCGGAAGGGGTGAAGCACCTGTGACCGCGGCCCTCGCCCTGGGCGACGACGCGCTGGTGCTCTCGCACCGGCTGGGGGAGTGGGCGGGTCACGCCCCGGTGCTGGAAGAAGAAGTGGCCCTGGCCAACATCGCCCTGGACCTGCTGGGGCAGGCCCGGGTGCTGCTCTCCCTCGTCGGGGACGAGGACGAGCTGGCCTACCTGCGCGAGGAACGCGCCTTCCGCAACGTCCAGCTGGTCGAGCAGCCGAACGGCGACTTCGCCCACACCATCGCCCGCCAGCTCTACTTCTCCACCTACCAGCGGCTGCTGTACGAGCAGCTGGCGGCGGGCGACAGCCGGTTCGCCGGCCTGGCGGCGAAGGCCGTCAAGGAGGTCGCGTACCACCAGGACCACTCCGAGCACTGGACGCTGCGGCTCGGCGACGGCACGGACGTGAGCCACGAGCGGATGCAGGGCGCCGCGGACGCGCTGTGGCGGTTCACCGGCGAGCTGTTCCAGCCCGTCGAGGGCGTGGAGGTCGACTGGCAGTCGCTGCACAGCGGCTGGCTGGAGTCCGTCACCGCGGTGCTGGAGCGGGCCACGCTGACCCTGCCGACCGGCCCGCACTCCGGGGCGTGGACGGCGGGCGCGGGACGCCAGGGCATCCACACCGAGCCCTTCGGCCGGATGCTCGCCGAGATGCAGCACCTGCACCGCAGCCACCCGGGGGCGTCATGGTGACCGAGACGCTCCTGGAGGAGGAGCTGCACCGGCTCGCGGGCTCCGTGCCCGACCCCGAGCTGCCCGTGCTGACCCTGGACGAGCTGGGCGTGCTCCGGGGCGTGGACGTCCTCGGCCCCGGCAGGGTCACCGTGCGCCTCACCCCGACCTACACCGGCTGCCCCGCCATCGAGGCCATGTCCGCCGACATCGAGCGGGTGCTGCACGACCACGGCATACCGGAGGTCTCCGTGGTCACCGTGCTCTCACCGGCCTGGTCCACGGACGACATCAGCGCGGAGGGACGGCGCAAGCTGGCCGAGTTCGGCATCGCACCCCCTCGCCCGCACGACGCCGAGGCCCCCGCGGGCGGCCCGGTGCCGCTCACGCTCTCGGTACGCTGCCCGCACTGCGGCTCGACCGACACGGAGCTGCTGAGCCGGTTCTCCTCCACCGCGTGCAAGGCGCTGCGCCGCTGTGTGACGTGCCGCGAACCGTTCGACCACTTCAAGGAGTTGTAGATGTTCCATCCGCTCCGGGTCCGCGCGATCGAACGGCTCACGGACGATTCGGTGGCCGTCACGCTCGCCGTGCCGGCCGAGCTGCGCGAGACCTTCCGCCACCGGCCCGGCCAGCACCTCAACGTGCGCCACACGGTCGACGGCGAGGAGATCCGCCGCTCGTACTCGATCTGCTCCCCCGCCACCGAGGAACCGGACGAGCCGGTGCTGCGCGTGGGCATCCGGCTGGTCGACGGCGGCGCGTTCTCCACGTACGCGCTGAAGGAACTCGCCGTCGGCGACGTGGTCGAGGCGATGCCCCCGATGGGCCGCTTCGTGCTCACGCCCCGCGCCGGACACTTCGCGGCAATCGTCGGGGGCAGCGGGATCACACCGGTCCTGTCCATCGCGGCCACGCTGCTGGCGCGGGAACCGGCTGCCCGGTTCTGCCTGATCCGCAGCGACCGGACGGCCGTCTCCACGATGTTCCTGGACGAGGTCGCCGACCTCAAGGACCGCTACCCGGACCGGTTCCAGCTGATCACGGTGCTCTCCCGGGAGGAACAGCAGGCCGGTCTCCCCTCCGGCCGGCTGGACCGGGACCGTCTCACCGAACTGCTGCCCGCGCTGCTCGCGGTGACCGAGGTGGACGGCTGGTACCTCTGCGGACCGTTCGGGCTGCTCCAATCCGCGGACCGGGCGCTGCGCGACCTGGGCGTCGACCGGACCCGCATCCACCAGGAGATCTTCCATGTGGACGACGGCCCGGACGCCCCCGCCCGCACCCGGGCCGAATCGCCGGCCCACAGCAGGCTCACCGCGACCCTGGACGGCCGCTGTGGCACCTGGCCGGTGGAGAAGGACGAATCACTGCTGGAGACCGTGCTGCGCAGTCGCGCCGACGCCCCGTACGCCTGCAAGGGCGGGGTGTGCGGGACCTGCCGGGCCTTCCTGGTCTCGGGCGAGGTCCGGATGGACCGGAATTTCGCGCTGGAGCCGGACGAGACGGAGGCGGGCTACGTGCTGGCGTGCCAGTCGCATCCGATGACGCCGGAGGTGGAACTCGACTTCGACCGCTGACCGTCTCCCGCCCCGCCCTCCCCCGCGCCCTGTTCCCTTCTCATAGAACCTGTTCTATCTTGACGGACCGTCAGATTCGGGTACGGGAGCAGCGGTTCGCGGGAGGCAGGGACAGTGGACTTCACCTTCACCGAAGAACAGCAGGCGGCTACGGAGGCGGCGCGAGCGGTCTTCTCGGGGACCGCCCCCGACCGGGTGCCCAGCCCCGCGCTCACACCGGGCGCGGTGGCCGAGGACATCGACCGGCCGCTGTGGGCCGAACTCGCCACCGGTGACCTGCTGGGCCTGACCCTGGAGCCGCAGCACGGCGGGGCCGGACTCGATCCCATCGCGCTCTGCCTGGTGCTGCGCGAATCCGCCAGGGTGCTCGCCCGGGTGCCGTTGCTGGAGACGTGCGCGGTCGCCATGACGCTCCAGCGGTACGGGGACCCCGGGCTGGCCGCCGAGCTGCTGCCCCCGGTCGGCCGGGGCGAGCTGGTGCTCACCGTCGGGGCCAACGGCCGCTCGGGCCACGATCCGGCCGAACTCGCCGTCACCGCACGCCGGGAGACGACCGCGGGAGGCCACCTGCCGGACGGGAAGTCCGGTGGTGCCGACGACGCCGACTCGGCATGGGTGCTTGACGGGGTGCAGTCGGCGGTGCCGTGGGCACAGGTGGCCGACTGGATCGCGGTTCCCGCGCACACGGGCGAGGGACGGGCCGTGGTGGCCCTGGTCCGACCGGACCAGGACGGCGTCGCCCTGGCCGAGCAGGTCTCCACCAACGGTGAGCGGTTCGCCGAGGTCCGGCTGCGGTCGGTGCGGGTCGACCGGCGCGCGCTGATCGACGGTGCCGGGGCCTGGGAGTGGCTGCGGGCCCTCCTCACCACCGGAACGTGCGCGCTCGCGCTGGGGCTGGGCGAGGCCGTGCTCGCCATGACGAGCGAATACACCGGAAAACGCGAGCAGTTCGGCTTTCCGATCGCGACGTTCCAGGCCGTCGCCGTGCAGGCCGCGGACCGGTACATCGATCTGCGGGCCATGGAGGTGACGCTCTGGCAGGCGGCCTGGCGGATCTCCACCGGGGCCGAGGGGGCCCTGCCCGCCGAGGGCGACATCGCGGTGGCGAAGATCTGGGCG
Source organism: Streptomyces sp. NPDC006435 (assembly GCF_040612315.1). Taxonomy (NCBI): domain Bacteria; kingdom Bacillati; phylum Actinomycetota; class Actinomycetes; order Kitasatosporales; family Streptomycetaceae; genus Streptomyces; species Streptomyces sp. NPDC006435. Next base: position 152,641 of record NZ_JBEXPY010000001.1, read on the forward strand.
TCGGACGGCATCCGACGGGTCGTACAGACGGCACAGCACCTGCACGGCGGTTTCGGCGCGGACACGGACTACTCGCTGCACCGCTTCCATGCCTGGGCGAAGCAGATCGAACTGTCCCTCGGCCCCGCAGCGGCCCACGAGGAGGCCCTGGGCGACCTGCTGGCCGCGCACCTCCTCGACTGACACCCGTCCCGCACCCCGACGACATGCGCCCGGCCGGTCCGGCCCCAGAAGGCCGACCGGCCCGGCACCGCACGACTGCCCTGGCCGAGCGGACCGGCTCAGAGAAGAGACCGAGCGGACCGAGCAGGCCGGCTCAGAAACCGAGAGGACCGGCTCAGAGCACGAAGGCCGGGCTCTCGCCGTCGGCGACCATCGGGCGTCCGGCACCGTCCCAGGCGAGCATGCCGCCGTCGATGTTCACGGCGTCGACACCCTGCTGAACCAGGTACTGGGTGACCTGGGCGGACCGACCGCCGACCCGGCACATCACATGAACGCGACGACCGTCGGCGACGGCTTCGGTCAGCTCACCGAAGCGGGCCACGAAGTCGCTCATCGGGATGTGCAGGGCGCCTTCGACGTGCCCGGCCGCCCACTCGTTGTCCTCCCGGACGTCCAGCACGAAGCCGTCCGCCGGAACCGCCGCGACGTCCACCGAGGGCAACGGGGCGAAATTCATGGGTCATGCCTTCTCTCGTACGTACGCTCCAGGGTCACCCGGAACGCTACTGCACCAGGCCCGCCAGCTCGGACTCGCGCTTCGCGACCTCGCCCAGCAGTTGCTCGGCGATCTCGTCGAGCAGCCGGTCCGGGTCGTCGGGCGCCATCCGCAGCATGGCACCGATCGCGCTCTCCTCCAGCTCCTGCGCGAGCACGGTGAGCAGTTCCTTGCGCTGGGTCAGCCAGTTCAGCCGGGCGTAGAGCTCCTCGCTCTCGCCGAGCTCCGTCTCCGGCAGCGCGGGACCCGCCTCCCACTCCTGCGCCAGCTCCATCAGGAGGGCCTCGTCCCCGCGCCCGTAAGCGGCGTTCACCCGGGCGATGAACTCGTCCCTGCGGGCCCGCTCCGCCTCGTCCTGAGCCAGGTCCGGGTGGGCCTTGCGGGCCAGGTCGCGGTAGAGCCTGCGCGCCTCCTCGGTAGGCCTGACCCGCTTGGGCGGCCGCACCGGCTGCTCGGTCAGCATCGCCGCCGCCTCGGGGGACAGCCCGTCCGAGTCGATCCAGTCGTGGAACAGCTCGTCGACACCGGGCATCGGCATCACGACCGCCCGCGCCTCCTGCGCCTTGCGGATGTCCTCCGGGTCACCCGTCCTGGCGGCGCGGGCCTCCGCGATCTGTGCGTCGAGCTCGTCGAGGCGGGTGTACATCGGGCCGAGCTTCTGGTGGTGCAACCGGGAGAAGTTCTCGACCTCGACCCGGAACGTCTCCACCGCGATCTCGAACTCGATCAGCGCCTGCTCCGCCACCCGGACCGCCCTCGCGAGCCGGGCCTCGGGCCGTTCCCCCGCAGCGGCGTCGCCAGTGCCTCCGTCGGCGGCACCGTCACCGGTCCGGCCGTCACCGCCTGCGGCCGCGGCCTCCCCGTCGGGCACACCGCCTGCGGCACCGGTGCCGTCCGTCTCCGGGCCCGCGCCGTCCTCGGCACCGGTTCCCGAACCGGCACCGGCCGGCTGTCCCTGCTCCTCGATCGGTTCGTCCAGGACGTGCTCCTCGTGCCGGGCATGCAGCCCGTGCTGCCGGTCGTTGTCCTGCCGGTCATCGTCGTTCCGGGTGGTCGGCACTCCGGCGGCTTCGTGGGTCACCCGTCCAGCGTATGGCCACGGGCCGCACCCCGAGGACGCGCGGTCGGCTCCCGCATTCCTCGAACGCACGACCGCGCCCACCTCGGAACCGTCGCAGGGCCGCCTCGGAACCGTTCCCGGCGCCGTACCCCGCGCCACCGGACGCCCCGGTGCCCCCGCGCAGGCCGTCGCCGGGCGCTCCAGCCCCCTCAGACGCCCAGCTCGGCGGCTATTCGTCCCGACCCGATGGCCTGCACCAGCTCCGTGTGGTCCGCCTCCGTACGGTCCGCGTAGGTCACCGCGAACGCCGCCACGGCCTCGTCCAGTTCCTCGCTCTTGCCGCAGTAACCGGCGATCAGCCGGGGGTCCGCGCTGTGCGCGTGGGCGCGGGCCAGCAGCGCACCGGTCATCCGGCCGTAGTCGTCGACCTGGTCGGCCGCCAGCGCCGCCGGGTCGACGCTGCCCTTGCGATTCCTGAACTGCCTCACCTGGAACGGGCGGCCGTCCACGGTCGCCCAGCCCAGCAGGATGTCGCTGACGACCTGCATCCGCTTCTGTCCGAGCACCACCCGGCGCCCCTCGTGGGCCACCTCCGGCACCTCGAACCCGACAGCCGGCAGGTACGGCGCCAGCACGGAGGGCCGCGCCTCCTTCACCTGAAGCACCAGGGGCTCACCGCGGTGGTCGAGCAGCAGCACCACGTACGACCTGGTGCCGACGCTTCCGGTGCCGACCACCCGGAACGCCACGTCGTGAATCGCGTACCGGGCGAGGAGCGGCACACGGTCCTCGGAGATCGTGCCCAGGTAGTCCCCGAGCCCCGCCGCGACCGCCGCGGCCTCCTCGTCCGGCACCCTCCGCAGCACCGGCGGCGCGTCCACGAAGCGGCGCCCGCCGTCCCCCGAGTCCTCGGTCGACTTGGCCGCGAAACGGGCGCTGGTGTTGTTGCGGGCCTTCTCCGAAACCCGCTCCAGGGTCCCGAGCAGATCCCGGGCGTCCGTGTGCGAGACGAGCTCCTCGTCCGCGATGGCGTTCCAGGCGTCGAGCGCGGGCAGCTTGGCCAGCAGCCGCATCGTCCGCCGGTACGCCCCCACCGTGTCGTACGCCCCCCGCCGACAGGTCTCCTCGTCCGCACCGGCTTCGCGCCCCGCGAGCACCAGCGAGGTGGCTAGCCGCTTGAGGTCCCACTCCCACGGGCCGAACACGGTCTCGTCGAAGTCGTTCAGATCGATGACCAGGCTGCCGCGCGCATCGCCGTACAGCCCGAAATTGGCCGCGTGGGCGTCACCGCAGAGCTGGGCGCCCACTCCGCTGACCGGAGTGCCCACCAGGTCGTGGGCCATCAGCCCGGCCGACCCGCGCAGAAAGGCGAAGGGGGTGGCCGCCATCCGGCCCACCCGGATCGGGGTGAGCGCCGGCACCCTGCCCCTGCTCGACTCCTCCACCGCACGCACCGCGTCGGGCCGCCCGGCAGGAAGGTCCAGGAAGGCGTGCGAGGCCCTGGGCACCCTCGCCCGCAGGGCCTTGCCCTCCTTCCGCGGCGACCGCGCCGCGCCCCCGCCCGCCCCGGTCGCCCTCCGCGCGAATCCGGGCACGGCCGGAATGCGCCGATCGCCCGCCGCGGCCCTCTGAACCGGCACGGTCGCTTCGATTTCGCCCATGGTGCGCAGCCTCCCCCGCTCCCCTGCGCTCCCGGCCCTACGCCCTGTCGCAGATCAATTCCGACGAAGGTACCTCCGTGGGCCAAAACCCGTCTGCCCCTGTGGAAAACCTGATCCGCGACCTGTGGACAACAATCCGCCCCGGTCAGACGCCGACGGCCTCCTCCATCTCCTCCTCGGTCTCCGCCTCGTCGCCCGCCCCGGCCCCGGCCCGGGTGGCATTCCTCACGGCGTGCTTCGGCCCGTGGTGCGTCTCCCCGGCGGTGACGGATCCAGCGATGGCAGCCCCGGCGACGGCGGACCCGGTCATGACGCCACCGGCCGCCTCCGCGGCAGTCTTCCGCCACCTCGATTCGGCCAGCCCGGCCAGCCCCACCAGGACCAGTCCCGCCACGAACCAGAGCGCCAGCACCAGCACGTTCCCGCCGAGCCCGTGCCCGTCGAAGTACACATGGCTGCGCACGCCCTCGACGAAGCCCGCGCCGTTCCAGAAGGAGTGCAACGAGGCAAAGAAGCCGGACTGCAGCTCGGGCCGGAAGATGCCGCCGGAGCTGGTGAAGTTGAGCATCACGAACAGCACCATCAGCGCGAGCGTCGTCCACCGCTTGAGGAACGTGTGCAGTCCGACACCGATCAGCAGGATGCCCGCCGAGTAGAGCCAGGCCATCGCCCAGAGGCCGCCGAGCCCGTGGTCGACGAGACCGAACACCGGCCCCGCGAACATCACCCCGATCACACTCACCACCAGCGACGCGGCGACAGCCAGCGCGGCCCTGATCCGCAGCGCCAGCACGGCACCCGCACCGCCGATCACCGCGACCGACGCGTACGAACCGATGCTCACCGCGACCAGCAGGAAGAAGATGCCCTGCCCGGTCGGGTCGCCGTCCGCCGTCGGCACCGTGTCCGTCACCTTCAGCGGCTCGCCCTGCTCCGCCGCGACCTCGGTGAAGACCTTCTCGACCACCGTGGCGCTGGTGTCGGACGAGGCACTGGCCACCAGCAGCTCGGGGTGCCCACCCGGCACATACGCACCGAAGCTCGCCCGGGTCCTGAGGTTCTCCACCGCTGCCGCGCGGTCGGGGACGGTACGCACGCTCAGCGCCCCGTCCCCCTTGTCCTGCAGCGTCTGTGCGAGCACCTGGGCGCTCGGTCCCGAGCCGACCACGTCCACCCGCAGATCGTGCGGCTCCGGGGCATGGAACGCCCCGAGGTAGGCGAGCCCCATGCCGACGCACATCAGCAGCGGCGTGACGAAATGGCCCAGCACATGCCGCAGAGCGGCGGCGGTGGATCCGGTGCCGGCACTCGGACCAGCGGACATACGGGCACTCCAATGGTTGGCTTTTACAACCTCTTACTTGTTGTACTCTACAACTGAATTTCGAGGAACGCGAGCCGGAAGGCGGACCAGCGATGGGGACCCCCGAGAAGCGCGAAGAGTCACTGGACGTCATCCAGCGGGAGCTGACCGCCTTCGCACGCCGCGCGCGAGCCGCCGCGGCCCGCCTCCACCCGGAGCTCCCCCTGGTCTCGTACACACTGCTGGCGCACATCGACGACCGGAACGGATGCCGCGCGACGGACCTGGCCGCCCACTACATGCTGGACAAATCGACGGTCAGCCGGCAGATCGGAACCCTGGAGAAAATGGGGCTGGTCGAACGCCATCCGGACCCGGACGACCACCGCATCCAGGTACTGCACCCGACCGCGGCCGGAACCCAGGCCCTCGCCTCGACCCAGGCCAGCCGGCACGCGGCGTACCAGCAGCGCCTGGCGGACTGGACGGAGGACGACCTCGCCCGGTTCGCGGAGTACCTGCTGCGCTACAACTCGGCGGGCGACTCGACCGCGAACACCCCACAAGCCCCGTAAGCCCTGTTGGGCCCCACAGACACCCAACACTCACCAAACCAGACGTTTCACGTGAAACAGAAACAATGGAGGCCGGGAACGAAGAAGCCCCCCAGACCGTTGGCCTGGGGGGCTTCTCCCTTGTGCGCGAGGGGGGATTTGAACCCCCACGTCCCTAAGGACACTGGCACCTGAAGCCAGCGCGTCTGCCGTTCCGCCACTCGCGCAAGAGTGGTGTTTCCGGGCTCTCCCACCGTTTGGTGCGATCGCCTGGCGACATCCGGAAGATTAGCACGCTGGACAGGGTGGATTCACATCCGTTGTTTCGCCGACCGTCAGGAGGGCAGCGGGAACGCCGAGCGGCCGCCCTCACTCCTCCTGTATGTACCCGGGGTGCGAGCTGTATGTACCCGGGGTGCGGGACACTGTGAAGAGGCCGCCTCTACGATCCGTGTGAGAGGTGACACTCATCCACAGGGCAGACAAGGGGAACCAGCCGATTTCCCGACGCGTGGATACGATCAGTAAGCAGTACAGGGACGACTACGACGGAGGAGGTGCCCCATGGGAGTCATGAAGCGTTTCGAGCAGCGTCTCGAAGGTCTGGTCAACGGCACCTTCGCCAAGGTCTTCAAGTCCGAGGTCCAGCCGGTGGAGATCGCGGGAGCCCTCCAACGCGAGTGCGACAACAACGCAACGATCTGGAACCGCGAGCGGACAGTCGTCCCCAATGACTTCATCGTCGAGCTCAGCACCCCCGACTACGAGCGACTCAGCCCGTACTCGGGCCAGTTGGGCGACGAGCTCTCCGGCCTGGTCCGCGACTACGCCAAGCAGCAGCGGTACACCTTCATGGGCCCCATCAAGGTCCACCTGGAGAAGGCCGACGACCTCGACACCGGGCTCTACCGGGTGCGCAGCCGCACCCTGGCGTCGAGTTCGTCACAGGACCCCCAGAGCCGGCAGGGAGCGCAGGGCCACCCGGGCCAGCCTCCCCACCCCGGCCCGGGACGGTCCCCGCAGCCTCCCGGCGGCGGCTACGGCTACCCGCCCAGCTCCGCCCCGCCCATGCCCGCGGCCCCGCCGCCGGGCGCGGGCAGGCCCAGCGCCGACCGGCACTCGCCGGCCGGTCCCAGCCCCCTGCCCAACGCGCAGGTGCGACGCTGGATCGAGATCAACGGCACCCGCCATCAGATCTCCCGCCCGACGCTGGTGCTGGGACGCAGCACCGACGCCGACGTGCGGATCGACGACCCCGGCGTATCGCGTCGGCACTGTGAGATCCGGACCGGAACGCCCTCGACGATCCAGGATCTCGGGTCTACCAACGGCATCGTGGTAGACGGGCAGCACACCACCCGCGCTACGCTCCGCGACGGCTCGCGGATCGTCGTGGGCAGCACCACCATCGTTTACCGGCAAGCCGAAGGGTGAAGCGGGGGCAATGTCAGAGCTGACCCTGACGGTCATGCGGCTAGGTTTCCTGGCTGTTCTGTGGCTGTTCGTGATCGTGGCCGTCCAGGTCATCCGTAGTGATCTGTTCGGAACGCGCGTCACGCAGCGCGGCTCACGCCGCACCGCGAACGACGCGCGACCGCCACAACAGCGCCAGAACGCCGCGGCACCGCCGCAGCAGCGTCAACAGTCCGGCCGCCAGCGCCGGGGGGCACCCACAAAGCTGGTCGTCTCCGAGGGCAGCCTCACCGGCACCACGGTGGCGCTCCAGGGACAGACCATCACGCTGGGCCGCGCGCACGATTCAACGATCGTGCTGGACGACGACTACGCGTCCAGCAGGCATGCCAGGATCTACCCCGACCGTGACGGCCAGTGGATCGTCGAGGATCTCGGGTCCACCAACGGCACGTATCTCGACCGGACCCGTCTCACCACCCCGACGCCTGTTCCGCTGGGCGCGCCGATCCGAATCGGCAAGACCGTCATCGAGCTGCGGAAGTAGTACGACAATGAGCGAGCGGAGCGAGCGAGCCGCGGCGGTACGGTCATCGGACCCCGCCCGGCTCCCGACCGGAGGGTGGGCAGTGTGGCTCGAGACCGGCTGTACCCCGAGCCGACGGGAGAGGTGCGCATGAGTCTTTCCCTGCGCTTCGCCGCCGGATCGCACAAGGGCATGATCCGGGAGGGCAACGAGGACTCCGGCTATGCCGGTCCGCGCCTTCTCGCCATCGCCGACGGCATGGGCGGCCAGGCGGCCGGTGAGGTCGCCAGCTCCGAGGTGATCTCCACCCTCGTCCAGCTCGACGACGACGTCCCGGGCTCCGACATCCTGACCTCGCTCGGTACGGCGGTCCAGCGGGCCAACGACCAACTGCGCATGATGGTCGAGGAGGACCCCCAGCTGGAGGGCATGGGCACCACGCTCACCGCCCTGCTCTGGACCGGTCAGCGCCTCGGCCTCGTCCACGTCGGCGACTCCCGCGCGTACCTGTTGCGCGACGGCGTGCTCACCCAGATCACCCAGGACCACACCTGGGTGCAGCGGTTGGTCGACGAGGGCCGGATCACCGAGGAAGAGGCCACCACCCACCCGCAGCGCGCCCTCCTGATGCGTGCCCTGGGCAGCGGCGACCACGTCGAACCCGATCTCTCCATCCGCGAGGTCCGGGTCGGCGACCGCTACCTGATCTGCTCCGACGGGCTCTCCGGCGTCGTCTCCCACCAGACGATGGAGGAGACCCTCGCCAGCTACCAGGGCCCCCAGGAGACCATCCAGGAACTGATCCAACTCGCCCTGCGCGGCGGCGGACCGGACAACATCACCTGCATCGTCGCGGACGTCCTCGACGTCGACAGCAACGACACCATGGCCGCGCAGCTCAACGACACCCCGGTCATCGTCGGCGCGGTCGCCGAGAACCAGGCCGCGCAGATGACCGCCGCCGAGAGCACGGCCGCCATGCAGACCCCGGCCGGCCGCGCGGCCGGCCTCGGCCGCCCCGTCCCGCCGCCCGCCGGAGGCTTCGGCCCGCCCGGAAGCGGTGAGGACGTCGGCTACGGCGGGATGCCGGACGGCTCCTTCGACGCGTACACCGACGACGACTTCGTGAAGCCCGGCGGCGGACGCAAGTGGCTCAAGAGGTCCCTCTACACCGTGCTGGCGCTCGCCGTCGTCGGTGGCGGCCTCTACGGCGGCTACCGCTGGACCCAGAACCAGTTCTACGTCGGCGCGAAGAACGACCATGTCGCGCTGTTCCGCGGCATCAGCCAGGAACTGGGCTGGGTCTCGCTCTCGAAGGTGGAGAAGGACCACCCCGAGATCGAACTCAAGTACCTCCCGGCCTACCAGCGCAAGCAGGTCGAGGCGACCATCGCCGAGGGCGACCTCGCCTCCGCCCGCGAGAAGATCGGCGAGCTCTCCGTCCAGGCGTCCGCCTGCAAGAAGAACGCCGAGCGACGTGCCGCCGAGAAGGCCAGATCGGACGAGGGCCAGGCCGTGGGCACGGACTCGGACGCCACCAAGACCTCCGGTGGCGCCAAGACGTCCGAAACCGACAAGACCAAGCCGACCAAAACTCCCACTCCTGGTCCCAGCCTCTCGGAGGAAGAGAAAAAGCTGGTCCCGCAGTGCGGTAAGCAGTAAGCCGTAGGGGGCCTTCAGCACCATGAGCGTTGTCACCAACACGACCACGATCGGCGCGATCGACGCGCCGAGCCGCCGCAACACCGAGCTGATGATGATGGGCTTCGCCGTCGCCATCTCGGTCTTCGCCTACGCCAACGTCGGGCTCGCCATCGACGGCAAGCTCCCGTCCGGCATGTTCGGATACGGCGCCGGAATCATCCTGCTCGGCGGCGTCGCCCACCTCGTGGTGCGCAAGTTCGCCCCGTACGCGGACCCGCTGCTGCTGCCGCTGGCAACCCTGCTCAACGGCCTGGGGCTGGTGCTGATCTGGCGGCTGGACCAGTCGCAGCGACTGATCCAGCGCGCGGAGATCTACTACGGGAAGTACAGCCCCGACGCCCCCAAGCAGCTGCTGTACTCGGCGATCGGTGTCGCCTTCTTCGTCGCCGTGCTGATCATCCTCAAGGACCACCGCATCCTCCAGCGCTACACCTACATCTCGATGGCTGTGGCGCTGGTCCTGCTGATCCTGCCGATGTTCTTCCCCGCGGTGAACGGCGCGAAAATCTGGATCAGCCTCGGCCCGTTCACCATCCAGCCGGGAGAGTTTGCCAAGATCCTGATCGCGATCTTCTTCTCCGGCTACCTCATGGTGAAGCGTGACGCCCTGGCGCTGGCCAGCCGCCGTTTCATGGGGATGTACCTGCCGCGCGGCCGCGACCTCGGTCCGATCATCACCATCTGGGCCCTGTCGATCCTGATCCTGGTCTTCGAGACCGACCTCGGTACCTCGCTGCTCTTCTTCGGCCTCTTCGTCGTGATGCTGTACGTCGCCACCGAGCGGACCAGCTGGATCGTCTTCGGTCTGCTGATGTCCGCAGCGGGCGCGGTCGGTGTGGCGTCCTTCGAGTCCCACGTGCAGCAGCGTGTGAACGCCTGGCTCGACCCGTTCTCCAAGGCCACGCTGGCGCAGAGCGACCAGATCGCCCAGTCGCTGATGTCCTTCGGTGCCGGCGGCACCCTCGGCTCCGGACTGGGCCAGGGCCACTCGGACCTGATCATGTTCGCCGCCAACGCCGACTTCATCCTCTCCACCGTCGCCGAGGAACTGGGCCTGGCCGGGATGATGGCCGTCCTGCTGATCTACGGCCTGATCGTCGAGCGGGGCATCCGCACGGCGCTCGCCGCCCGTGACCCCTTCGGCAAGCTGCTCGCCGTCGGGCTGTCCGGGGCCTTCGCGATCCAGATCTTCGTGGTCGCCGGCGGTGTCATGGGCCTCATCCCGCTCAGTGGCATGACGATGCCGTTCCTCGCGTACGGCGGTTCGTCCGTGCTCGCCAACTGGGCACTGATCGCCATCCTCATCAGGATCAGCGACACCGCACGCCGCCCCGCCCCGGCACCCGCGCCGTCCCCCGATGCCGAGATGACCCAGGTGGTCCGACCGTGAACAAGCCCCTGCGCCGAATCGCGATCTTCTGCGGCGTCCTCATCCTCGCCCTGCTCGTGCGCACCAACTACCTCCAGTACGTCCGTGCCGACGAGCTGAACAAGCGTGACGAGAACCGCCGCGTCCGGATCGAGCGCTACGCGCACGAGCGCGGCAACATCATCGTCGACGGCAACCCCGTCACCGGGTCCGTCGAGACCAAGGGCAGCGACTTCAAGTACAAGCGGGTCTGGAAGGACGGCCCCATGTGGGCCCCCGTCACCGGCTACTCCTCGCAGGCCTTCGACGCCTCGCAGCTGGAGAGCCTGGAGGACGGCATCCTCACCGGCAACGACGACCAGCTCTTCTTCGACCGCACCCTGTCGATGTTCACCGGTGACAAGAAGCAGGGCGGCAACGTCGTCACCACGCTGAACGGCGCCGCGCAGAAGGCCGCGTTCAAGAAGCTCAACGGCAAGAAGGGCGCCGTCGCCGCCCTCGACCCGCAGACCGGCGCCATCCTGGCCCTGGTGAGCACCCCGTCGTACGACCCCTCGGTCTTCGCGGGCAACTCCGACAAGGACAGCAAGGCCCGGCAGAAGCTCCTGAAGGACAAGGACAAGCCGATGCTCAACCGGGCATTGCGCGAGACCTACCCGCCCGGCTCGACCTTCAAGGTCGTCACCGCCGCCGCGGCGCTGGAGAACGGGCTGTACACCGACATCGACGCGAAGACGAAGTCGCCGCTGCCCTGGCGGCTTCCGCTCTCGACCCAGGACCTCGACAACGAGGGCACCATCCCGTGCGAGAACGCCTCGCTCCGGGAAGCGCTGCGGTGGTCCTGCAACACGGTCTTCGGCAAGATCAGCGACGACCTGGGCAACCAGAAGATGATCGACCAGGCCGACAAGTTCGGCTTCAACGAGGAGATCTTCACCCCGGTCCGCGCCGACGCCAGCGTCTACCCCAAGGACAACCGTCCGCAGAACGCCATGGCCGGCATCGGCCAGGCGTCCAACCGCGCCACCCCGCTCCAGATGGCCATGGTCGCCGCCGCGATCGCCAACGACGGCAAGCTGATGCAGCCGTACATGGTCGCCGAGCGCCAGGCCCCCAACCTGGACGCGATCTACACCCACGAGAAGGAGCAGTTCAGCCAGCCCCTCTCCGGTGAGAACGCACAGAAGCTCCAGCAGATGATGGAGACCGTCGTCGAGACCGGCACCGGCCGCAACGCCCAGATCGACGGCGTCACCGTCGGCGGCAAGACCGGTACCGCCCAGCACGGCCTCAACAACAGCGAGAAGCCGTACGCGTGGTTCATCTCGTACGCCAAGACCGACAGCGGCTCCCCGGTCGCCGTCGCCGTCGTCGTCGAGGACGGCCAGGCCAACCGTGACGACATCTCCGGTGGCGGTCTGGCCGCGCCGATCGCCAAGGCCGTGATGGAGGCGGTCATCGACAGCAAGAAGTGATGCCCATCACATCGGGCGGCATACCTGCACATTGGGATACCGGTCGGATATCGAGTCCGGACTTCCGCCCGATCGGGTAGTGCGTGGCCGGTAGCGTATGTGCGAGCAGCACACCGCCGGACCGCACACCGGTGCGGTCGGGACTGACGGAGAGGGCTGGAACAGTTATGGAAGAGCCGCGTCGCCTCGGCGGCCGGTACGAGCTGGGCTCGGTGCTCGGCCGTGGTGGCATGGCCGAGGTCTACCTCGCACACGACACCCGGCTCGGCCGCACCGTAGCCGTGAAGACGCTGCGGGCCGACCTGGCCCGCGATCCGTCCTTCCAGGCCCGGTTCCGCCGTGAGGCCCAGTCCGCCGCCTCGCTCAACCACCCGGCGATCGTCGCCGTCTACGACACCGGCGAGGACTACGTCGACGGGGTCTCCATCCCGTACATCGTCATGGAGTACGTCGACGGGTCGACGCTCAGGGAACTCCTGCACTCCGGCCGCAAGTTGCTGCCCGAGCGCACCCTGGAGATGACCGTCGGCATCCTCCAGGCGCTGGAGTACTCGCACCGCGCGGGCATCGTCCACCGGGACATCAAGCCGGCGAACGTCATGCTGACGCGCACCGGTCAGGTCAAGGTCATGGACTTCGGCATCGCCCGCGCCATGGGCGACTCCGGCATGACGATGACCCAGACCGCCGCCGTCATCGGCACCGCCCAGTACCTCTCCCCGGAGCAGGCCAAGGGCGAGCAGGTCGACGCACGCTCCGACCTGTACTCCACCGGCTGCCTGCTCTACGAACTGCTGACGGTCCGGCCGCCCTTCATCGGGGACTCGCCCGTCGCGGTCGCCTACCAGCACGTGCGGGAAGAGCCGCAGAAGCCCAGCAACTTCGACCCCGAGATCACGCCCGAGATGGACGCGATCGTGTTGAAGGCCCTGGTCAAGGACCCCGACTATCGCTACCAGTCGGCCGACGAGATGCGTGCCGACATCGAGGCCTGCCTCGACGGCCAGCCGGTCGCCGCCACCGCGACGATGGGCGCGGCCGGTTACGGCGGCTACGACGGTTACGGCGGCAACGACCAGCCCACCACCGCGCTGCACGCCACCGACCCGAACAACGCGGCCACGTCGATGCTGCCGCCGGTCAACCCGGACGACGGCGGCTACGGCTACGACGACCGGCCCGACCGGCGTCGGCAGAAGAAGAGCAACACCTCGACGATCCTGCTGGTCGTCGCGGGCATCCTGGTGCTGATCGGGGCGATCCTGATCGGCAGGGCGGTGTTCAGCGACACCAAGAGCAGCGGCGAGATCGACGCGCCGAACATGATCGGCACGACCGTGGACCGGGCGCAGAAACTCGCCGACAGTGCCAACATCACCCTGAAGATCGGCTCCCGCGAGCCCTGCGAGGAGCAGGACAAGGGCAAGATCTGCAGCCAGACCCCGGAACCCGGCAGCACGATGGAGGAGAAGGACACCATCACGGTCGTCGTCTCCACCGGAGCGCCGAAGGTCGAGGTCCCGGACGTCGTCGAGAAGACGGAGGCGACCGCCCGCAAGGACCTGGAGGCCAAGGGCTTCACGGTGGCCGTCAAGGCTGTCGAGTCCGAGAAGACCTCGGGCACGGTCATCGAGCAGAACCCCCAGGGGAACTCGAAGGCCGAGCGGAACTCCGAGGTCACGATCACGGTGGCCAAGGAGGCCACCCTGGACCTCCCGGACGTCCGTACCCGTACGTACGAGGCGGCCGAGGCCCAGCTCAGGGGCATCGGGTTCACCAACATCTCGCGCACCGACGTCGACTCCGACCAGCCGGCGAACACGGTGATCGAGCAGACCCCGGGTGCCGGCAAGCAGGCCAAGGACGTGCAGATCGTCCTGAAGGTCTCCAAGGGGCCGCAGCAGCCGGAGAAGGCCACGGTGCCCGACCTGCAGGGCAAGACCATCGCGGAGGCGAAGGCCCTGCTGGCCCAGGCGGGTCTGCAGCTCGGCCAGGTCCAGGGCCCCGGTGACGACAACGCGAGGATCATCGGCTTCCAGCCCGGTGTGGGCCAGCAGGTCGACAAGAACAGCGCGGTCACCGTCCGGACCATGCCGGGCGGTGGGGACGGCAACATCTTCGGCGGGCCGTCCGGCTCGCGGGAAGACTGATACCGACCCGCACCGACCGCCATCGGGCCCCGGCACCTCACGGTGACCGGGGCCCTTTGCCGTACCCGCGCCCTCGGCCGTGACGGCCCCTCTGGTCCTGCCCGGTTCCCGCCCCGCGTCCCTGTCTCCGGTCCCGCCCGGCCGGTGGACGGTCGTTGGACGGCCGGTGGACGGTCGTTGGACGGCCGGGGGTGGCCCGTGGGCGGGTTGGCCCCGGCAGCACGCGCGAGGGGCCCGGAGCCGCAAGCGGTGGTCGCGGCTCCGGGCCCCTCGCGCGGAGCGGCAGATCTGCTAGCGCAGTTCCGCCGGCTTCGTGCGGTCGTTGTCCACCTTCTCCGTGCGGACCAGTTCGCCCCACACGATGTAGCGGTACTTCGACGTGTAGACCGGCGTGCAGGTCGTCAGCGTGATGTAGCGGCCGGACTTCTTCGCTCCGGAGCCCTTCGGCACCGGCTGCAGGACGTCGACGTTGTACTTCGACGTCTCGGGAAGCTCCTTGAAGACCTTGTAGACGTACCAGGTGTCCCTGGTCTCGAAGACGATCGCGTCCCCGGTCCGCATCTTGTCGATGTTGTGGAACTTGGCGCCGTGCCCGTCACGGTGTGCCGCCAGGGTGAAGTTGCCCTTCTCGTCCCACGGGAGGGCCGACTTCACCGGCTCCGTGTAGTAGCCCGCGATGCCGTTGTTGAGGTTCTCGGTGTCGGTGCCCTTCTTGACCAGGACCTCGCCGTTCTTCATCGACGGGACGTGTAGGAACCCGATGCCGTCCTTGGTGTCCAGCGCGCCCGGTCCGCCCGCCCAGCGGTCGCGGACGGTTTCGCCCTGCTTGGTGGCCTCGCGATCGGCGAGCACGTTCGTCCACCAGAGGGAGTAGGCGACGAAGAGCCCCAGCACCAGGCCCGCGGTGATCAGCAGTTCGCCGAAGACGCTGACCGCGGTCGCGACGGGATGGCGGCCCCCGCGCCGGGGAAGGGGCGTGGACTCGTCGACCCGCTCTTCGTCCTCGGTCCTCGCTGTCACCGCACCCGTCCCTGTCGTGATGATGATTCAGCCCACGAGCGCGTCGGGCTTCCCCTTGCTGCGCGGTCGTTCGTCGACCATCTTGCCCCAGACGATCAAACGGTACGTACTCGTGAATTCCGGCGTACAGGTCGTCAGAGTGATGTACCGGCCCGACTTGGTGAAGCCGGAACCGGCAGGCACCGGATCGATCACCGAGACGTTCGACGGCGACGTCTGCGGCAGGATCCTCGCCATCTCGTACGTGTAGTACGCGTCCTGCGTCTCCACCACGATCGGGTCGCCGGGCTCCAGCCGGTTGATGTAGCGGAACGGCTCGCCGTGCGTGTTGCGGTGGCCGGCCAGGGCGAAGTTGCCCTTCTCGGCCGACGGCATCGCGGTGCGCAGCGAGCCCTCGCTGTAGTGGCCGACCATGCCCCGGTCGAGGACCTTCTCCTTGCTGATGCCCTCGGCGATCGGGGCGACCACGTCCAGCTTGGGGATGTGGATGATGGCGAACCCCTGGCCCGCCTCGAACACCCCGGGATTGCGGTCGCCCTTGGCCCAGTCGTCCTGGATCTTGTCCGTCTCCTTGCCCGCGTACTGGTTCGCGCGCACGTTCGTCCACCACAGCTGGTAGGTGACGAACAACAGCATCAGCACGCCGAGCGTGATGAACAGTTCACCGGTGAACCGGCTGGCGACCACGGCCGGGCTGTCCTTGGCCGCGCGTGCCGCACGCCGTGCCTCGACGCGCGACATCGGTCTGTCGTCCTGCGCCGCGGTCGGCGACGCGGTCCGTGCCGGTGCGTCGGCGCGGCGACGGCCGCGCCCCTTGGCCGCACGGCGGCGTTCGGCACGGCCTCCGGGGCGCGGTTCCGGGGATGTGTCCCCGGGGCCCGGGGCGGGCCCTTCCGGGCCCTGCTCGGGGTCCTCGAAGCCCTCCGTGCCCTCCTGCGGCACCGGGTCCGGGCCGAAGCCCGCCCCGTCGACGACCGGCAGGACGGCCGTCGCGTCGTCGGCCGGGAAGGGGCCCGGTTCGCGGACGGTCCGCAGGACGGCCGTCCCGTCCTCGGCCGGAGAGGGGCCCGGGAAGGGGTCCTGGTAGAGGGAGGGGGAAGGGGAGGGGTCCGACCGGACCGGGGGCACCGGAGCGGGCGCGGACGCCGGCGCGGGGCTCTGCGGCCCGTACCAGTCCCGCTCGAACCCCTGGGGGTCGTACCACTCGTCCGGGACGCTCTCGGGGCCGCCCCGCGCCTCCCGCGCCGCCGGTGGCGGCCCGGACGGCTGTGCCCGGGGATCCGTCCCCTCCCCGGACCACTGCTGCGGGGCCGGGTTCCGGTGCCGCCCCCGTCCCGCCTCCGGTGCCCCGGTCTCCTCGGGACGGATGTTGTCCGCCCTGAACCACGGCGAGGCGTGCTGTCCGGGCAACGGATCGTTCAGCGGATCCGCCAGCCGGTCGACCTCCGCCTCGAACACGCCCGCGGCCTCGTACGTTCCCTGCTCGTACGGGCCGTCCTGTCCTGCTTCGTGTTCGGGGCGGAGGGGGGTCACGCGGCGGCCTTGCCCACCACCGGCGCGAGCCCCGCCGACCTCGCGACGGCTCCGGTGTCACCGCACTGGACCAGCCAGTTGGCCAGCATCAGGTGCCCGTGCTCGGTCAGCACCGACTCCGGGTGGAACTGCACGCCCTCCACCGCCAGTTCGCGGTGGCGCAGCCCCATGATGATGCCGTCGGCCGTACGCGCCGTCACCTCCAGCTCCGGCGGTACGGTGCCGGGCTCGGCGGCGAGCGAGTGGTAGCGGGTCGCGGTGAAGGGGGACGGCAGGCCGGCGAAGACCCCCGCGCCCTCGTGCGTCACCGGCGAGGTCTTGCCGTGCAGCAGCTCCGGGGCGCGGTCCACCACGCCGCCGTACGCCACCGCCATCGACTGCATCCCCAGGCAGACCCCGAAGACCGGAACGCCCGTCGCCGCGCAGTGGCGGACCATCTCGATGCAGACACCCGCCTGCTCCGGGGCACCGGGGCCGGGCGACAGCAGGACGCCGTCGAAGCCGTCCTGGGCGTGCGCCGTCGTCACCTCGTCGTTGCGCAGCACCTCGCACTCGGCGCCGAGCTGATAGAGGTACTGGACGAGGTTGAAGACGAAGCTGTCGTAGTTGTCCACCACGAGGATGCGGGCACTCACTGGCCGCCCTCCGTCCCTGTCGAGCCGTCGACCGTCACGTCACCGAACGGGAGCAGGGGTTCCGCCCAGGGGAAGACGTACTGGAAGAGCACGTAGACGACCCCCAGCACCAGTACGAGCGAGATGAGCGCACGCACCCACGTGTTGCCCGGCAGATGCCGCCAGATCCAGCCATACATGCTGTCCCCTCCATTCGGTACGGGAACCAGACTAAAGGGCCGCGGCACGAGCGTGGGTCAGCTGTGGAAAGCCGCCGGTCTGCCTTCCGCGACGGGCTGGGTGGCGTCGAGGTGCGCCCAGGCGATGAGCCGGTGACTGCTGCCCCACTCGGGCTCGCAGGTGGTCAGGGTCAGATAGCGGCCGGGCCCGTCGAAGCCGGATCCGCGGGGGACCGGCGCGATGACCCCGGTGTCGCTCGGCACGGTCCGGTGGGGCGGTTTCTCGATCCGGTACGTGAACCACGTCGTCCCGTCCGTCAGCAGGACCGCGTCGCCCCGGCGCAGTTTCGGGAAGTCCTTGAACGGGTCGCCGTACGTGCGGCGGTGCCCGGCCACCGCGAAATTGCCCGTCTCTCCCGGACGGGCGGTGCCCCGGTAGTGGCCGAGACCTTTCTGCAGGGTCCTGACCTCGGTGTTCTCCAGGACGGGCCATTCCCAGCCCTTGCCGAAGCGCGGTATGTACAGCATCGCGAACGGCTTGCCGTCCCGGTACGCGGCGGGGGCCGGGGGTTTCGCCGGCTCCGGGGAGGGCCGCGCCCCGGGCGCGGCGGCCGTCCGCGCCCACTGGCCGCGCAGGGCGTCGAGCTCCTCCCCGGTCGCGTCCGCGGCCTTCACCCCGGTCCAGAACAGCACGTACACCACGAAGAGCACGATGAGTGCGCCGACGGTGATGCAGAGTTCGCTGAACGTCCTGACGACCAGTCGCACCGGCACCGGGTCGGCCTCCCCAGCTGCTCGCTACTTCACGGGCTCCGCGTAGTGGAGGTCCACTGTGCCCGAGTAGCCGGGAAGAGTCACCGCATCGTGCTCGTCCACTTTCCAGCCGAGCCCGTACGCCTTGACGTACAGCAGGTAGTTGCTGATCGCCGGGGAGTCGTCGAGCGCCTGCTTGAGCCTGCCCGGATCGCCGATCGCGGTGATCTTGTACGGCGGGGAGTAGACCCGGCCCTGGAGGATCAGGGTGTTGCCGACACAGCGCACCGCGCTCGTGGAGATCAGCCGCTGGTCCATGACCTGGATGCCCTTGGCACCGCCCTGCCAGAGGGCGTTGACGACCGCCTGCAGGTCCTGCTGGTGGATGACCAGGTCATTGGGCTGCGGGTCGGGGTAGCCGGGGTTGGCGGTGGCGTCGGGCGGGGCGTCGTTGAGGGTGACCGACACCGACCGGCCGGTGAGCTTCGTGGTGCCCGCGGTCCGTTCGAGCTCCTTGAGCCGGGCGTCCTCCGCCTCGGTGCTGCCGTCGTCGCGCCGGGCCAGGGCGTCGATGTCCTCGCGCACGGATGCGGTGGTCTCGTCCAGCCGGGCGTTCTTCTCGCTGCGCTGCTGGATGAGGTCGGAGAGCTTGAGCAGCGAGGAGTCGGTACGGATGTTGGTGCCCTTGGCCGTGTTGGCACTGGTGACGAAGATCAGGCCGGCGAGGGCGAAGACGCCGGCCGTGAGCACTCTGGCCGGGTGCCGGAAGGTGCGCCGGACCGGCCCTTGGGGAGAGTCGGCAGAATTGCTCAACGTACCCTTATCTCCTTAGGCGCCACGGAAGCACTACGCTAACGGACGCCCGGGGGAGGCAGCAGTCCCCCTCGCGCCAGCCCCGGCTGCCAGCCACAGTTCCCTGCGCGGTCACGCAGCGCATCGACAGGAGAGTTCCTCGTGCCGAAGTCACGTATCCGCAAGAAGGCCGACTTCACGCCCCCTCCGGCGAAGCAGGCAACCAACATAAAGCTGACCAGCCACAGCTGGGTCGCGCCCGTGATGCTGGCGCTCTTCCTGATCGGCCTGGCCTGGATCGTCGTCTTCTACGTGACCGACGGCGACCTGCCCATCGACTCGCTGGGCAACTGGAACATCGTCGTCGGCTTCGGCTTCATCGCCGGTGGCTTCGGCGTCTCCACGCAGTGGAAGTAGTGCCGTCCCGCGTCTGACCGCACGGCGGGGCCCGCTCCCGCAACCCTTGCCCCGAGTTACCCACAGCGTTATCCACAGGCAGGGGAAAAGGTCAGACGATCTGTGGATAACCTTCCGGCTGTTGACGCCGATGTGACTGCAGTCTCTCCCCTCGGAGGAGAGAGCGCCCCTTGTCCCTGCTGGAAAAACCCAGCTCAGCGACAAGGGGCACAGTTGTTCCCACGGAATGCACAAGATCCAGCACCCGCTGTGGACAACTTCCGCCACAGGCGATCACAACTGGTCCGATCCAGACGGTCACGAGCCTGATCCGGGCAGCCACAGCCCCCGACCCACACGGCTGACGGACCCGGCACGGATCTCTGCCCGGTGGTCCGACGAACCCGTGGTCCGATGAACCCGTGGCCCGGCGAGCCCCTGGCCCGGCGAGCCCCTGGCCCGGCGAGCCCCTGGCCCGGCGGGTCCGCTCAGGTCAGCGCGGCCGTTCTGGCGACGACGACGAGGACCACGGCCGCCAGGACGAGGGCACAGGTGCCGTACTGCACCAGTTCGCGCCGCTCCCGGGGGGCGTGCACCATGCCGATCGCGATCAGCGTGCCCGCGATCAGACCGCCGACATGCGCCTGCCAGGCGATTCCGCCCCAGGGGTTGAACGTGATGACCAGGTTCACCGCGAGGAGCACGAAGACCGGGCGCATGTCGTAGTTGAGCCGGCGCATCAGCACGACGGTGGCGCCCAGCAGACCGAAGATCGCCCCGGATGCTCCGAGCGAGCCCTGCACGGGCTCGGAGAGCCAGTAGGTGAGGGCACCGCCCGCCAGCCCGGAGATCAGATAGAGCGCGAGGTAGCGGGCGCGGCCGAGCGCCGCTTCCAGCGGGCCGCCGAGCCACCACAGGCCCAGCATGTTGAACACGATGTGCCACATCTCCTGGTGCAGGAACATCGACGTCACCAGCCGGTACCACTGGCCCTCGGCCACGCCCTCCAGCGGGCCGCCGAACTGGGTCGTGGCCCGGCCGAGCAGCATCAGCTCCTCTACCAGCCTGTCGCCCTTCACCAGCACCGCGAGGTACACGGCGACGTTGAGGCCGAGCAGGACCTTGGTGACGAGGCGGGGATCGGCCGTGATGCTGCCGCCCGCGACGGTGCGCGGCCGGTTGGCGGCCGGGCCGTGCCCCGTACCCGATCCCTGGCGGACGCAGTCCGGGCACTGGAAGCCGACCGAGGCGTCGACCATGCACTCGGGGCAGATCGGGCGCTCGCACCGGGTGCAGCGGACGTTCGCCTCGCGGCCGGGGTGGCGGTAGCAGCCGAGCGCGCCCTCCGCGGCGGACGGGTCCGGGCCCCCCGGCGGCTGCTGGTCCATCGGTCCCATTGCTTCCCGGTCCCTTCGGTCCTCTGCGCGGCAGCACGCACGACGCCGCCCTGCTCGCCCCGGTACGTGACAAGTACCGCTCTGCAACAAGTACGGACGAGCAGGGCGTTTGGTTCCCGAAAGGATGATCAGAGCGTGATCATCCGATGGCCCGTGGTGATCAGCGGGTCTCGATGACGACCGACTCGATCACGACGTCGTTCACCGGACGGTCCGTGCGGGGGTTGGTCTGGGTACCGGCGATGGCGTCCACGACCTTCTTGCTCGCCTCGTTGCTGACCTGGCCGAAGATGGTGTGCTTGCCGGTCAGCCAGGCGGTCGGCGCCACGGTCACGAAGAACTGCGAGCCGTTGGTGCCCGGACCGGCGTTGGCCATGGCCAGCAGGTACGGCTTGGTGAAGGCGAGGTCGGGGTGGAACTCGTCGGCGAACTCGTACCCCGGTCCACCGGTGCCGTTGCCCAGCGGGTCGCCGCCCTGGATCATGAAGCCGCCGATGACGCGGTGGAAGACGGTGCCGTCGTACAGCTTGTCCGTCGACTTCTTGCCGGTCGCGGGGTGCGTCCACTCCCGCTCGCCCTTGGCGAGCTCGACGAAGTTCTTGACCGTCTTGGGCGCATGGTTCGGCAGCAGCTCGATCTCGATGTCGCCCTGGTTGGTCTTCAAGGTGGCGTAAAGCTTCTCGGCCACGATCTGCCTTCCGTGAGTCTTCGGTGACGTTCAAGCCGTCGGGGACGTCCGGGCGTCCGTGCCGTTCACCGCACGGTCCCGACGTCCACCGTTCACCGCCCGGTCCTCGGTGACGTTCCGATCCTCGCACGGACCGCCCGCACCGCCTCCTCACCGCTTCCCCCGCCGCGACGAATGAGGCCAAGTGCGTGACGAAGCGGCGCATACCTTGCCGAACCATGGCATTGTCGGCAGAAGACTCCCCTTGCACCGCATTGCCCGAAGGCGTCCCCACGACCCGGGCACCCCGAATGCCCTGGATGCCCCGGATGCCCGCCCCGCATGCCGTACCGGAATCCGGCGGGCATGATCTCGGAATGGGTGGAAAGGCGGAGTACCACCCGCCACCAAGGAGGAGGATCCCGTGACCCGCATCGACAGCGTGCGCGCCGCAACCGACTCGGCGAAGGACAGCGTGCAGCACGCCGCGGAAGTGGTGGCGCCCTACGCCGGAACGGCCAAGGACCAGGCCGCACACCTCGCGCACGAGGCCCGCACCCGGCTCGCGCCGAAGGTGTCCAAGGCGGCTCGGCAGGCCCGTGTCCAGTACGACGCACATCTCGCCCCCCGCATCGAGACGGCCCTCACCCATGTGCCCCCCAAGGTCGACGAGGTCGGCCGACGGGCGGCTCGGCAAACCCGCCGGGCCGCCCGCAGCGCCGCGGACTACACCGTGCCGCGCGTCGAGCACGCGATGGCCGTCGCCCAGCCCATGGCCGAGGAGGCGACGGCCCGCAGCGCCGCCGCGCTGGCGGCACTGCGCGGACAGGTCACGGCGCAGGAGATCCGGCAGCTGGCCAGGAAGCACGAGCGGCGGGCGCGGACCGGGCGGCTCTTCAAGGGTCTCGTCGTGGTCGGCATCGTGGCGGGCGTCGCCTACGCCGCCTGGCGGTGGTGGGACAAGCAGGCCAACCCCGACTGGCTGGTCGAGCCGCCCGCCCCCACGGAGGTCTCCGACCGGCCGCCGCTGACCTCGGTCGACGGCAGCGGCCCGGCCCCGCTCGACCCCGACGCCCGTACCGAACAGACCGAGGACGAGGACAACGGGACCGGGGGCCCGGGGGACCGCCGCTGATCCGCCTCCCGGCACGCCGAAGCCGTGTCCACCGGAGCCGTGTCCACAGGACGCCGGGTTCCGGTGGACACGGCTTCGCGCCCCTTCCAAGCACGAAACCCCCTCCCACCGTGTTTCCACGGACGGGAGGGGGTTTCGAGGAGTGGAGCCTAGGAGATTCGAACTCCTGACATCTGCCTTGCAAAGGCAGCGCTCTACCAACTGAGCTAAGGCCCCGAAAACGGGACAGCACCGGACGCTTCAGCGTCTTGGTAACCGCCGCAGACCCACAGTACCGGGTACCCCCCGCATTCCTGCAAAAGGATAGGGACTCCCGGTCGGCGACCACTCTCCGTAAGATGCTCGACGAGGTTCGCAGCAGCGAAGCCGCAGCGAAGGGGAGACGCCATGGACGCAGCGCAGCAAGAGGCCACCGCAAGAGCCAGGGAACTTCAGCGCAGTTGGTACGGGGAGCCCCTCGGCGCACTCTTCCGTCGGCTGATAGACGACCTCGGTCTGAACCAGGCCCGGCTCGCCGCCGTCCTCGGACTGTCCGCCCCCATGCTCTCCCAGCTGATGAGCGGCCAGCGGGCGAAGATCGGCAACCCCGCGGTCGTCCAGCGCGTCCAGGCGCTCCAGGAGCTGGCCGGCCAGGTCGCGGACGGCAGCGTCAGCGCGGGCGAGGCCACCGACCGCATGGAGGAGATCAAGAAGTCCCAGGGCGGCTCCGTCCTCACCGGCACGAGCCAGACCTCCCACACCGGCGGCGCCCCCACCGTCCGGCGCGTGGTCCGCGAGATCCAGTCGCTGTTGCGATCGGTCGCGGCGGCCGGCGACATCATCGACGCCGCCGACTCCCTCGCCCCGACCCATCCCGAACTGGCAGAGTTCCTCAGGGTGTACGGCGCGGGGCGCACCGCGGACGCGGTGGCGCACTACGAGGGACACCAGAGCTAGAACCGTCCGCCCGGACCGGTCCGGGCGCTACCTCCGGGAACCGGTCGCGGGACCGGACATCGTGGGACCGAAACGGGAACTGGGAGCGGGCACAGCGCAATGGGTGAGGTCTTCGCCGGTCGGTACGAACTGATCGATCCGATCGGACGTGGTGGGGTCGGCGCCGTCTGGCGTGCCTGGGACCACCGGCGCCGCCGTTATGTGGCGGCCAAGGTCCTCCAGCAGAGCGACGCGCACACGCTGCTGCGCTTCGTTCGCGAACAGGCGCTGCGGATCGAGCACCCGCACGTGCTCGCCCCGGCCAGCTGGGCCGCCGACGACGACAAGGTCCTGTTCACCATGGACCTGGTGAGCGGCGGTTCGCTGGCCCATGTCATCGGCGACTACGGGCCGTTGCCGCCCCGTTTCGTCTGCACCCTCCTCGACCAGCTGCTGTCGGGGCTGTCCACGGTGCACGCGGAGGGTGTCGTGCACCGGGACATCAAGCCGGCCAACATCCTGATGGAGGCGACCGGTACCGGCCGTCCGCATCTGCGGCTGTCCGACTTCGGCATCTCCATGCGCAAGGGCGAGCCCCGGCTCACCGAGACCAACTACGTGGTGGGGACGCCCGGTTACTTCGCCCCCGAGCAGATGATGGGCGCGGAACCCGACTTCCCCGCGGACCTGTTCGCGGTCGGGCTCGTCGCGCTGTATCTGCTCCAGGGGAAGAAGCCCGACTCCCAGGCGCTCGTCGAGCACTTCGCCGCGCACGGCACCCCGGGAGCCCCGGAAGGGATTCCCGAGCCGCTGTGGCAGGTCCTGGCGGGGCTGTTGCAGCCGGACCCGCAGGCCCGTTTCCGTACCGCGACGGGCGCGCGCAAGGCGCTGACGGCGGCGGTCGAGATGCTGCCCGAGCCCGACCCCGACGACGAGCCCGTCGAGGTCTTCGACCAACTCGGTCCGCTGCCCGAGGGGTTCGGCCCGTCCGGACCGGTCGCCGCCCCCGCACAGGGGCCGCAGGGCGCACAGGGCATACCGGGTCCGCAGGACGTCCGGTCCGCTCAGCAGGGGCCGGTGAGCGGGCAGTCCCACGTCCAGCCCCCGGTCTCGATGTCGGAGACGGGCAGCTTCCACCTCCCGCCGCCCCCGCCGCAGCCCACACCGCCGCCCCAGCAGGCGCAGCCGGTCCAGCAGCCCCAACAGGCGCAGCCGGTCACGCCCTCCACTCCGCTCCAGGCACACCCGGCTCCCCCCTACGCCTCGTCCGCGTCGGAGTTCTCGCAGGCCCCCACGTCCGCCGTGCGCCACGAGCCGGTGGCCACCCGGGCGTACACCGCCGGGCAGCCGCAGGCCCCCGCGCCCGGCGCATCCCCGCACCCCGCGGTCCCCGCACCCGCGCCCGCGCGCGCCCCGCAGAAGCGGCCGGGACCGACCCCGAAGGTGGCGGTCCCGATCCTGGTGGTGGCGTTGATCTGCTTCGCGGTGGGCATCTGGGCGCTGACCCAGAGCTAGGGCCTCGCGTACGACTCGGGCCGTCCTCCCCGGCGGGGGAGGACGGCCCGAGTCGTACGCGACCGGCTACCAGGCCTGCGGCGGCCCCCCGTACGGCGACTGCCCGTCCCCGGCCGGGCCCGCCGGGGCGGTCGCCGCGCGGCGCCGCGCCAGCAGCGTCCACACACCGAGCCCGAGCACCAGCACCGAACCCGTGCCGATCCCGGCCGCGCCGATCAGCTTCATCCGGTCGCTGCCGGCCGCCTGGGGAGTGCTCTTGCCGTCCCTGGCCATGTCCCGGTCGTCCTGCGTGACCGAGAAGGCACCGGCGTCCCCGGTGTACGGCGACTCCTCGGCCTTCCCCTCGACCTTGATCCTGAGCGTCAGCGGAATCGCCTTGTCGCCGTACGCCTTCGCGATCTTCGGGTTGAGCGTCACCGAGAGGTAGTACCAGCCGGCGAATCGCATGGCGCTGACGCTCCCGTCGGAGTCATAGCGGTTCTCGTACTTCACCGGGGGCAGCGGGTCCAGCGACATGGACGCGGGCTTCCCGGAGTACGACAGCGGCGACGCGGAGTCGACGTGGCCGTGCGCCGGGTTGTCCAGGGACATCGTGAGCGCGCTGCTGACGTACTCGTCCGAGGCGTTGTTGTTGCTCAGGTCGGCGGTGGCGAAGACCTGCTGCCCCCAGTCCACCGGAATCCGGTAGAAGAGGGTCTGCCCAGGCCGGATGCCGTCCTTCTCCTGCCACTCGCCGGTGTCCAGCCCGGTCGCGTCGTAGTAGCTGGTGCCGCCCGACCGTTTCTGCGGGGCGGCGGTGGGCGGCACGGGGGAGGCCGACGGCCAGTCGTCCGGCGCCTCGGTCGGCATCGAACCGGCCGACTTCAGCTGCGGCTCCGACGCGTAGCGCAGCTCCAGCTCCCACGCGTCGGGGGTCGACGTCGCCTTGCTCTCCCGCTCGATCAGGACGTTGTACGTCCCGGCCTCCTGGCAGGTGCTGCTGTCCTTCTCCACGAGCCGGTGGGCGTACGCCGCGATCGGACGCGGGAACTCCGCCGACTCGAACCGCGCGTCCTCCGAGCTGCACTGCAGGTCCGCGCTGTCCCGGATGCTGACCGTGATGCCGTCCCCGTAGGCGACCTGGCCGCCGCCCTTGGGCACCGCGACCGCCGAGACGTAGGCGTTCGTCCTCGCGTCGAGGTTCAGTCGGTAGTAGAGCTTCTCACCGGGCTTGATCGAGCTCCGGTACACCGATCCGGACGTCAGCGCCGGGGCCTCGGTGCTGACCTCCGCACCGTCGGTCTTCTTCGCCCCGGGGTCGAAGGCGTACGTGCCGGCCTCCCCGGCCGCGTACGCCTGCCCCGGCAGCGCCGCCGCCGCGCACATCGCCGCGACCGCGGCCAGCGCCACCCGGCCCCTGTTGCGCTGCCTCATCACGCGCTTCCCCTCGTCGTCCGTGCGGCCCGTCCGCGACGCCCGCGCACGAACACGAACCCCACGGCCACCACCACCGCGGCGCCCGCCCCGACAGCGGCCGCAATGCCGGTCCATCCTGCCCCGCCCGTACCGCTGCTGTCTCCGACGCCGGCCGGATTGCCCTTCTTGTCCGACTTCTTGGCCGCGACGGGTGCACCGTGCTCGGGGCCCGCCAGCTCGTCCCCGAGCACCGACACCCGCAGCACCAGCCCGATCTGCGGGTTCTCCGCGATCTCCGCGGCCTGCGCCCCCAGCGTCACCGAGATGTAGAAGTCGCCCCCGACGTGCACGGGACGGACGGCGGAGGGGTACTCGTAGCGATTGGTCCAGGCGACCGGCACGCCTCCCATCCGGATCACCGCGGGCCGCCCGCTGTACAGCGTCGTCGGGCTGAACTCGCCGCCCCCTGGCAC
The DNA here is from genome assembly GCF_040612315.1 of Streptomyces sp. NPDC006435. Lineage (NCBI taxonomy): Bacteria > Bacillati > Actinomycetota > Actinomycetes > Kitasatosporales > Streptomycetaceae > Streptomyces > Streptomyces sp. NPDC006435. The sequence goes on from NZ_JBEXPY010000001.1 coordinate 179,361, forward strand.
CGGGAACCGGGCGGGCGTGAACAGCCGGCTCGCCCCGTACGAGTACGTGGTTGCCAGCCGCCCCACCGTGGGCTCGTTCGCGAACTCCACGTCGTAGCGCACCTGCTGGCCCCAGCCGACCGGGACCTTGTACCAGAGGGTCTGCGCCGGAAGGATCCGGTCGCGCCACACGCCCCGGCCGATCCTCCTCGCGTCGTTGAAGCCGGTGCCGCCCCGCACGTCCTCGGGCTCGCCGGCGGGCAGCACGGCGTCCTCGCCACCCTCGCCGTACTCCGGCCGGGACTGGGCGGGAACGGTCCCCTTCCGCAGCGGCGCCTCCACCCCGTGGACGATTTCGAGCGGCCAGCGCGCGGCGTCCGGGTTGTTCCTGGTCTCCCGCTCGACCTTCAGCCAGTACCGGCCGGCCCGGTCACAGGTTCCCCCTCCCTTCTCCGAAGGGATACGGGCCACCGCCGAGGTCAACGGGGTCGCACCCTCGTCCGGCTGCTGGAAGTTCGCGTTCTCCGACTGGCAGAAGCCGTCGGCGTCGTGCACGACGGTGGTGCGCAGCACGTCGAACATGTCGACGGCCGTTCCGGGCTGCGGCACCGCCGTCACCGAGAAGTTCGCCGTCGAGACGGCGTCCAACTCGGCGGCGTAGTACCGCGTCTCGCCCGGACCGATGGTGTCCAGGTACTGCCCGGGGGCCAGGGCGGGCGCCTTCTCCGGGGTCGCCGTCCCCTCGATCCGTTCGCCCCGCAACCGGTAGCCGTCCGCGGAGAGTTGCGCCGCCCGTTGCAGCTGCCGGGCCAGGGCGTCGGCGTCCGGGGCGTCGTAGTAGCGGCCGTTGCCCGCGGCCGCGACGCATTCGAGCTGTTCGCGGGCCGCGCCCCGCACCTGGAAGCCCACCGTGTCGATCCGCAGCCCGATCCCCTCCTTGCCGAGCCGCTCGGCGACCTCGCAGGGTTCCGGCGCACCGCAGTTGTCCTCGCCGTCGGAGACCAGCAGGATCGTGCGGGTGGCGACGGCCCCGCCCGAGGGCTCCGGAAGGTCCTCGGCGGCCTTCTGCAGCGACAGGCCGATGGGGGTGTCCCCCTTGGGCCGCACGGCCGCCACGGCCCGCTTCACGGCCGCCCGGTCGAGTGCGCGCACCGGCCGCACGAGCCTGGTGTCCGTACAGCCGCGGGCCCGGTCGGCGCCGTACACCCGCAGTCCGGTCGGATGCCCGTCGGGGAGGCCGTCGACGACGGTGCCGACGGCCTTGCGGGCGCTCTCCATCCGGGTGCGCCCCGTGCCGTCGTCGTCCGCCATGGAGCCGGACGAGTCGAGGACCATGACCAGGCTGCCGGACGGGCCACCGGTCCCGGACGCCGCCGGGGCCGCGGACGCACCGCCAGCGGGTGCGGCCGCGACCGGCGGCACCCCCGCCCCCAGGGCGAGCAGCACCGCCCCGGTCCACACCCCCGCGACCGCGCCGCGACGACGGCGCCCCCTCGACCGGTCCCGTGTCTCCACCCCGTGCCCCCTCGCCCGAAGAACCCCAGCTGTTTTGCTCAAGCAACTTATTGATTTGCGTGGGCGAACTCAAGAACACGGGCGTCACGGTCACGCAACAGCACGAAGCCCCGGCCGCTCAGCGACCGGGGCCCGCAATCAGGCTGTTCTTGTCTCACACACCCGAACCTGCGGGCACGGAGTCAGTCGCCTCCGTCCACAGATCCTGCTCGGCGCGATCCGCCTGGATCTGGCGGTACACGAGGAGCCCGCCGATGGCGGCCAGTGCGACCAGGAGAAGCTTCTTCACCGCGCGACCTCGTCTTTCCTTGACGTAGGGGACTTCTGCCGCCCGACTATACACACCGACCGATATCAACCGGTGACCTCCCCGCAGCCCAACTGGCGCCCCGGGAAAAGCGATCTTCCGGGAACCGCCCGCTCCGCGGACGCCCCGCCGGCACCCCCGCGGCCCGCCCCCGCGGCCCGTCGGGAATCCGTACGGACCGGTTGAACCATACGAGTGGTGTTCATCTGAAGATCCGCGCATCGGTGGCGTGGGTCCGGGAAATCGCAGGCCACATACACATCATCGGAAAGGCAAGCAAACCGGACCACCCGAAAGTGAGGGGCCATGAGCACCTTCAAGGCCAAGAGCATCTGGACCGCCTTCATCACCGCCTTCTTCGCGCTTCTCGCCGCACTGGGCCTCATGGGCGCCACGGCGACGGCCACGGAGAACGGTGCGGCGGAGCCGACCACCACGACCCAGGAGCACACGGGTGCGACCGCAGCAACCGCGACCACCCCGTCGGTTCGATGGGCCCTTCCGCGTGACACGGCCCTGCCGCCCACGATGAAGCAGCGCATCCGCGCCGAGGCACACGGCTCCTCGCCCGCCACCCGCCACCTGTCCGACGGCACCGCGAACACCGAGGACGCCCCGGACACCGACGGCACCACGAGCACCGGCAACGCGGCGGACTCCCGCGGCACCTCGACCGCCGGCGACATCACGACCACCGCGGGCACCGGCAGCACCGCAAGCACCCCGCGCACCGGTGGCACGGTGAAGACCGAAGGCGCCCCGCGCACCGACCGCGTCGCCCGCACCGCCCACGGAGCCCCGGCGGGGGACTCGTCCCTCCTCCCGCCGTGACGACCGCGCACCGCACGACCGACCCCCGAGCCCCCGGCCCCGCCCCGGGGGCTTCTTCGTGCCCCTGGGGCCCGCGCACCGGGCTTCCCGGCCCGCGCCCCCGGCCCGTTCGGAAGCAGCCTGGTGACGGCCCGCCCCGGCCCACCCGGAAGCGCCCGGCACCCGGCCCGCTCCCCGACCGGCACGGCACCGCCCCGCAACTCCCGCCCCGCCCCTGCCCGCACGACCGGCAGGACGGCACCGCACCGTCCGCACAACGCGTAAGGCCCGTATCTCCGAGGAGATACGGGCCTTACGTCGTCACTGTGGGGCTAACAGGATTTGAACCTGTGGCCTCATCCTTATCAGGGATGCGCTCTAACCAACTGAGCTATAGCCCCGCCGCGCTGCGCGCTGACATCTGAAGATTAGCGCACGTCGGGGCCAGTCCCAAAATCGATACCCCGCGCCCTACTCGTCCTCGGCCAGCGTGAGCTCGACACCGCCCACGAAACCCGCCGACAGGTTGTAGATGAAGGCCCCGAGCGTCGCCAGCGCGGTCGCCAGGACCACGTCGATCACCGCGATGACCGAGGTGAAGATCAGGACCCTCGGCAGCGACAGGAACGACTGGAGGTCGAAACCGTTGCTCTCGTTGGAACCGGTGGCCTCGCTGATCGTGCCGCCCACGGTGGAGAAGACGCCCATCGCGTCCATCACCATCCACAGCACCGCCGCCGCCACCACCGTGCAGATGCCCAGCGCGATGGACAGCAGGAAGCTGACCTTCATCACCGACCACGGGTCGGCCTTGGCCACCCGCAGCCGCGCCTTGCGGGTGCGCGGGGTCGTCCGCGCACCCGTACGCGGCCGGCGGGCCGCCTGAGCGGTTCCCGCGCCCCGCGCGCCGCCCTGCGTCCCGCCCGCGGGCGAGGGGTACGCCTGCGGCGGGTGGTACGGCCCGCTCGCCTGCCCCGGCGCGGGTGCGCGCTCGCCCGGCAACGGCCCGGCCGCGTAACCCTCGTACTGGGGCTGAGGCCCCCGGGTGTCCGTCACAGTGCCCCCTTGGGAGTCCGTGGCAGGGCCACGGGCACCGTTCGCTCCGGAAGCGGCCGAACCGGCGCCCGTGGCTCCACTCACGCTCTACTCCTCGTGCTCCCCGGCCGAAGGCGACGTGCCTTCGACATTGCCCTCGGCGGCCTCCGCCGTCGCGGCCCCGGCGTCCTCGGACCCCTCGACCTCGTCGGCCTCTTCGGCCTCGGCTTCGGCATTGCGCGCGATGCCCACGACGGCATCCCGCTTGCCCAGGTTGATCAGTTGGACGCCCATGGTGTCACGGCCCGTCTCCCTGACTTCATTGACTCGCGTGCGAATCACACCACCGCCGAGCGTGATGGCGAGGATCTCGTCCGACTCCTCGACCACCAGCGCGCCGACCAGCGAACCACGGTCCTCCACGATCTTGGCGGCCTTGATTCCCAGACCGCCGCGACCCTGGACGCGGTACTCGTCGACGGGGGTCCGCTTCGCGTACCCGCCGTCGGTGGCAGTGAACACGAACGTACCGGGCCGGACAACATTCATCGAGAGCAGTTCGTCGCCCTCGCGGAAACTCATGCCCTTGACACCCGAGGTCGCACGGCCCATCGGGCGCAGCGCGTCGTCCGTCGCAGTGAACCTGATCGACTGGGCCTTCTTGCTGATGAGCAGCAGGTCGTCCTCGGCCGAGACCAGCTCCGCGCCGATCAGCTCGTCGGCCGCGCCCTCGGCACCGTCCGCCGTCTCCCGCAGGTTGATGGCGATGACACCGCCGGAACGGGGCGAGTCGTAGTCCTTCAGCGCGGTCTTCTTCACCAGACCGCCCTTCGTGGCCAGGATCAGGTACGGCGCGGCCTCGTAGTCGCGGATCGCCAGGATCTGGGCGATCCGCTCGTCCGGCTGGAAGGCCAGCAGGTTCGCGACGTGCTGACCGCGGGCGTCCCGGCCGGCGTCCGGCAGCTCGTACGCCTTCGCCCGGTACACCCGGCCCTTGTTGGTGAAGAACAGCAGCCAGTGGTGCGTCGTCGACACGAAGAAGTGGTCGACGATGTCGTCTTCCTTGAGCTTCGTGCCCCGCACGCCCTTGCCGCCGCGCTTCTGCGAGCGGTAGTCGTCCGTCTTCGTGCGCTTCACATAGCCGCCACGCGTGATCGTGACGACGATGTCCTCCTCGGCGATCAGGTCCTCGATGGACATGTCGCCCTCGAAGGGCACCAGCTTGGAACGCCGGTCGTCGCCGAACTTCTCGACGATCGCCGCCAGTTCCTCGCTGACGATCTGCCGCTGCCGCTCGGGCGACACCAGGATCGCGTTGTACTCGTTGATCTTCGCCTGGAGCTCGTCGTGCTCCGCCGTGATCTTCTGGTGCTCCAGCGCGGCCAGCCGGCGCAGCTGCATCTCCAGAATCGCGTTCGCCTGGAGCTCGTCGATCTCCAGCAGGCCCATCAGGCCCTCGCGCGCCACCTCGACCGTCTGGCTGCTGCGGATCAGCGCGATGACCTCGTCGATCGCGTCCAGGGCCTTGAGCAGGCCGCGCAGGATGTGCGCCCGCTCCTCCGCCTTGCGCAGCCGGAAGCGCGTGCGCCGGACGATGACCTCGATCTGGTGCGTCACCCAGTGCCGGATGAACGCGTCGATCGAGAGGGTGCGCGGCACGCCGTCGACCAGCGCCAGCATGTTGGCGCCGAAGTTGGTCTGGAGGTCGGTGTGCTTGTACAGGTTGTTCAGGACGACCTTGGCGACCGCGTCCCGCTTCAGCACGACCACCAGGCGCTGACCGGTGCGCGACGAGGTCTCGTCACGGACGTCGGCGATACCGCCGATCTTGCCGTCCTTCACCAGGTCGGCGATCTTCTGCGCCAGGTTGTCCGGGTTGGTCTGGTACGGAAGCTCCGTGACGACCAGGCACTGCCGGTTCTGGACCTCCTCGACCGCGACCACCGCGCGCATCGTGATCGAGCCGCGGCCCGTGCGGTACGCCTCCTCGATGCCCTTGCGGCCCACGACGAGCGCGCCGGTCGGGAAGTCCGGCCCCTTGATCCGCTCGATCAGCGCGTCCAGGAGCTCCTCCTGCGAGGCGTCCGGGTGCTCCAGGTACCACTGCGCACCGTCCGCGACCTCGCGCAGGTTGTGCGGCGGGATGTTGGTCGCCATGCCGACCGCGATGCCCGCGGAACCGTTGACCAGCAGGTTCGGGAACCGCGCCGGCAGGACCGTCGGCTCCTGGTTGCGGCCGTCGTAGTTGTCCTGGAAGTCGACGGTCTCCTCGTCGATGTCCCGGACCATCTCCATGGACAGCGGCATCATCTTGCACTCGGTGTACCGCATGGCCGCGGCCGGGTCGTTGCCCGGGGAACCGAAGTTGCCGTTGGAGTCCACCAGCGGCATCCGCATCGACCACGGCTGCGCCAGACGCACCAGCGCGTCGTAGATCGAGGAGTCGCCGTGCGGGTGGTACGTGCCCATGACGTCGCCGACGACGCGGGCGCACTTGTAGAAGCCCTTCTCGGGCCGGTAGCCGCCGTCGTACATCGCGTACAGCACCCGGCGGTGGACGGGCTTGAGACCGTCCCGCACGTCCGGCAGCGCACGCGAGACGATCACGGACATCGCGTAGTCGAGGTAGGAGCGCTGCATCTCCGTCTCGAGCCCCACGGGCTCGACACGCATCCCCACACCGGCGGCGGGTTCCTCTTCGGGTGTCACAGGGGTGTTCTCGTCGGCCATTGCTGGTCAAAGTCCTTTCGAGCGGCGGCTTGGCTGGTACGGCCGACTCAGATGTCGAGGAAGCGGACGTCCTTGGCGTTGCGCTGGATGAACGAGCGCCGCGCCTCGACGTCCTCGCCCATCAGCACCGAGAAGAGGTCGTCGGCCTGCGCCGCGTCGTCCAGCGTGACCTGGCCGAGCACCCGGTGGTCGACGTCCATCGTGGTGACGCGCAGCTCCTCGGCGTTCATCTCGCCGAGACCCTTGAAGCGCTGGATCGAGTCTTCCTTGATCCGCTTGCCGTTCTGCTTGCCCAGCTCGACCAGTGCGTCGCGCTCCCGGTCCGAGTACGCGTACTCGAAGTCGTCCCGGCCCCACTTGATCTTGTAGAGCGGCGGACGGGAGAGGTACACGTGCCCGGCCTCGACCAGCGGACGCATGAAGCGGAAGAGGAACGTCAGCAGCAGGGTGTTGATGTGCTGGCCGTCGACGTCGGCGTCCGCCATCAGGATGATCTTGTGATAGCGGAGCTTCTCGATGTCGAAGTCCTCGTGGACCCCGGTACCGAAGGCCGAGATCAGCGCCTGGACCTCGGTGTTCTGGAGGATCTTGTCGACCCGGGCCTTCTCGACGTTCAGGATCTTGCCGCGGATCGGCAGGATCGCCTGGTACATCGGATTGCGGCCGGACTTCGCCGAACCACCGGCGGAGTCGCCCTCGACGATGAAGATCTCGCACTTCGTCGGGTCGTTGGACTGGCAGTCGCTCAGCTTGCCCGGCAGCGAGGCGCTCTCCAGCAGCCCCTTGCGGCGGGTCAGGTCGCGCGCCTTGCGGGCCGCCACACGCGCGGTGGCCGCCGCGATGCCCTTGCGGACGATGTCGGCGGCCTCGTTCGGGTTGCGGTCGAACCAGTCCGTGAGGTGCTCGTGGACCACCTTCTGGACGAAGGTCTTCGCCTCCGTGTTGCCCAGCTTGGTCTTCGTCTGCCCCTCGAACTGCGGCTCGCCCAGCTTCACCGAGATGATCGCCGTCAGACCCTCGCGGATGTCGTCGCCCGTGAGGTTGTCGTCCTTCTCGCGCAGCAGCTTCTTGTCCCGCGCGTACTTGTTGACCAGCGTGGTCAGCGCGGCGCGGAAGCCCTCCTCGTGGGTACCGCCCTCATGCGTGTGGATCGTGTTCGCGAAGGAGTAGACGCCCTCGCTGTACTGCGTGTTCCACTGCATGGCGATCTCGGCCGAGAGCATGCGCTCCTTGTCCTCGGCCTCGATGTCGATCACCGACTGGTGAATGACGTCTCCCTTGCGGGAGTTGAGGTACTTCACGAAGTCGACGATGCCGCCCTCGTAGTGGTACGTGACCGTGCGGACCTGCTCCGCCTCGGCGCCCTCGGCCACCTCGGCGACGTCCGCGCCCAGCGTCGCCTTCGCCGACTCGCGCTCGTCGGTGAGCCGGATCGTCAGGCCCTTGTTGAGGAACGCCATCTCCTGGAAGCGGCGCGACAGGGTCTCGAAGGAGTACTCGGTGGTCTCGAAGATGTCCCCGTCGGCCCAGAAGGTGACGGACGTGCCCGTCTCCTCGGTGGCCTCGTTGCGGGCAAGCGGGGCGGTGGGCACACCGAGCTTGTAGTCCTGCGTCCAGCGGTAGCCGTCCGTCCTGACCTCGACGGCCACCCGCGTGGACAGGGCATTGACGACGGAGACACCGACACCGTGCAGACCGCCGGAGACCGCGTAGCCGCCCCCTCCGAACTTGCCGCCGGCGTGCAGCACCGTCAGCACTACCTCGACCGCGGGCTTCTTCTCCGACGGCACGATGCCGACCGGGATGCCTCGGCCGTTGTCGATCACACGGACCCCGCCGTCGGCGAGGATCGTGACGTCGATCGTGTCCGCGTGCCCGGCCAGGGCCTCGTCGACCGAGTTGTCGACGACCTCGTACACGAGGTGGTGGAGGCCGCGCTCACCGGTCGAGCCGATGTACATGCCGGGTCGCTTGCGGACCGCGTCCAGGCCCTCCAGGACGGTGATCGCACTGGCGTCGTACGAGGCGGACGCCTCGCCGGTGCCGGAGGTCTCGCCCATGGCGGCGGCCTCGGCATCCTCACCGGATACGGACGGAATGTTCTCGTTGGGGTTGCCGGAATCGGCCACGAAGCGCCCTTTCTGGCACAGCACAGGCCGTTCTCCGGGCAAACGGGAGCGGCTGCGTCGTTCGGCTTGTAATCGACGACTCCCGCAAGGATGCGGGATTGTTCACCAGTCTACCGGTAGCGCTGACATGAATGGGGGTTTGCGGGTACCTGAGTCCGCATGTGCCGCCCTCAACGAGCGGCTGACGACTCCCCATATTCAGGATGGTGCCTCAAGCGGCTCACGCGGGCCTTGAGCGCTTCGGCCTGTCAACCTCCCGCTACCGTGAGGGACGCCCCATTCCCCCCACCCGGATCCGATCGCCGCACACCCCCGTGCCCCGGCCCGGCGGATCCCGTCGCACCCGGGCGGCACGGGGCCACGACGGCCCCGCACCGGTACTGGGAAAAGCGCCCCGAAGAGCCCGGAAGCAGACCCCCGAAAAGCCCGGAGGCAGGCATGGGCGCAGGTCAGCCGTAGGTGTCGCCGGGGCCGGTGCTCCCCGGCGCCCGCAGCGGACCGAACCTGCGCTGCGGACCACCGGGCCCCAGCACCTTGATCATCCGGACCGTGCCGTGCCCCAGGTCCGCGTTCAGCCGGGCCACCAGCTGGGGCGCCAGCAGCCGCAGCTGCGTCGCCCACGCCGTCGAATCGCACTGCACCGTGAGCACCCGCTCGTCCGGCTCCTCGTCGTACCGCAGCGGCACGCAGTGCTTGGCCAGGTCCTCACCGACGATCTGCGGCCAGCGCCCCATCACCCCGCCCACCGCTGCGGGCGTCTCCCAGCCGCGCTCGGTGATCAGCCGGTTGATCGCCGCGCCCAGCGGCAGCGGATCGCGCCCGTCCGCCCGCGCCCCCGACCGCAGGCCGCCGCCCCGCCTGGCCTGTTTCCTCTGCTGCGCGGCCGCGCCCCGCGCCCGCGCCTGCTCCTTCGCCGCGCGCAGCGCCACCCGGGCCAGATCGACCCCCGACGGCTCCGGCACGCTCTTCTTGCCGGAGTGCTCCCGCGCCGGATCCCCGGCCGCGCCCGGTACCTCGCCGAAGCCGCTCACAGCCGCTCCACCGCCCCCGCGGACACCGCGTACCGCGCCCCCGTCAGCACCCCCGGGACGTCGTCGTCCACCGCGGCCGTCACCAGCACCTGCTCGCCCGGGGCCACCAGCTCGGCCAGCCGCTCGCGGCGCCGCGCGTCCAGCTCCGCGAAGACGTCGTCGAGCACCAGCACCGGCTCGTTGCCCTCGCCGCGCAGCAGCTCGTACGAGGCCAGCCGCAGCGCCAGCGCGTACGACCAGGACTCGCCGTGGCTCGCGTACCCCTTGGCCGGCATCCCCCGCAACCCCAGCAGCACGTCGTCGCGGTGCGGGCCGACCAGCGTCACGCCCCGCTCGATCTCCTGCTTGCGCACGTCCGCCAGGGCGGCGATCAGCCGCTCGTACAGCTCCTCGCGGCCGCGGGCCGACCCCACGTCCGCCCCGACCGAACTGCGGTACTCCAGCGCCACCGGGCCACCGCCCGGCGCGACGTCCCCGTACGCCTTGTCCGTCAGCGGCTGCAGGGTGGCGATCAGATCCAGTCGCTGCGCCAGCAGCTCCGCGCCCACCCGGCCCAGGTGCTGGTCCCACACGTCCAGCGTGGACAGGTCCATCGACCGGCCGCCGTGCCGACGCGCCATCGCCGCCGACTTCAGCAGGGTGTTGCGCTGCTTCAGCACCCGCTCGTAGTCCGAGCGCACCCCCGCCATCCGCGGCGAACGCGCCGTGATCAGCTCGTCGAGGAAGCGCCGACGCTCCCCGGGGTCCCCCTTGACCAGCGCCAGATCCTCCGGCGCGAACAGCACGGACCGCACGATCCCCAGCACATCACGCGGTCTGACCTGCGACGATCTATTGATGCGGGCCCGATTGGCCCGGCCGGGGTTGAGCTCCAGCTCGATCAGCTGGGACCGCTCTCCCTGGGTCACGGCCGCCCGTACGACGGCCCGCTCCGCGCCCATCCGCACCAGCGGGGCGTCGGAGGAGACCCGGTGGCTGCCGAGCGTCGCGAGATAGCCGACCGCCTCGACCAGATTCGTCTTGCCCTGGCCGTTGGCCCCCACGAACACGGTGACGCCCGGATCGAGAGGTACCTCGACCCGGGCGTACGAGCGGAAATCGGCCAGCGAGAGATGCGTGACATGCATGGTGTACGCCGACCTTTCCGGCTTCCTGCTCCGTGCTTCGTGGAGGGGCCGGACACCGGGTCCGGCCGCTTCCCGTGCGGCTACTTCTTGCTCTCGACCGCGTGGCCACCGAACTGGTTGCGCAGCGCGGCGATCATCTTCATCTGCGGGGAGTCCTCCTGGCGCGAGGCGAACCGCGCGAAGAGCGACGCCGTGATCGCGGGCAGCGGCACCGCGTTGTCGATCGCGGCCTCCACCGTCCACCGGCCCTCGCCGGAGTCCGCGGCGTAACCGCGGAGCTTGTCCAGGTGCTCGTCGTCGTCCAGCGCGTTGACCGCCAGGTCGAGCAGCCAGGAACGGATGACCGTGCCCTCCTGCCAGGACCGGAAGACCTCGCGCACGTCGGTGACGGAGTCGACCTTCTCCAGGAGCTCCCAGCCCTCGGCGTAGGCCTGCATCATGGCGTACTCGATGCCGTTGTGGACCATCTTCGCGAAGTGGCCGGCGCCGACCTTGCCCGCGTGGACGGAACCGAAGTCGCCCTCGGGCTTCAGCGCGTCGAAGACCGGCTGGACCTTCGCCACGTTCTCGGCGTCGCCGCCGTACATGAGCGCGTAGCCGTTCTCCAGGCCCCAGACACCGCCGGAAACTCCGCAGTCCACGAAGCCGATGCCCTTGATGCCCAGCTCGACGGCGTGCTTCTCGTCGTCGGTCCAGCGGGAGTTCCCGCCGTCCACGACGACGTCGCCGGGCGACAGGAGACCGGCCAGCTCGTCGATGGTGGCCTGGGTCGGGGCTCCGGCCGGAACCATCACCCAGACGACCCGGGGGCCCTTCAGCTTGCCCACGAGCTCTTCGAGACTGTGGACATCGGAGACGTCCGGGTTGCGGTCGTAACCGATGACGGTGTGGCCTGCGCGGCGGATGCGCTCGCGCATGTTGCCGCCCATCTTGCCGAGGCCGACGAGACCGAGCTCCATCAGAGATTCCTTAAGCGTTGTGCCGATTCGTACCCAGGGCCGAGCCTACGCCCGGCCGGGGACGGACCGCCGGACGGACCGACGGGCACGCCCGGCACCGAGCATGCCCGTCGGGACTGCTGTGACAGGCCCCGTCCGGGGCCCGGCCGCGAGGTCAGCCGGAGAGGCGGACCGGCATGATCAGGTACTTGTAGGCCTCATCCGCCTCGGCGTCCACGGCCGGACGGCCGCTGAGCAGCGCGGGCTTCGTGGACGTCGTGAAGGAAAGCTGGGCGACCGGGGAGTCGATCGCGCTGAGCCCGTCCAGCAGGAAGGTCGGGTTGAAGGCGATCGAGATGTCCTCGCCCTCCAGCACCGCGTCGACCCGCTCCACAGCCTGTGCGTCGTCGCTGGAACCCGCCTCCAGGATCAGCACGCCCTGCTCGAAGCTGAGCCGCACCGGGGTGTTCCGCTCGGCGACGAGGGCCACACGCTTGACGGCCTCGACGAACGGGGCGGTCTCGATGACCGCGACCGAGTTGAACTCGGTGGGGAACAGCGTGCGGTACTTCGGCAGGTCGCCTTCGAGCAGTCGCGTGGTCGTCCGCCGGCCCGCGCCCTCGAAACCGATCAGACCCTCACCGGCACCCGAGCCGGACAGCGCCAGCGTCACCGTGTCACCGCTGGTCAGGGCCTTGGCGGTGTCCAGCAGCGTCTTGGCGGGCACCAGGGCGACGGCCGAGGCGTCCGGGTTCTCCGGCTTCCAGAGGAACTCGCGGACCGCGAAGCGGTAGCGGTCGGTGGAGGCCAGGGTGACGGTGTCGCCCTCGATCTCGATGCGCACACCGGTCAGCACCGGCAGCGTGTCGTCACGGCCGGCGGCGATGGCGACCTGGGCGGCGGCGGAGGCGAAGACCTCACCGGGAACGGTGCCCGTGGCGGTGGGCATCTCCGGCAGCGCCGGGTACTCCTCCACAGGAAGGGTGTGGAGGGTGAACCGCGAGGAGCCGCAGACCACGGTCGCCCGTACACCGTCTGTGGAAATCTCCACCGGACGGTTGGGGAGGGCGCGGCAGATGTCGGCGAGCAGCCGGCCGGAGACGAGCACCGTGCCGTCCTCCTCGACCTCGGCGTCCACCGAGACCCGGGCCGACACCTCGTAGTCGAAGCTGGAGAAGCTGAGGGCGCCGTCCTCGGCCTTCAGCAGAAGGCCCGCGAGAACGGGCGCCGGCGGACGGGCCGGGAGGCTACGGGCCACCCAGGCCACAGCCTCCGCGAGTACATCGCGCTCCACCCGGATCTTCACCGGAACCGCCTCCTGCTGTTGCTCGCTCGCCCTGCTGGCCTTCGTCGTCTGGATCGGGTCTCCCGCCGACTGGGGAGGGAGGACGCCGGGAACCAGTCTGACGTACGGCACCGACACTCGGTGCTGCTCGGGGTCAAGTCGCGACAAGAGGCTCGGAGCGCTCCGGCCCCGAGTTGTGCACAGGCCCCACTTCGAAGCGAATCCCGAGCTAACTCTAGTTGGCAGTAGTAGTAGGGCCTGTGGAAACCGTGGATAACGTCGTTGCCGCAGGTCAGGCCCAGTTTTTTGTCCACTGCCCCTGTGGGCGGCACCGGTGGACAACACGGTGCTTCTGTGGACGCCCGAAAGTTCTGCACACCCGATGCACAGGGCAGGGCACTTTCTCCCCAGGGCTGTCCCCAGCTTTACCCAGGTTCCCCACAGCCCAACCGACCCTCTTGGTGTGACGCCTTTCACTCGGCGCGGTGACGAGCGGTGTCGTGTTGCCGAACAGTGGACAGAGGTGTGGAGAAGCTCGAGAAAGTTGGGGACAACGAGGCCGTGGCTGTGGGCCGCCGGTGGACAACATCATCGGCAGCCTGTGGACGAATATTTTGTCCACAGGCTGTGGATTGTTGTTGGTCACAAATCCCCAGGGGCTTGACCTGGCCTGATGGAGTATCGGCAGTCGCCCCTGTGGAAGCAATATGGACAACTTCCGGATCCCCAGGCTGTGGAGGGGAAAAACTGCCCAGATCTGTGGAGAACGGCAGGTCGGCGGCAGGTATTCGAACACCGCGGTGCCGCCGGAGCCCCGGAGAAGGGCTCGAGCAGGGGGCCGGAGCGGTCGCTGAGGCGGTTCTGCAGGCGTTCCACAGGCGGTTCCGGCACGTTCGGACCCGGCGCAGAACGGCTCCGGGCGAAGAGCGTCGGACACGTGGGGCGGCCGGGACGAGCCGTCCGGGCGGGGCTCGGACCAGGACAGGGGTGCGTGCGGGAGCGGCCGGCCGTGAGCGGGACGGGACGGGCGGAACACGCACGAAGGCGCCCGGGGAACCCTGCTGAGGGGTCCTCAGACGCCTTCGTGACGCGTACGGAGCTATACGGGGGCCGGACTACGGGGACGCGACGCCGGTGCGGGCACGGCCGCCCGCACCGGCGCTCCGAGGCCGGGCGCTTCCGTCCGCGCGTCCGGTCCGTCAGCCGTTCTTGATGCGGTTGGTGAGCTCGGTGACCTGGTTGTAGATGGAACGCCGCTCCGCCATCAGCGCGCGGATCTTCCGGTCCGCGTGCATCACCGTCGTATGGTCGCGGCCGCCGAACTGTGCGCCGATCTTGGGCAGCGAGAGGTCGGTGAGCTCCCGGCAGAGGTACATGGCGATCTGGCGCGCCGTCACCAGCACGCGGCTGCGCGACGTCCCGCAGAGGTCGTCCACCGTCAGGCCGAAGTAGTCCGCGGTCGCCGCCATGATGGCCGTCGCCGTGATCTCCGGCGCCGAGTCCTCGCCGCCCGGGATCAGGTCCTTCAGCACGTGCTCGGTCAGCCCGAGGTCCACCGGCTGGCGGTTGAGGCTGGCGAAGGCCGTGACCCGGATCAGCGCCCCCTCCAGCTCCCGGATGTTCCGGGAGATGCGGGAGGCGATGAACTCCAGCACCTCCGGCGGGGCGTTGAGCTGCTCCTGCACGGCCTTCTTGCGGAGGATCGCGATCCGCGTCTCCAGCTCCGGCGGCTGCACATCGGTGGTCAGGCCCCACTCGAACCGGTTGCGCAGCCGGTCCTCCAGGGTCACCAGCTGCTTGGGCGGCCGGTCCGAGGAGAGCACGATCTGCTTGTTGGCGTTGTGGAGCGTGTTGAAGGTGTGGAAGAACTCCTCCTGCGTCGACTCCTTGCTCGCCAGGAACTGGATGTCGTCGACCAGCAGGATGTCCACGTCGCGGTAACGCTTGCGGAAGGTGTCGCCCTTGCCGTCGCGGATCGAGTTGATGAACTCGTTGGTGAACTCCTCGGAGCTCACGTACCGCACCCGGGTGCCCGGGTAGAGGCTGCGGGCGTAATGCCCGATGGCGTGCAGCAGGTGGGTCTTGCCGAGCCCGGACTCCCCGTAGATGAAGAGCGGGTTGTACGCCTTGGCGGGCGCCTCGGCGACCGCGACCGCGGCGGCGTGCGCGAACCGGTTGGACGCGCCGATGACGAAGGTGTCGAAGAGGTACTTCGGGTTCAGCCGGGCCGCCGGTTCGCCGGGGCCGGGCGTGGCCGCGGGCTGCGGACCCATCGGGCCCCCGCCGCCGGGCCGCCCGGTGCCGGCGCCGCCCTGGCGGTGCTGGGGCTGGGGTTCCGGCAACTCGGGGCGCTGCGGCTCGTAGCCCTGGCGCTCGGGCGGCTGCGGACGGTAGTCGTGCTGCGGCTGCTGGGGGCGGCCCCCGGCGTACGGCTCGCGCCACTGCTCCGCGGCGCCCTCGCGGTCCTGGAACCCGCCGAGCCGGGGCTGCTGCCAGGAGAGGTCCTCCTGGGTGCGCGGCCAGGAGCCGGGCTCCGGGCGCTGCTGCTGGTACTCGGGGTAGGCCGGCCGTGCGGTCGGCATGCCGTCGTCCGAGGGCCGGTGCCCGTATCCGTCGTAGGCGTCGCCGTGCTGCCGCTCGTCGTGCTGCTGGCCCGGGTAGCGGTGCTGCTGGGGCTGCGGGGGCTGGTGCATCGGCGGTGCGGGCGGGCTCGGGGGCTCGCCCGCGGAGTCGTCGACGGTGATCGCGATGCGGATCGGGCGGCCGCACTCCCGGCTCAGCGTCTCGCTGATGAGTGGCGCGAGCCGGCCCTCCAGGACGCGCTTGCCCCACTCGTTGGGGACGGCGAGCAGGGCCGTGTCGGCCACCAGCGCGAGCGGCTGGCAGCGCTCGATCCACTGCTTGTCCTTCGGCTCGATGCCCTGCTGGCCCTCCCCGAGGAGTTGTTCCAGCACGCGTGGCCACACTGCGGCAAGATCGGCAGGTACGTCAGCCACGGGGCACGCTCTCTCGCTGGTCCCACGAATGTGTGGTTCTCGGGACGGGATGGTTCGGGATGGGTGAGGACCGGCAGGCAGGAAGAAAAAGCACCGGAGCCCGGCCACGGTAGTCAGGGCGACCCGCGTCGTTCAAGTTGTTGTCCACAGCCTGTGCATAGTGGCGGGTGTCGAGGAGCCGGTTTGACCGGATGGCGTAGCCGCGCGTACCGTGACCAGGTCGAGTTGTCGATGGCTGCTGCCGCCTGCCTCCGATGGGCAAAGATCACGATCTGTGATCGTGAAGCGGTGCACTAGAGCGTTTACGCGAGTCTCTCGTGGGCGCACGGTGACAGCCAGGCGATGTCCCGCCAACACACGAGTCATTTCTGGAGCCCCCGAGTGAGCAAGCGCACCTTCCAGCCGAACAACCGTCGTCGCGCGAAGACCCACGGCTTCCGGCTGCGTATGCGCACCCGTGCCGGCCGCGCGATTCTCGCGTCCCGCCGCAGCAAGGGTCGCGCCAGCCTGTCCGCCTGATCGCTTTAACAGGTCATGACGTGCTGCCTACCGAGAATCGGCTGAGGCGGCGCGAGGACTTCGCGACCGCGGTACGTCGAGGGCGCAGGGCAGGCCGCCCGCTTCTCGTCGTCCATCTACGCAGCGGTTCAACGGACCCGCACGCGACTGGGGAGAACGCTCCCCCGCCGCGTGCGGGTTTCGTTGTCAGCAAAGCAGTGGGTGGAGCGGTGATACGCACGGCGGTGAAGCGCAGGCTTCGCCATCTGGTCCGCGATCGGCTCGCGCTGCTGCCCCCCGGTAGCCTGGTTGTCGTACGAGCGCTGCCCGGTGCGGGCGACGCCGACCATGATCAGCTGGCCCGAGACCTGGATGCCGCTCTCCAGCGGCTGCTGGGAGGGGGCGCGCGATGAAGTACCCGCTGCTGGCTCTCATCAAGCTGTACCAGTGGACGATCAGCCCACTCCTCGGGCCTGTCTGCCGTTACTACCCGTCGTGTTCCCACTACGGCTACACGTCGATCGACCGGCACGGGGCGATCAAGGGGACTGCGTTGACGGCCTGGCGCATCCTGCGGTGCAATCCGTGGTCACCCGGTGGCGTGGACCATGTTCCACCACGCAAACGTCCGCGTTGGCATGAACTCCTGCGTAATGCCATGCGCGGTGGCAAGGGCGGGGACTCCGCCGCTGATGTGCCTGCTCGGGGATCGGCCTCCGAAACCCCGGGCCCGGCCGCAGAGACTTCGCCCAATGCTCAAGGAGCCTGATTAGTGGACACGATTGCCAGTCTGTTCAGTTTCATCACCTGGCCCGTCTCATGGGTCATCGTCCAGTTCCACAAGTTGTACGGGGCGATCTTCGGTGACGACACCGGGTGGGCCTGGGGCCTGTCCATCGTGTCCCTGGTGGTGTTGATCCGGATCTGCCTGATCCCGCTTTTCGTCAAGCAGATCAAGTCGACCCGCAACATGCAGGTGCTCCAGCCGAAGATGAAGGCGATCCAGGAGCGCTACAAGAGCGACAAGCAGCGTCAGTCCGAAGAGATGATGAAGCTGTACAAGGAGACGGGTACCAACCCGCTCTCCTCGTGCCTTCCCATCCTGGCGCAGTCGCCGTTCTTCTTCGCCCTGTACCACGTGCTCTCGTCGATCGCCTCGAACAAGAAGATCGGCGTGATCGACCAGTCGCTGCTCGACAGCGCTCGTCAGGCCCACATCTTCGGTGCCCCGCTCGCCGCCAAGTTCATGGACAGCGAGGAGAAGGTCCAGGCTCTCGGCGCCTCGCTGACCGACGTCAGGGTCGTCACCGCGGTCATGATCGTGCTGATGTCGGCCTCGCAGTTCTTCACCCAGCGCCAGCTGATGACGAAGAACGTCGACCTGACGGTCAAGACGCCGTACATGCAGCAGCAGAAGATGCTGATGTACATCTTCCCGGTGATCTTCGCCGTGATGGGCATCAACTTCCCCGTCGGTGTCCTCGTCTACTGGCTGACCACCAACGTCTGGACCATGGGTCAGCAGATGTACGTGATCAACCAGAACCCGACCCCGGGCAGCAAGGCGCAGGACCAGTACCTGGGACGTCTGCTGAAGAGCGTCACCGCGCGCGGCGAGGTCCGCGGAAGGACCCGTCGCAACACCGTCAAGCGGATCGTGGCCAAGGGCCCGGACCGCAATGACATCGAGCGGAAGTTCATCACGGGGCTGGCCAAGCTGGGGCTCGTCGCCCAGGAGGACGGCACGGTCATCAAGGGCGAGACGACCGTCTCCGACGCCGAGGGCACGGCCGCGCAGCGTCGTCAGCAGCCCAAGCGCCAGACCAAGGCCCAGCGACAGACCGGTGCCACGGCGGCCAAGGGCGCCGATTCCACCGAGTCGGGCTCCAAGACTTCCCTGCAGAAGGGGAAGGAACCGCAGGACGAGAAGCCCAAGCCGGCGGGCAAGCCTGCGTCCGGCTCCTCACGCCAAGCCAAGTCCGGGCAGCGCAAGGGTCCGCAGCGGCCCAAGCACCCGTCCAAGAAGTAAGAAGGAGTCCATCCGTGACGGAAGGCACCACCTCCACGGCCGCCGAGGGCAGCGACACCTTGACCCGCCTCGAGCAGGAGGGTGAGATCGCAGCGGACTACCTCGAGGGCCTGCTCGACATCGCCGATCTCGACGGCGACATCGACATGGATGTCGAGGCGGACCGGGCCGCGGTCTCGATCATCAGCGACTCGGCACGTGAACTGCAGAAGCTCGTGGGCCGCGACGGTGAGGTGCTGGAGGCGCTCCAGGAGCTGACGCGACTCGCCGTGCACCGGGAGACGGGGGACCGCAGTCGGCTGATGCTGGACATCGCGGGCTTCCGGGCCAAGAAGCGGGCGGAGCTCGCCGAGCTGGGCGCCAAGGCCGCGGATGAGGTCAAGAGCACCGGCGAGCCGGTGAAGCTGGACCCGATGACTCCGTTCGAGCGCAAGGTCGTGCACGACGCGGTCGCGGCCGCCGGTCTGCGCAGCGAGTCCGAGGGCGAGGAGCCGCAGCGCTTCGTCGTCGTTCTCCCGGCCTGACCGGACCCTTTGCTCCACCGGCCCCGTCTGTTCGCAGGCGGGGCCGATCTTTGTCAGCCTGATAGTCAGCCACTCACAGTGCGGTAGTGCGGTAAGGAAGGACGGTTCCCGTGACGGCGGAAGTAGAGCTTCCCGAGGCGCCGGAAGAGGCGCGTGCGGTTTTCGGCGAGTTCTTCCCGGAAGCTGTTCGGTACGCGGAACTGCTGGCGGACGCCGGAGTGAAGCGGGGGCTGATCGGGCCGCGCGAGGTGCCCAGGCTGTGGGAGCGGCACCTGCTGAACTGCGCGGTGCTCTCCGAGGTTGTGCCCGAGGGGGTCACGGTCTGCGATGTGGGCTCGGGCGCGGGGCTTCCGGGCATCCCGCTGGCACTGGTGCGACCGGACCTCAAGATCACCCTGCTGGAGCCCCTGCTCCGGCGGACGAACTTCCTCCAGGAGGTCGTCGAGCTGCTGGGCCTGGACCATGTGACGGTCGTGCGCGGCCGTGCCGAGGAGGTCCTGGGGACGCTGCAGCCGGTTCATGTGGTGACGGCCCGTGCGGTGGCTCCGCTGGATCGGCTGGCCGGCTGGGGCGTGCCGCTGCTGCGTCCGTACGGCGAGATGCTGGCGCTGAAGGGGGACACTGCCGAGGAGGAGATCGCCGGGGCGCGTGCGGCCCTGAGCAAGCTCGGCGTGGAGGAGACCGAGGTGCTGCACGTCGGTGAGGGAGTGGTCGACCCGATGTCCACGGTGGTGCGTGTGGTGGTCGGGGAGAGCCCCGGCGGTGTGAGGTTCGCCGCAAAGAGAGCCAAGGCTGCGCGGACGAGCCGCACGAGACGTCGTCGCTGACGGCTCCGACCACGCGGCGAGGTCAGCCGTAATGGGCGATTACTACCACTTAATGATGGTTCTCCCGGCATGTGGCCATACGTGACCATGCGGAGTGTCGTGCCCCTGCGGCCCAGCCGCAGGGGCATCGTGTTTCACGTGAAACGTCGCTCTCTGCTGCAGGAGTTCATCAGGCGCGGTCGTGCGGCTGCCGCGCCACGGCATCGCAAGCCCGTGAGGGCTACGGAGTTGTCCACAGAAGAGGAATCATCCACAGAAGAACCGACCTCGCTGGTTCGCGACCCCGAAAGCATGGCAGGCTCTGTTCATTGCGAGCCTGAAGTCGAGGAGAGTGAATCCTTGCGGTCCGACGCCAACTTCGCGGGACCGATGACCGATCCG
The DNA here is from genome assembly GCF_040612315.1 of Streptomyces sp. NPDC006435. Taxonomy (NCBI): domain Bacteria; kingdom Bacillati; phylum Actinomycetota; class Actinomycetes; order Kitasatosporales; family Streptomycetaceae; genus Streptomyces; species Streptomyces sp. NPDC006435. The sequence continues at coordinate 199,502 of NZ_JBEXPY010000001.1, forward strand.
GTCCCCGGTCCCCGAACCGAATCGGCGGGGGAGGGTGTTTCACGTGAAACACCACCGCCGATGGACGACACACCCATCGGTCGTGCGGCCCAGCTGGCGGTCGAGGCCCTCGGCCGCGCCGGCGAGGGCATGCCCCGGCCTGACCGTACGCGCGTCATGGTGGTGGCCAACCAGAAGGGCGGGGTGGGCAAGACCACCACGACGGTCAATCTTGCCGCCTCGCTCGCGCTCCACGGCGCGCGCGTTCTGGTGGTCGACCTCGACCCGCAGGGGAACGCCTCCACGGCACTGGGCATCGATCACCATGCCGAGGTCCCCTCCATCTATGACGTCCTGGTGGACAGCAGGCCGCTCTCCGAAGTGGTCCAGCCCGTTCGGGATGTCGAAGGCCTCTTCTGCGCCCCCGCCACCATCGATCTCGCCGGTGCGGAGATCGAGCTGGTGTCGCTGGTGGCACGGGAGAGCCGGTTGCAGCGGGCGATCCAGGCGTACGAGCAGCCCCTGGACTACATCCTCATCGACTGCCCGCCCTCGCTCGGCCTGCTGACGGTCAACGCCCTGGTCGCCGGTGCCGAGGTGCTGATCCCCATCCAGTGCGAGTACTACGCGCTCGAAGGGCTGGGGCAGTTGCTGCGCAACGTGGACCTGGTACGAGGACACCTCAACCCTGACCTTCACGTGTCGACGATCCTGCTCACCATGTACGACGGCAGGACCAGGCTCGCGTCACAGGTCGCGGAGGAGGTGCGCACGCACTTCGGCAAGGAGGTGCTGCGGACGAGCATTCCGCGATCGGTGAGGATCTCGGAGGCACCGAGCTACGGACAGACGGTGCTGACCTACGATCCGGGTTCCAGCGGGTCGCTGTCGTACCTCGAAGCAGCACGTGAGATCGCCCTGAGGGGCGTCGGGGTCCAGTACGAGGCCCAGCACGCCCACGCGGGCACCGGGAACAGCCAGCAGAGCATTTCGGAGGGTATTCAGTGAGCGAGCGTCGAAGAGGGTTGGGGCGTGGGCTGGGTGCTCTGATCCCCGCCGCTCCGCAGGAGAAGCAGGTACCGTCCGCGGGGATGGGTTCGGCCTCCTCCGGGACGGGGCCCGTGATGACGACGGATCGAGGAGTGGCCGCGGCGAAGGTGGCCACCCTCGCGAGCACTCCGGTGGTGCCGGAACCGAGTGCGCCGGTCCTGGAGAACGATGTGACCTCCGGGCCGGCAACGGTTTCCGGTGCGTACTTCGCCGAGGTGCCCCTCGACTCGATCACCCCGAATCCTCGTCAGCCCCGTGAGGTGTTCGACGAGGACGCGCTCGCGGAGCTGGTGACCTCCATCAAGGAGGTGGGCCTGCTCCAGCCCGTCGTGGTGCGGAAGACGGGGCCGGAGCGCTTTGAGCTCATCATGGGTGAGCGGCGCTGGAGGGCCTGTCGAGAGGCGGGCCTGGAGCGGATCCCGGCCATCGTCCGGGCCACGGAGGACGAGAAGCTTCTCCTGGACGCGCTCCTGGAGAACCTCCACCGGGCCCAGCTGAATCCGCTGGAGGAGGCAGCTGCGTACGACCAACTGCTCAAGGACTTCAAGTGCACGCATGACCAGCTGGCCGACCGGATCGGGCGCTCGCGCCCGCAGGTGTCGAACACGCTGCGTCTGCTGAGGCTGTCGGCTCCGGTACAGCGGAGGGTCGCGGCCGGGGTGCTGTCGGCGGGGCACGCACGGGCACTGCTGTCCGTGGAGGACTCGGAGGAGCAGGACAGGCTCGCCCACCGCATCGTGGCCGAGGGGCTGTCGGTGCGTGCGGTCGAGGAGATCGTGACCCTCATGGGTTCCAGCCCGACGAGCTCCGCCAAGCCCAAGGGGCCGCGGGCCGGCGGTCGGGTCTCGCCCGCGCTGTCCGATCTCGCCTCCCGGCTGTCGGACCGCTTCGAGACCAGGGTGAAGGTCGACCTCGGGCAGAAGAAGGGGAAGATCGTCGTCGAGTTCGCGTCGATGGAGGATCTCGACCGGATCCTCAGCAGCCTGGCACCGGGTGAGGAGCGCGTGCTGGACCGGACGCCCTCCGAGGAATCCGCCAAGGACGACGAGGACTGATCCCGGACCGACGGGACGGAGGGCGGGCCGTGTTTCCGGTGGTTGCCGGAACACGGCCCGCCCTTTGCTTTCTCCCGGTGTCGGCTTCATCTTCGGGTGGATACGATGCGTTCCGGTATGGCACATCCGGCTTGAGTCGCCTCGGTGGGGAGGGCCATGCGACCAGTGAGCCGCAGTCGATCGATGACGGTGGAACCGGGCCCGGGAACGGATGAGGGCTTTGCCGGTGGCCTGCTTCTCGAACGGGGTGCACTGACCGTCGTACACGATGCGGCGGGTGAAGGAAGCGAGGAACAGCCTTCATGGGGCGTCGGCTCGTACCGCTCACACTGGACAACCTTTCCGATATCCCCGGACGCTGCCGATCGTGCGTCTTCTGGGAGCTCGATCCCGTCAGCGGAGAAGCCGCACTGAAGGCGGGAACGCCCGCGCTGGAGAAGGAGGCGTGGATCTCGGCCGTTCTCCTGGAGTGGGGGTCGTGCGGCCGTGTGGTCTATGTCGATGACGTGCCGGTGGGCTTCGTCCTCTACGCGCCACCGGCCTACGTGCCGCGGTCGACGGCGTTTCCCACCAGTCCGGTCTCCCCCGATGCTGTGCAGCTGATGACTTCCTGGATCGTGCCCGGTTACCAGGGGCAGGGGCTCGGCCGGGTCATGGTGCAGACGGTTGCCAAGGATCTGCTGCGACGGGGGTTCAAGGCGATCGAAGCGTTCGGCGACGCCCGCTGGAAGGGGCCTGCCTGTGTGCTCCCTGCGGATCATCTGCTGGCGGTCGGCTTCAAGACTGTACGACCGCATCCGGTCCATCCGCGGCTGAGACTGGAGTTGCGAACGACGCTTTCCTGGAAGGAAGACGTCGAGCTGGCGCTGGACCGGTTGCTGGGCGCGGTGCAGAAGGAACCTGCTCTCAGACCGCTGTGATCCGCGTACTCATGAAAAAGCGAAACGGGCCCGTCCCCGAGGAACGGACCCGTTTCACGTGAAACATCGTGCTGCGGTGCTACGCGCCGATGAAGTCCTCGAGGTCACGAAGGATCGCGGCCTTCGGCTTGGCGCCGACGATGGTCTTGGCGACCTCGCCGCCCCGGTAGACGTTCAGGGTCGGGATGGACATGACGCCGTACTTGGCGGCCGTGGCCGGGTTCTCGTCAATGTTGAGCTTGACGATCTCGATCTGCTCGCCGTGCTCGGCGGCGATCGCCTCCAGGGAGGGGGCGATCTGACGGCACGGACCGCACCAGGCGGCCCAGAAGTCCACCAGTACGGGCTTCTCGCTCTTCAGGACGACCTCGTCGAAGGAGTCGTCGGTCACGTTCTTCAGGGCGCCGGCCACGGCGACCTCCTTAACTTCTCGGGGTGTGGGGTGAGGGGCGTGGATCAGACGGCGGCCGCGGCGGCGGCCTTCTCGTCGTCGGCGAGCGCGGCAAGGAAACGCTCGGCGTCGAGAGCTGCCGAGCAGCCCGTGCCGGCAGCGGTGATGGCCTGCCGGTAGGTGTGGTCGACGACGTCACCGGCACCGAAGACACCAGTGAGGTTGGTGCGGGTCGAGGGGGCGTCGACCTTGAGGTAGCCCTCTTCGTCGAGGTCGAGCTGGCCCTTGAAGAGCTCGGTGCGCGGGTCGTGGCCCACCGCGATGAACAGGCCGGTCACCGCGAGCTCGGAGGTTTCGCCGGTCTTGGTGTTCCGAAGGGTCAGGCCGGACAGCTTCTGCTCGCCGTGGACCTCGGCGACCTCGCTGTCCCAGGCGAACTTGATCTTCGGGTCGGCGAAGGCGCGCTCCTGCATGGCCTTGGAGGCACGCAGCGTGTCCCGGCGGTGGACAATGGTGACCGACTTGGCGAAGCGGGAGAGGAAGGTCGCCTCCTCCATCGCGGTGTCGCCGCCGCCCACCACGGCGATGTCCTGGTCCTTGAAGAAGAACCCGTCGCAGGTGGCGCACCAGGAGACGCCGCGTCCGGAGAGTGCGTCCTCGTTGGGCAGACCGAGCTTGCGGTGCTGGGAGCCGGTCGTCACGATGACGGCCTTGGCGCGGTGAACCGTGCCGGCCGTGTCGGTGACCGTCTTGATGTCCCCGGTGAGGTCCACGGAGACGATGTCGTCGGGGACGAGCTCGGCACCGAAGCGCTCGGCCTGGGCACGCATGTTGTCCATGAGCTCGGGGCCCATGATCCCGTCCTGGAAGCCCGGGAAGTTCTCCACGTCGGTGGTGTTCATCAGCGCGCCACCGGCGGTGACGGCGCCCTCGAACACCAGCGGCTTCAGCGAGGCACGTGCGGTGTAAAGGGCGGCCGTGTAGCCCGCGGGGCCGGAGCCGATGATGATCACGTTACGGACGTCGCTCACGGGTTTCTTCCTCGTCTCTGCAGACTGCCTACTGTCCACGCCTACTGGGGTCGGTTCAACGACTCTCACCCCACCCAACGGATCCTACGGGGGATGCATTCCCCGACGTGTCGGAGCGGCGCCGGGAGCGTTTCTCAGGGGCGCGCGTAGGTGCGGGTCAGCAGGAGCTCGCCCTTGTCCGTGGAGTTCTGGACGCAGGTGGCATCGACGACGTACACCTGCACACGGCCGGTGTCGGAAGGGTGCGGAAGGACGACGAGGAAGGCGTCCGCGCCTTTGTAGGTCCCGGTCTCCGCGGCGAGGGCCGGGGTCTTGCGGCCGATGCCCTGCTGCACACAGGCCGGTACGGACACGGCGGGTGTTCGCAGCGGCGCCTGGGACGGCGCAGTCGAATCGCCCGTGGGGGTCGACTGGGCCCCGACGGACGGTGCCTGCTTCTCGTTGTGGAAACCGTCCGGGCCCGAAGGCTTCGTGCCGGCGTTCAGGAGGAGGGTGCGTACCCGGCCTTCGATCGGGGAGTCGGAGAAGGTGTCCTCGTTGCTCGCCGTGGAGCCGGACCGGCGGTCCGAGGCGCTGACCCCCGCGGAATCGTGGGTCGGCTGGAGGCCCTGGAGGATGAAGACGCTCATCCCGATCATGGCTGCGCCGAGGGCGGCACCGAGCACGGCGACGCGGCGGCGACGCCGGACCGGCCGACGGCCGGGGCCCGTGGCCGCGCGGGGACGGCCCGCCGGGCGGGCCGGGGGACTGTCGGGGGCCGTGACGGACTTCTGTATCGGCAGAAGCTCCGTTTCACGTGAAACATGTGCGGAGTCGTCGGGTGCTCCGGTGGCCGCGAGAGCTGCTTCGGCGGCAAGCGCGGCGTCGATGCGGTCCGCGACATCGTCGGGCATGCGCAGGGGCTCGGGCGTGGAGCCGAGCAGTTCCCGGATCTCCTGGAGAGCGGCGTGGACCTCACCGCAGGGCTCGCACCCCTCCACGTGCCGGTGGACCTCTGCCGCGCGCGGCGACGGGAGCAGTCCCTCCGTGAGGTCGGAGATCTCCGTGACGTCCGGATGCCGGGTCGTGTCGGTCGTTGATGTCATGCGTGTCCACCTCCGCCCTTCACTACTGCAGCGGGATCGCCCCTGTCTGCGTTACTCGGCCCCGATGCCGGTGGGACGGATGAGCGCCCCGTCCGGTTCCTTTCCGCGCCGGATCCACCGGTCTCCGCGTTCTCGCTGCGGAGGTGGACAAGGAGGGGGGCCAGTCGGGCCCGTCCCCGTGCACAGCGGCTCTTCACGGTGCCCGCCGGTACGTCGAGGATGCGTGCCGCCTCGGCCACGGGATAGCCCTGCATGTCCACGAGGACGAGCGCGGCCCGTTGCTCGGCGGGAAGAGTGGCGAGCGCGGCCAGCAGCTCGCGGTGGAGGTCCTGGCGCTCCGCGGGGGCCTCCGCGGATTCATGCGGTTCGAGGAGTTGCTCGAACCGTTCGGTGTCGTCGATGGGCGCGGTTTTCCGGGTGGCTGCCTTGCGGACCCGGTCGAGGCAGGCGTTGACGGTGATGCGGTGCAGCCAGGTGGTGACGGCGGACTGGCCGCGGAAGGTGTGGGCGGCCCGGAATGCGGAGACGAGGGCGTCCTGGACGGCGTCGGCGGCTTCCTCGCGGTCGCCCAGGGTGCGCAGTGCCACGGCCCAGAGCCGGTCGCGGTGGCGTCTGACGATCTCGCCGAAGGCATCGGGGTCACCGGCCACATGGCGAGCGAGGAGGTCTGAGTCGCTGAGTGGTTCCGACGGCTCGGCGGCCACCTCCCCCTCCCTCCCTTTTCTCCATGTCGCGGTGCGTCTGTCTATCACGATTTCGAGCGGACGGGGCAGGGGGCGTGGGACCGCCGTCCGATGCGGGCGTCGGACGTGCGGGAGGCCGGTGGGGCACCCCCCACCGGCCTCTTCGTCAGTTGAGTACGGAGATCTCCGAGATCCCGCCCCGGTAGCCGCCCGTTCCGTCCGCCGGGAGCTCGGTGACATGGATCAGGACGTAGCGGGTCCGTACGGGCTTGTCCAAGGTCTTCTTCAGCTCGTTGCCCGTCGTTTCGAGATCTGTGAGGCGCTGTGGGAAGTCCGAGAGCGACGACGGGGCGGAGGCATCCGTACCGGCCGCGAGAACCTCGATCTTCTGTCCGCTGCGGTACATGCCGATCTCGAGGCCGGAGACGTCCTGGACGCTGCCCAGATCGACGACTATGCCGCTGCCGTCCTTGCGGGGCGCGAGATTGCCGAAGTTCGGGTATCCCTGATAGCGGTGGGTGACCCAGGCGGTGCTCGCGTCGCCGTCGATGGTCTTCGGCGCGTCCTCCTGCTTGATGCCCGAGCCGCTGGGCATGAACTCCGTCGCACCGGTGATCCGCAGCGGCTTGAGCGGGGCCGGTGCCTTGTCGTCGCCGTCCTTCGGAGTGGTCTGCGTGGTCTCTTCGGGCTCCGAGCCCTTGAGACGGTCGATGAGCGTCTCGGCGAGCTGCCAGCTGCCGAGGCCCAGCGCGACGATGAGCAGCGCGGACACGGCCCACTTGAGGACCTTGCCGGTGCGGCTCTGGAGCGGGGGCGGCGGCACGGCGACCACGGGCTGCGTGGGAACGGGCCCGCTCGGCGGGCGGCCGTAGGAGCCCTGCTGGTAGGTCGTGCGCTGGTACTCGGGCGGTGCCGTGAAGGCGGGCTCCGGCGGACGGATGCGGGGCATCGCGGCCACGGCCTTGGCCAGCTCGTCCGGCGTGGTGCACGGCTGTTCCTGCCGGGAGGCGGTGGCGCCGTCATTGGCCAGAGCGCGCATGGCGATCTCGGAAAGGCCGCGGTGGACACCGGCCCGCACCTGGTCGGGGGCGATCAGCCCCACTCCCTTGGGGAGCCCCGTCAGACCGTACGCGTCGTTCTCGTACGGCCAGCGCTGGGTCAGCGCGGCGTAGAGAAGGGCGCCGATCGCCTCGGTGTCCGCACGCTGCGGGCCCTCGGAGGTGATGCCCCGCAGGGCGGCGTTCACCGCGAGACCGCGGATCCGGTACTGCCCGGTCGAGCTGCGCAGCACCGCACCCGGGGTGAGCCGCAGATGCGCGAGCCCTTCCCGGTGCGCGGCGGCCATGGCCTGGGAGACCTGGCTGACGAGCTGGTACGCGTCGTGCGCGTCCATCGGTCCCGAGGCCAGCAGGGAGGTGAGCTCGGTGGCGTCGGGGAGCCATTCGTGGACGACGTAGACGAGGTCGTCCTCCTCCACCGCGTCGAGCACCTGCACGAAGCGCGGGTCGCCGAGCAGGGCGGAGGACCGGGCCGCAGCCAGCACGGAACGGGCGCGGGGGTGATCGGCGGGGAGCAGATGGACGCCCACCGCGCGGCGCAGTTTCTCGTCCACGGCCCGCCAGCTGCTGAATCCGTCCAGACGGGTGACGCATTCCTCGAGCCGGTAGCGTCTGGCAAGTTTGTGGCCGCTGTGCAGATCAGGGGTCGGCAGGGTGGGCCTGGAGCCGATGCGCTCGCCGTCCGTCCCCTGTGGCTCCGAGCTCGTCTTGTCCTGAGCTTCTGCCGTCCCGTCGGTCGTGGCCTCGTCCGCCTTGGCGGTCAGCGGCTTGTCGCCGCTGTTGTCGGCCACGTCGACGGCAGCCGTGCTACGTTCCGCCACCGTCGTTCCTGCCTCCCCATCCGTTGCGCGATGCCAGCCAGCTCTGCACAGTCACGCCAATTGTGCCCACACTCCGGCGCTATGCACGACACGCAAGAGGCGGGGATGGTTGTGCGGCCGGTGGACGTCAGCGTCCGAGACGTCCTCGAACCATGCCGACCATGCCGTTGATCTCCTCGATCCGCATGCGCTTGGCGGCGACGAAGAAGACACCCAGCAGGACGGCCCCGCCGCAGATCAGCGCGACGAGCGAACCGAAGGCACCTTCGCCCAGGCCCAGGAGCACGGCGAAGCCCACGCCTCCGCCGAGCACCGCCGCCGGGACGGCGGCCATGCACAGCCGGGCGTAGGTGCGTACGACATGGGCTCCGTCCAGGTCCCCGCCCAGGCGGTTGCGCAGCCGCCGCCAGGCGATGCCCACACCGACGGCATAGGCGAGTCCGTACGAGGCGGCCATGCCGACCACGGCCCACTCGGCGGGCAGCACCACGTAGCAGAGGGCCGACGCGGCGGCGTTGACCGCGGCGACGATGACCGTGTTGTAGAAGGGGGTGCGGGTGTCCTCGTAGGCGTAGAAGCCGCGCAGTACCACGTACTGCACGGAGTACGGGATCAGGCCGAGGCCGAAGGCCATGAGGATGTAGCCCATCGACCGGGCCGCCTCGGTTCCGGCGGAGGAGTACATCAGGGTGCACATCGGCAGGCCGAGGGCGAGGAACATGAAGGCCACCGGCACGATCGCGACGGCCGAGTTCCGCAGGCCCTGCGAGATGTCGTCCCGGACGGCACCCGGGTCGTTGTCGTGGGCGGCGCGGGAGATGCGGGGCAGCAGGGCCGCCATGACGGACACGGTGATGATCGCCTGCGGCATGCCCCAGATGAGCTGGGCGTTGGAGTAACCGAGGAAGCCGGCGCCGTCCTTGCCGGACAGCTTGCCCGCCGAGGTCGCGAGCTGGGTGACGACGATTACACCTGCCTGGTTCGCCAGGACGAACAGGACGGTCCACTTGGCCAGCTTGATCGTCTTGCCGAGCCCGTGTCCCTTCCAGTCGAAGCGCGGACGGAAACGGAAGCCCGCCTCGCGCAGGTACGGGATCATGGCCAGGGCCTGCACGACGAGGCCGAGCAGCGTGCCGATGCCGAGGAGCCGGACCCCCTCCGCCGGAATCGTCTCGACGCCCATCCGGGACTCGGCGGACGTGCCGTAGACCCAGATGAACATGCCGAACGTGAAGATCATGACGATGTTGTTGAGGACCGGGGTCCACATCATCGCGCCGAACTTGCCGCGGGCGTTGAGGATCTGGCCCATCACGACGTGCACGCCCATGAAGAAGATGGTCGGCAGGCAGTACCGGGCGAAGGTCACGGCGACGCTGTTGGCCGCCGCGTCCTGGGCGATCGTCGGCGACATCATGTGGATCAGCCACGGGGCGGCGAAGACCGCGATCGCGACGATCACGCCGAGCGCGACCATCACGAGGGTCAGCAGCCGGTTGGCGTAGGCCTCGCCACCGTCCTCGTCGTCCTTCATGGAGCGGACGAGCTGGGGCACGAAGACCGAGTTGAGGCCGCCGCCCACGGTGAGGATGTAGATCATCGTGGGCAGGGTGTACGCGATGGTGAAGCTGTCGCCGAGCAGGGCCGCGCCGAGCGCGGCGGTGATCACGAGGCTGCGGACGAACCCCGTCAGGCGGGACACCAGAGTGCCGGCCGCCATCAGGGCGCTGGACTTCAGCAGCCCGGAGACCCGGCCGCCGGACTTCGGCGGAGCGGCCGCCGGGGCCGGTTCGGGTGCCGGGGAGGCGGGCGCCGCGCCGGACGGGCCCTCCTGGTCCCGGAAAAGGTGCGCGAAGGCGTCGGGCTGCTCCTCGTCCCGGGACGCCTGGCTGACGAGGTCGTCCACCCCGACGAACTGGGTGGTCGCCGCGTTGTCGCCGTACGGCAGGTGCCGCGACGGGCCGTCGGGCTCGGGGGGCGGGGTCTGCGCCCAGATGCGCGGGTCGGGCGGGTACTGCGCCGCAGGCGGCTGCTGGTAGAGCGGATGGGGCTGCTGGTAGGTGCCAGGGGGCGGCGGCGGGTGCGCGGCGCGGTCGTACAGGGCCTCGGTCACCGGGTCCTGGACGGTCAGGTCCTGGGCGCGGTAGGGGTCGCGGTCGTAGGCGTCCTGGAGGTACGGGTCGGGCGTCGGCGGAACCTGGCCGGGGCCCTGGGGCATCGGAGGCCCGCCGGAGGACCCGGCTCCGCCCGCACCCTGACCGCGGTCACCGTCGTACGGCGCGTTCATCGAAACCCCACCTCATCGTCCCCGGCCGACCGGCCACGACAGACATCGCTCAACGTTCCACTTTCTCACCCGGGGCCGAAGGCTCCCCGCTTTCCGGACCGGTGTCCGGCGTCGGGTCACTCGGCTGCTCGGGTTCGCCACCGCCGCCGTCGGCCGGGCCGCCCGCGTTGACGCGCTTGCGCTGGGTGTACATCCTGACGCCCGCGAGGACCAGGAGCAGCAGCCCTCCGGCGATGACCAGCAGCACGGTCGGGGTGAGCTCGGAGACCTTCACGGTGAAGGTCATCTCCTCGCCGTACGGTGTGCCGTCCTCCGTGTAGAGCTGCGCCGTCATCCGTACCTGGCCGTTGATGTTGGCCGCGGCGTCGAACTTCACGGACTGGCTGTGGCCGGGGCCGATGCGGATCGGCTGTTCCGCCACGGCTCCGCCGTCGTTCAGCTTGAGGCGGGTGGCGTTCTCCGACTTCAGCCGGAGGACCAGGTGGTCCACGCCCTGCAGCAGCCGGTTCTGCACGGTCACCGGGATGGTGGCGCTGCGGCCGGACAGGGTGACGTCCGACTTCGAGATGAGCTGGACCTCGTTGACGAGGCCCTGCAGATAGGTGCGGACCGAGTCCCGGTACTGCTGGGCCTCGAGCGGCCGACCGCGCCACGACGTCGACATGGAGCGGTTGAGCGCGTTGCCGAAGGGGGTCACGACCCGCTCGGGCTGGGTGAGGATGACCTGGAAGTTGTCCAGCGAGACCTGGGTGGACTTGATGTCCTGGAAGGCCTGGGTGGGCAGCTCCTGGCTGCGGAGCCTCTTCGGGTACTTGGAGGCCCGGGGGACGCTCGTCGTGGCGTCGGCGTCGGGCTTCGCCCCGGCCGCTTCCACGAGCCCGAGCGGCTGCGTCCAGCGCTCGTCGTCGAGTCCGTGCAGGGCGCGGGCCATCGACTGCGCCTGGGCGACCGTGGGCGTCCGCTGCGGGGCGACGACGATGCTCCGCTCCGCGTCGGTGTCCTGCTCGGCCAGCGCGAGGGTCAGCGCGAGGAACTTCTGCACGGCGAGGGTGGAGTCCTCCGCCTTCGACATGTCGCCCTGGAAGGCCGTGGAGAGCCGGGCGTCGGCGACGACCGCGGTGGTGCCGCCACCGATGGGCCGGGCGGCGGTCGGGGTGTAGGCCAGGTTGCCCGTCTCCTGGAGGCTGTCGCTGCGGGCGATCACCTTGTGGGCGCCGGCCGAGGTGGCGACATCGACGATCGACGGGTCGATCGCACCGTCGACGGGCCAGGCGAAGTCGGTCGACGGTTTCACGTGGAGAACGGTCTGCACCGTCTTCGCCGCCGCCTCCGTGGCCCTCTGGAGGTGGCTGAGGGTGCCCGAGACGTTCTTGCCGCGGTGCGCGATGGACGCCAGGTCGGGATCGGCGAACGGCAGCGCGACGACCTTTCCGTCCGCCACGGCGGCTTCGAGGGAGGTGAGCCACTTCTTGGCGACGGCCTGGTTCTTCCCGGCGACGGTGGTGTCACCGGACTTGACGCGGTAGTCCCCCGCCATTGCGTCGGCGCTGGCCAGCAGGTCCGGGTCGATCACCCAGGTCACCGGCAGTCGGCTGCCCAGGGAGACCAGCTGTTCGAGGCGCCCGCCCGGAGCCAGTTCGGTGGCCAGGCTGTCGTCCGCGAAGACGGGGGTCCGCTGGTCGTCCGTGTCCGTCTCGGCGGTGACGTGGGCCGACGCGATGAGCGGCCAGAGGTAGGTGACCTTGGTCCTGGAGTCGCGCTCCTCCTCCTGCCAGGGCAGGAAGGTCCGCTCGATCCCCAGCACCTGGTCGTACGGGACCCGGGAGGTCTGCCCCGACAGCGAGACGCCGAGCTGGTAGACGCCGTCGTCGCCGAGCCCCAGCTTGCCGACCGGGACGGACAGCGTGAAGTCCTGGCTGATGCCGGAGGGGAGCTTCGCGAACTTCACCGTGTACTTGCCGCCGAGCGGGGCGGGGTCGCTGCCGAGCACGAAGTCGGTGCGCTTGGCGGCGGCGTCGATCGCCGTCCTGCTGGGGAGCTTCGAACCCACCCGCAGATCGACCGTGGCCCCGGTGATCGTCTCCTTGCCCCGGTTGGTCACGGTGCCGGAGACGGTCAGGGTGTCCCCCTTGACCGGGGCGCTCGGGGCCACGCCGTCCAGGGACACGTCGACCGTCCGGGAGCCGGTGGGGGCCTTGCCGATCTCGCCCGCCCGAGCCGCGGGCGCGGCCGGACCGGCCAGCAGCGCCGCGACGAGCGGCGCGCCGATCATCAGGGCCGCGGTGCGCCGCAACCACCGGCGGGCAGGAGAGGTACCGATCCCCTGGATGTCTGCCGGCTCGGCCACGCGCTTACCCGTCCCTCGTCGTCGTCGGCTGGTGTCGATGGTTGTCGGTTGCTGCGTCCACGCATGGTAACGATGTGCGCGGGTGCCCGTGGCCGGGGAGTGCGCTACAAGATCGGGAAGAGCCCGCGGGGTGTGACGAAACCAGGACGACCGGGCCGGTCCGGGCACGTACCCTTTTCTGTTGTGCCGAACGCCAATGAAGACAGCTCCCGTGCCCTGACCCAGGTGCAGCACCGCGCAGTCAGCGAACTGCTGCGGGTCTCCCCGGTCGCCGACGACCTCGCCCGCCGTTTCCAGGACGCCGGCTTCAGTCTGGCCCTGGTCGGCGGTTCGGTCCGGGACGCACTCCTCGGCCGGCTCGGGAACGACCTGGACTTCACGACCGACGCCCGCCCCGAGGCCGTGCTGAAGATCGTCCGGCCGTGGGCCGACTCGGTGTGGGAGGTCGGGATCGCCTTCGGCACGGTGGGCGCCCAGAAGGACGGCTACCAGATCGAGGTCACCACCTACAGGTCGGAGGCGTACGACAGGACCTCGCGCAAGCCCGAGGTGTCCTACGGCGACTCCATCGAGGCCGACCTCGTCCGCCGAGACTTCACGGTCAACGCGATGGCCGTCGCGCTCCCGCAGAAGCACTTCATCGACCCCCACGGCGGTCTGGAGGACCTGGCGGAGCGCGTCCTGCGAACCCCGGGAACGCCCGAGGAGTCGTTCTCCGACGATCCGCTGCGCATGCTGCGCGCCGCCCGTTTCGCCGCCCAGCTGGACTTCGACGTCGCTCCGGACGTCGTCACCGCGATGACGGAGATGGCCGGGCGCATCGAGATCGTCTCCGCCGAGCGGGTCAGGGAGGAGCTCAACAAGCTCCTGCTCTCCGCCCACCCCCGCAAGGGGCTCGCGCTGCTCGTCGACACGGGGCTGGCGCAGCAGGTGCTGCCGGAGCTCCCCATGCTGCGTCTGGAGAGTGACGAGCATCACCGTCACAAGGACGTCTACGAGCACTCGCTGACCGTTCTGGAGCAGGCGATCGGCCTGGAGAAGGACGGCCCCGACCTGACCCTGCGCCTGGCCGCTCTCCTCCATGACATCGGCAAGCCGAGGACGCGACGCTTCGAGAAGGACGGCCGCGTCTCGTTCCACCATCACGAGGTGGTGGGCGCCAAGATGGTCAAGAAGCGGATGACGGCGCTCAAGTACTCCAACGACATGGTCAAGGACGTCTCGAAGCTGGTGGAGCTCCATCTGCGCTTCCACGGCTACGGAGACGGCGAATGGACCGACTCCGCGGTCCGGCGGTATGTGCGCGACGCGGGCCCCCTGCTGGACCGGCTGCACAAGCTGACCCGCTCGGACTGCACCACGCGGAACAAGCGCAAGGCCGCCGCCCTCTCGCGGACCTATGACGGTCTTGAGGAGCGCATTGCCCAGTTGCAGGAACAGGAGGAGCTGGATGCCATCCGCCCCGACCTGGACGGCAACGAGATCATGAAGATCCTGGGCATCGGCCCCGGGCCGGTGATCGGCAAGGCGTACGCGTTCCTGCTGGAGCTGCGACTGGAGCACGGGCCGATGGGGCGCGAGGCCGCGGTCGGGAAGCTCAAGGAGTGGTGGGCCGCGCAGGGCTGAAGGCTCCGGGCCTCCGGGCCGGGGTGACGAGGGGGCGACGTGCGGTCATGTTTCACGTGAAACATGACCGCACTTTTGGTTCCGCTCCCCTGAGCCTGTTGAGCTCGCGATCAGGACTCCGCATGCCCGGGCCTGGATCCAGGTGTCGAGTGTCCGGCCCGGACTTCCGTTCGGCGAGGTCGATGTTTCACGTGAAACATCGACCTCGCCTCACTCCTGCCCCGAGGCTCGGAGTGACGTACTGGCGGCGCGGCTCCACCGGAACATGGTCGCGGCGACGGCCGCGTAGAGGACGGCCACTCCGATCACCACCACGGACGACCGTCCGTCGGGCGGCAGCGTCACGGCGGCGACCGCGGCGGCCCCCACGAAGGCGACGTTGAACAGCACGTCGTAGAGGGAGAAGACCCGGCCGCGGTAGGAGTCGTCCACCGAGGTCTGCACCACCGTGTCCGTCGAGATCTTCGCGCCCTGGGTGACCAGTCCGAGAACGAACGCAGCGACGAGCATCGGAGCGGGGACGAACCACAGCCCCAGCACGGGTTCGAGGACGGCGGCCGTCGCCGCGCACACCGCTGTCCAGCCGAACCGTCCGAACCGGCCCACCGCCCAGGGCGACAGCACGGCTGCCACGAAGAACCCCGCACCGGAGGCACCCACCGCCAGTCCGAGAAGGGCCAGGCCCTCGGAGTCGGTATCGGCCCAGGCGTACCGGCAGAGCATCAGCACCGTCACGGTCAGGGCTCCGTAGCAGAAGCGGATCACGGCCATGGCGGCCAGCGCCCGAGCGGCCGGCTTCCGCTCCGCCAGGTGACGCAGACCGTCGACGAGGCCCCGTGCGGTGATTGCCAGGGCCGTTCCCAGGCGGGCACGGTGTCCCTCCTGGTCCGGTCCGAGCAGCCGGATGCCGAGAGTCAGGGAGGCCAGCGCCGAGGAGAGGTAGAGCAGCGCTGCCAGCAGCACCACCGCGGCGTCGGAGTCCGAGACCAGCAGTCGCACGACGAAGGCGAGACCACCGCCGGCCGTGGCGGCGAGCGTACCGGCGGTGGGCGAGAGCGAGTTGGCCAGCACCAGCCGCTCGTCGTCGACCACGCGTGGCAGTGCTGCTGAGAGGCCGGCCAGTACGAAGCGGTTCACCGCGGTGACGCACAGGGCCGAGGTGTAGAAGAGCCATTCGGGCGCGGAGCCGAGGATCAGGAGCGCGGTGCAGCAGGCGAGTGCGGCGCGCAGCAGATTCCCGTACAGGAAGACCTGACGGCGCGACCAGCGGTCCAGCAGGACGCCGGCGAAAGGGCCGATGAGCGAGTACGGCAGCAGCAGAACGGCCATTGCCGAGGCGATGGCACCGGCCGAGGTTTGTTTCTCCGGGGAGAAGACGACGTGTGCCGCCAGCGCCACCTGGTAGACACCGTCGGCGGACTGGGAGAGGAGTCGTACGGCGAGCAGACGACGGAAGTTCCGAAGACGCAGGAGAACGCGCAGATCACCGACGACGGCCATGCGATCAAGAGTCACATACGTCGAGGGCCCCCGGGCGGATTGCCCAGGGGCCCTCGACGATGCGGAGGGGCGGGAGCGTTGCCGCTCCTCGCCGGGTCGCGCCGACGTACCGTGTCCGGTCGCGTCAGTTGGCGACCTCGCCGCGGATGAACTTCTCGACGTTCTCGCGGGCCTCGTCGTCGAAGTACTGGACCGGCGGGGACTTCATGAAGTACGAGGAAGCGGAGAGGATCGGGCCACCGATGCCGCGGTCCTTGGCGATCTTCGCGGCGCGAAGGGCGTCGATGATGACACCGGCGGAGTTCGGGGAGTCCCAGACCTCGAGCTTGTACTCCAGGTTCAGCGGAACGTCACCGAAGGCGCGGCCCTCAAGACGCACGTAGGCCCACTTGCGGTCGTCCAGCCAGGCGACGTAGTCCGACGGGCCGATGTGGACGTTGTTCTCGCCGAGCTCACGGTCCCGGATCTGGGAGGTGACGGCCTGCGTCTTGGAGATCTTCTTGGACTCCAGGCGCTCGCGCTCGAGCATGTTCTTGAAGTCCATGTTGCCGCCGACGTTCAGCTGCATCGTGCGGTCCAGGATGACGCCCCGGTCCTCGAAGAGCTTCGCCATCACACGGTGCGTGATGGTGGCGCCGACCTGCGACTTGATGTCGTCACCGACGATCGGGACACCGGCCTCGGTGAACTTGTCCGCCCACTCCTTGGTGCCGGCGATGAAGACCGGGAGGGCGTTGACGAACGCGACCTTGGCGTCGATGGCGCACTGCGCGTAGAACTTCGCAGCGACCTCGGAGCCGACCGGCAGGTAGCAGATGAGGACGTCGACCTCGCGGTCCTTGAGGACCTGGACGATGTCGACCGGGGCCTCGGAGGACTCCTCGATCGTCTGGCGGTAGTACTTGCCGAGACCGTCGTGGGTGTGGCCGCGCTGGACGGTGACGCCGGAGGTCGGCACGTCGCAGAGCTTGATGGTGTTGTTCTCGCTGGCACCGATGGCGTCCGCGAGGTCGAGACCGACCTTCTTCGCGTCGACGTCGAAGGCGGCGACGAACTCGACGTCACGCACGTGGTAGTCGCCGAACTGGACGTGCATCAGGCCGGGCACCTTGCCGGCCGGATCGGCGTCCTTGTAGTACTCGACGCCCTGGACCAGCGAGGCGGCGCAGTTGCCCACGCCGACGATGGCTACGCGAACCGAACCCATTCCGGTTGCTCCCTGTGTGTTTTGGATGTTCCCTATGAAGCCCCGCGGATCTGCGGGGGCCTCACTTTGCGGTGTCGTCGGACGGATCCGGCGGGGAGTCACCCCGGCGCCGGGGCAGGCCGCCCGTCTCTCCTGCTGTGTTCTGCTGAGCTTCGCTCCCGGGCGAGGACCGTCGCTGATCCCGTCCCGACCGCTCGCTCTCGATGAGCTCGTTCAGCCAGCGCACTTCGCGCTCCACGGATTCCATGCCGTGTCGCTGCAGCTCAAGCGTGTAGTCGTCGAGGCGCTCGCGAGTGCGGGCCAAGGAGGCCCGCATCTTCTCCAGGCGTTCCTCCAGCCGGCTGCGCCGGCCCTCCAGCACACGCATCCGCACCTCGCGCTCCGTCTGGCCGAAGAAGGCGAAACGGGCCGCGAAGTGCTCGTCCTCCCAGGAGTCGGGACCGGTGTGCGAGAGCAGCTCCTCGAAGTGCTCCTTACCTTCCGCCGTCAGCCGGTAGACGATCTTCGCGCGGCGTCCGGCCAGTGAGGAGGCGGGAGCGGCCGCACGGCCGGTGGTGGGCGGGAGGTCGGCGGGAGCATTACCCGGTTCCTCGATCAACCAGCCGTTGGCGACCAGCGTCTTGAGGCAGGGATAGAGAGTGCCGTAGCTGAAGGCGCGGAAGATCCCCAATGAGGTGTTGAGGCGTTTACGCAGCTCGTACCCGTGCATCGGGGATTCGCGGAGCAGACCGAGAACGGCGAATTCGAGGATGCCGGAGCGCCTGCTCAACTTCGCCTCCTCGTTCTCCGAGTGCTTCCGGGGAACCTCCGAAGCGGTCCCGCGGAACCCTGTGCCGGGCTGATGTACCGAGCTGATGTATCGACTCGATACATCACGACGATAGATCGGTGACAGCGTTGCGACAAGAGGGGTCATCGTGAACGGCGTCACATCGCGAATTCGTAGGCACCGACTTGCGTTGTTTGAGGTGAAGTTCGGCCCTAGGTGGGTTTTGACCGTGCGTAGTCTGTGCGGCATGCAGACCACCGGGAACCGCGTGACGCCCCCGCGCGTCAGTTTTCGCGGACTAGCCGGACGCACTGCGGGCGGGCCCGTCACCGGGCCGGTCCGTCATTCGGGGGGACCGGATCTCAACTGCCGCTTCCAGGCGCTCTCGCCTGCCCGAGGAGTAGTCGTTCGATGAGCGAGCACCGTCGCAAAGCGCCGCAGCCACAGGGTGGCGGGCGTGCCGCGGCCAGACGAGCAGCCCCGCGTTCCGCAGGACGCCGCGCAGCTCCGTCACATGGAGTGACGTCTGAAACACCTTCTGATTCGTACGGCGGACGCGCCGAGGCCAGACGCGCCGCCCAGCGGGGCGGTGGGAGCCGTCGTGCCGCCGAGGGCGGCGGGGCGGGCCGCGGAGGCGGTGGCCGTCGCCGCGGTGGCGGCGGAGGAGGGCACGAGGAGCCGGGTCGGGGGCGGGGCCGTGGCGCCCGGCGTCCGAGCAAGAAACGCTTCATCGACTACCCCCGCGCCGACAAGGACGGCTTCCGGCGCTGGGTTCCGTCCTGGAAGCTGGTCTCCGGCCTCTGCATCAGCTTCCTCGGCCTGCTCATGGGCCTGGCCGGTCTCGCCTACGCGATGGTCGACAAGCCCAAGGTGAACGAGGCCGCGAAGGCGCAGAACAACGTCTACTACTGGGACGACAACACACAGATGGTCGCCACGGGTGGTGAGGTCAACCGCCAGATCATCAGCTACGACCAGATCCCCAAGGCGATGCGGGACGCCGTCATCTCGGCCGAGAACAAGACCTTCGAGCACGACCGGGGCATCGACCCCATGGGCATCGCCCGAGCCCTGTTCAACATGGCCACCGGGGGCGAGACGCAGGGTGGTTCCACGATCACCCAGCAGTACGTGAAGAACTCGCGTCTGTCCCAGGAACAGACCCTGAGCCGGAAGTTCCAGGAACTCTTCATCACGCTCAAGGTCAGCAATGACATGAAGAAGAGCGAGATCATCAGGGACTACCTGAATGTCTCGTACTACGGGCGAGGCGCTTCGGGGCTCCAGGCGGCGGCCCGTACGTACTACGGCAAGGACGCGATAGACCTGGACCCGAGCCAGTGCGCGTTCCTGGCGACGCTGCTCAAGGGTGCGTCCTACTACGACCCGGCGGGCGCTCCCGATGTCGATCCCAAGCAGGCGACCAAGGAGCTGAACACCGAGCGGGCCAAGAAGCGCTGGAAGTGGATCCTCGACGAAGAGGTGAAGGACGGCCGCCTCTCGAAGGCGGAGCGCGACAAGTACACCGAGTTCCCGATGCCCAAGCCGCCGCAGAAGGACGCCCAGCTGGGCGGTCAGGTCGGTTACCTGGTCGACCTCGCCAAGAAGTCCTTCCTCAACAACAACGACCGGGGCATTACGGCGGACATGCTGGCCCAGGGCGGCTACGAGATCCACACCACCTTCAACAAGAAGAAGGTCGAGCAGCTCGAAGAAGCGGTCCAGAAGGTCTACGACAGCAAGATCAAGCCGAAGGAACGCCCCAAGACGGACACCCACGTCCAGTTCGGCGGCGGGTCGGTGGATCCCAAGACCGGGGCCATCGTGGCGATCTACGGCGGCCAGGACGCGACCAAGCACTTCACCAACAACGCCGATCCGACCGGTGCGCAGGTCGGGTCGACCTTCAAGCCCTTCGTGCTCGCGGCGGCGATGCAGTACGGCAAGCGCGATCCCTCGCTCGGCGAGGAGCAGGACGATTCGCAGCGCACGAAGGTCTCGCCGCTCAGCATCTACAACGCCGACGACCTGCTGAAGATCAAGAAGTACAACGGTGAGATCTGGACCGACGAGAACGGCAAGGAGTGGCTGCAGGCCAACGACGGCCATGAGTCGAGGGGCAACATCACCCTCCGCGAGGCCATGCAGTGGTCCGCCAACTCCCCGTACGTGCAGCTCGGCATGGACGTCGGCACCGACAAGGTGAAGGACGTCGCCATGGCCGCGGGGCTCAGGGACGACGACCAGATGGCGGATTCGCACGTGCCGTCGTTCTCCATCGGTACGTCCTCGCCCAGCGCGATCCGCATGGCCGGCTCGTACGCGACCTTCGCGGCCAGCGGCAAGCAGCGCGAGCCCTACTCGGTCACCGAGGTGAAGCACGGGGGCTCGGTGATCTACCAGCACAAGGAGGTCACCAAGAGCGCTTTCGACCCCGCGATCGCCGACAACGTCACCGACGTCCTGAAGAACGTCGTCGACAAGGGGACGGGTACCCCCGCGCAGCTCCCCGGCCGGGAAGTGGCGGGCAAGACGGGTACGACGGACGACAACAAGTCCGCCTGGTTCGTCGGTTACACGCCGCAGCTGTCCACGGCCATCAGCATGTACCGGCTCGACGACGACGCGAACAACAAGAACCGCGCGTTCGAGAAGATGTACGGCACGGGTGGCGAGCGGACGATCCACGGTGCCTCGTTCCCGGCGCAGATCTGGCACGACTACATGGTCGGCGCGATGAAGGGGAAGAAGGTCATCGCCTTCCCCGAGCCGGGAGAGATCGGCGACAAGGTCTACGGCGGCGGCGCGCAGAGCCCCAAGCCGACGCCCACCAAGGAAGTGACGCCCACGCCGACCGAGACGGAGACCGAGACGCCTCCGGCGAGCACGACCCCGTCGCCGCCCAACCCGACCGGCAGCTGCGGGACGTGGGACTGGGACTGCCAGCACAACAACGGCGGTACCAACAGCGGTGCGAACGGTGGGGACTCGGGCGACATCGGTGGCTTCCCGACCACGTCGCCCTCGCCACCGACCGGTGGCGGTGGCAACAACGGCGGCAACGGAAACGGCGGAAACGGGGCGAACGGCGGATTCATCGCCGGACCGGCCGGATAACGTCCGTCGGGGCCGCAGGGCCGATCGGCAGCGAGGGCCGCCGCACCACGTGGTGCGGCGGCCCTCGTCGTTTCCACGGGCCCGTACGGCAGTATGAGCGGCATGCCGAGCGCAGAAGACACGAGTGTGCACCAGCCGCAGGAGCAGTCCGTCGTACGGCCCACGCACGAGGACGAGATCGCCGAGGCCGGCAGCGAGCTGATCGGCGGACGGTCGGGGTACTGGGCGAGACTCGGCGGCACGACGCTCACACCCGTGGCCGTCGTCGCGCTGGTGGCCCTCGGGATGTTCGCGCTGGGCATGGTGCAGAAGCTGCCCTGCTACAACTGGGCCTGGTTCAGGGGAGCGGGCTCGCAGTACACCCACGCCTGCTACTCGGACATCCCGCACCTCTACGTGGCCCGCGGCTTCTCCGACGGCCTCGTGCCGTACTTCGACCGGCTGCCCGGCGACATGCAGTACCTGGAGTACCCCGTGCTGACGGGGGTGTTCATGCAGGTCGCGTCGTGGCTGACGCCGGGCGGGTCGATCCAGTACCGCGAGCAGATGTACTGGATGGTCAACGCGGGCATGCTGATGGTCTGTGCCGTGGTCATCGCCGTCTGCGTCGCCCGCACGCACCGGCGCCGCCCCTGGGACGCGCTGCTGGTCGCGCTCGCCCCGGCCTTCGCGCTCACCGCCACGATCAACTGGGACCTGCTGGCCATCGCGCTGACGGCCGCGGGGATGCTCATGTGGTCCCGGGGCCGGGCCCTGGCGTTCGGTGTCCTCATCGGGCTCGCCACGGCCGCCAAGCTCTATCCCGTGTTCCTGCTGGGGCCGGTGTTCGTCCTGTGCTGGCGGGCGGGCAAATGGCGGGAGTTCGGCACGGCCACGCTCGGGGCGGCTGTGGCCTGGCTGGTGGTGAACCTGCCGGTGATGGCCTTCGCGCCCGAGGGGTGGAAGAAGTTCTACACGTTCAGCGAGGAACGGGGCATCGACTTCGGTTCCTTCTGGCTGATCATCACGCAGCGCACCGGTGAGAGCATCGAGGTGTCGACCGTCAACACCGTCTCGACCCTGGTGACGGTCCTGCTGTGCGCGGGCGTCGGGGCGCTGACCCTGATGGCACCGCGCAGGCCGCGCTTCGCGCAGCTCGCCTTCCTCGTCGTCGCGGCGTTCATCCTCGTCAACAAGGTCTACTCGCCGCAGTACGTGCTGTGGCTGATCCCCCTGGCGGCCCTGGCCAGGCCGCGCTGGCGCGATTTCCTGATCTGGCAGGCGTGCGAGGTCATGTACTTCCTGGGGATCTGGATGTACCTCGCGTACACGACGAGCGGCGACAAGCACCAGGGGCTGCCCACGGAGGGGTATCAGCTGGCGATCGCCCTGCACCTGCTGGGCACGCTGTACCTCTGCGCCGTCGTCGTGCGGGACATTCTCGTGCCGGAGCGGGACGTCGTACGGCTCGACGGGTCGGACGACCCGTCCGGCGGGGTCCTCGACGGGGCTCCGGACGTGTTCGTACTGGGCCGGGCGGCCCGGCCGTCGCGGCACGCACACCCCGAGGCCGAAGCACCGAGGGTGGAGTGGGGCGCGGCGCGGGGACCGGCCGCGGACTGAGGACGGACCGGCCCCGGGGGAACGTCGGTCCCCGGGGCCGGTGCCTTCGTCAGCGGTCGACCAGGCGGTCGAACTGGGTGGTGGTGTGGCGCAGGTGGGCCACCAGCTCGTCGCCCACCTTCGGCTCCTGGGCGTCCGCCGGGACGAACAGGATCGACACCTGCATGTGCGGCGGCTCGGCGAACCAGCGCTGCTTGCCCGCCCAGACGAACGGCGACAGGTTGCGGTTGACGGTGGCCAGGCCCGCGCGGGCGACGCCCTTGGCCCGCGGCATCACGCCGTGCAGGGCCTTCGGGGCCTCCAGGCCCACCCCGTGCGACGTGCCGCCGGCGACGACCACCAGCCAGCCGTCCGAGGCGGCCTTCTGCTGGCGGTAGCCGAAGCGGTCCCCCTTGGCGACGCGCGTGACGTCCAGGACGGAACCCCGGTACTCCGTCGCCTCGTGGTCGCCGAGCCACAGCCGGGTGCCGATGCGGGCGCGGAAACGGGTCTGCGGGAACTGCTGCTGGAGCCGGCCCAGCTCCTCGGCGCGCAGATGGCTGACGAACATGGTGTGCAGCGGCAGCCGGGCCGCGCGCAGCCGGTCCATCCAGGCGATGACCTCCTCGACCGCGTCCGAGCCGTCCGTGCGGTCCAGCGGGAGGTGCAGGGCGAAGCCCTCGAGCCGTACGTCCTCAATGGCGGCGTGCAGCTGCCCGAGCTCCTCCTCCTTGACGCCGTGGCGCTTCATCGAGCTCATGCACTCGATGACGACCCGCGCGCCCACCAGGGCGTGCACGCCGTCCACGGAGGAGACGGACCGGATGACGCGGTCGGGCAGCGGCACCGGTTCCTCGCCCCGGCGGAACGGGGTGAGGACCAGGAGGTCGCCGCTGAACCAGTCCTTGACGCGGGCGGCCTCGTAGGTGGTGCCGACGGCGAGCATGTCGGAGCCGAAACGGATGGCCTCGTCGGCCAGCCGCTCGTGCCCGAAGCCGTATCCGTTGCCCTTGCAGACCGGGATGAGGCCGGGGAACTGGTCGAGGACGGATTTCTGGTGCGCCCGCCAGCGCGCGGTGTCGACGTAGAGGGAGAGCGCCATGGCCGGTCCGGAACCTTTCTGGTGGCTGCGATGTGTCAGCGGTGCGCGGAGCCTGCCCGGGGGCCGCCCGCGGTGGTCGCTGGAGGGTCTGTCGGTGAAAGAACTGTCGCGATGCCCATTGAAACGAACGAAACCGGTTTCGTCAGCGGGGCGACGGGGGTCAGCGGCGGGACATGTAGATGTCGAGCGCCTTGTGGAGCAGCTTGTTGAGCGGGAAGTCCCACTCGCCGAGGTACTCGGCGGCCTGCCCGCCGGTGCCCACCTTGAACTGGATGAGGCCGAAGAGGTGGTCGGTCTCGTCCAGGGAGTCGGAGATGCCGCGCAGGTCGTAGACGGTGGCGCCCATGGCGTACGCGTCGCGCAGCATCCGCCACTGCATCGCGTTCGAGGGGCGGACCTCGCGCTTGTGGTTGGCGGAGGCCCCGTAGGAGTACCAGACGTGCCCGCCGACGATCAGCATCGTCGCGGCGGCGACGTTCTCGCCCTCGTGACGGGCGAAGTACAGCCGCATCCGGTTGGGGTCCTCGTTGTTGAGGGTCGTCCACATGCGCTGGAAGTAGGCCAGCGGACGCGGCCGGAAGCGGTCGCGCTCCGCCGTGATCTCGTAGAGCCGCTGCCACTCGGCGAGCTCCCCGTAACCGCCCTGGACGACCTCGACGCCGGCCTTCTCGGCCTTCTTGATGTTGCGGCGCCACAGCTGGTTGAAGCCCTTGTGGACGTCTTCGAGCGACCGGTTCGCCAGCGGCACCTGGAAGATGTAGCGGGGCTGCACGTCACCGAAGCCGGCGCCGCCGTCCTCGCCCTGCTGCCAGCCCATCTTCCGCAGCCTGTCCGCCACCTCGAAGGCCTGGGGCTCGATGTGGGTGGCCTTGACGTCGCGCAGCCGCTTCACCTCGGGGTCCTGGATGCCCGACTTGATCGCGGCCGCGTCCCAGCGGCGGATGACGACGGGCGGGCCCATCTTCACGGAGAAGGCGCCCTGCTGCTTGAGGTGCGCCAGCATCGGACGGAGCCAGTCGTCCAGGTTCGGGGCGAACCAGTCGATGACCGGGCCCTCGGGCAGATAGGCGAGGTACCGCTTGATCTTGGGGAGCTGCCGGTAGAGCACCAGGCCGACGCCGACCAGCTGCCCCTCCTTGCTGAACCAGCCGAGGCTCTCCGAACGCCACTCGGCCTTCACGTCCGCCCACGCCGGAACCTGCATGTGACTCGCCGCGGGCAGACTCTGGATGTACGCCAGATGCTGCTCTCGGCTGATGGTCCTCAGGGTCAGGCTCATGCGGGGCGCTCCTTGGCAGGTGTGTCCCCATGGGTCAGGGGCTCCGGCTCTCGCGCCGAAGCCTACTGCGACCGTGAAGCGTGCCGTCCGGCCCTATGCGGCCTTTTCGCTCCGCCACCGGCGGGGCGCGGGGCGCCGGAACCCGCGCAGGGAGCGGTGCGGGGCCCGAAGAGGGACCCCGCACCGGCCCAGGTGTCGGTTGTGGCTCCCGCGGCTGTCGTGACGAACCCGACCCCGTCGCCGGGGCCCGTCGCCCCTCAGCCCACCAGGCCGCCGAAGAGGCCGCCGTGGGCCATGCCCAGGAAGAAGCCGATGGCGGAGGCGCCGATACCGATGATCAGCGGGAACCTCTCCCGCGTGGTCGCCGAGATGTACTGCCCGTAGGCGCCCGTGAGGATGCCGATGAGCCCTGCCCAGGAACTGATCAGATGCAGGTGGTGGAACATCGCCGTCACGAAGGCGAGCGCCCCCAGGACCAGGGTCACGACGACCAGGGTGTCCTGGAGCGGATGGGGTTTGCCGTCGGTGGCGAAGAGCGAGACGGCGGGGCGGGGTCGTATTGCCTGTGCCATGGAGCACCTCCTGGCCGAAAGGCGGCGCTTCGTGGCGCCGCTCACACCCGATGTGTCCAGATTGCGTCTCCTGACCACCGGATTTCAACCGGAAGCGGTTGTGCGGGTACTCTGTACGGTCTGCACCGGTGTCTGCCCAGGCCAGCACGTCGACTACCTCGTGATCGAGGGCGCTGACAGTGGCGGCTGTTCTGCTCGGGGACACTGGTGCTCACGCATCACGACCCTCCTGCCACGGAACGACCGTGGCCGCTGAGTCCAAAGGAGGTGGGTTCCACATGCGTCACTACGAGGTGATGGTCATCCTCGACCCCGATCTCGAGGAGCGCGCTGTCTCCCCGCTGATCGAGAACTTCCTCTCCGTCGTCCGTGAGGGCAACGGAAAGGTCGAGAAGGTCGACACCTGGGGCCGTCGTCGTCTCGCTTACGAGATCAAGAAGAAGCCCGAGGGCATCTACTCGGTCATCGACCTGCAGGCCGAGCCTGCGGTCGTCAAGGAGCTCGACCGCCAGATGAACCTGAACGAGTCGGTCCTCCGGACCAAGGTCCTCCGTCCCGAGATCCACTGAGCATCTAGCTCAGAGGTCATCGGGTTCGAGTAGCAAGCAGCCAGAAGCAATCCCCGCCGAGAGGTTCATCCATGGCAGGCGAGACCGTCATCACGGTCGTCGGCAATCTCGTCGACGACCCCGAGCTGCGCTTCACCCCGTCCGGTGCGGCGGTCGCGAAGTTCCGCGTCGCGTCCACTCCCCGCATCTTCGACCGGCAGACCAATGAGTGGAAGGACGGCGAAGGCCTGTTCCTCACCTGCTCGGTCTGGCGGCAGGCGGCGGAGAACGTCGCCGAGTCGCTCCAGCGAGGCATGCGCGTCGTCGTGCAGGGCCGGCTGAAGCAGCGGTCGTACGAGGACCGCGAGGGCGTCAAGCGCACGGTCTACGAGCTGGACGTCGAGGAAGTCGGCCCCAGCCTCAAGAACGCCACGGCCAAGGTCACCAAGACCACCGGTCGCGGTGGCCAGGGTGGATACGGCGGAGGCCAGCAGGGCGGCGGCAACTGGGGCGGCGGTCCCGGTGGCGGTGGCCAGCAGGGTGGCGGCGGCGCTCCCGCCGACGACCCGTGGGCCACGAGCGCGCCGTCCGGCGGTCAGCAGGGCGGGGGCCAGCAGGGTGGCGGCTGGGGCGGAAGCTCCGGCGGCTCCGGCGGCGGCTACTCGGACGAGCCGCCCTTCTAGGGCGACTCGTACCCCCACTTCTTGATCACACAGGAGAAACATCATGGCGAAGCCGCCTGTGCGCAAGCCTAAGAAGAAGGTCTGCGCGTTCTGCAAGGACAAGACCCAGTACGTGGACTACAAGGACACGAACATGCTGCGGAAGTTCATTTCCGACCGCGGCAAGATCCGTGCCCGCCGCGTGACCGGCAACTGCACGCAGCACCAGCGTGACGTCGCCACGGCCGTCAAGAACAGCCGTGAGATGGCGCTGCTGCCCTACACGTCCACCGCGCGATAAGGGAAGGGTGACCGAATCATGAAGATCATCCTCACCCACGAGGTCTCCGGCCTCGGTGCTGCGGGCGACGTCGTCGACGTCAAGGACGGGTACGCCCGTAACTACCTGGTCCCGCGTGGCTTCGCCATCCGCTGGACCAAGGGTGGCGAGAAGGACGTGGCGCAGATCCGCCGCGCCCGCAAGATCCACGAGATCGCCACGATCGAGCAGGCCAACGAGATCAAGGCCAAGCTCGAGGCCGTCAAGGTCCGTCTGGCTGTTCGCTCCGGCGACGCCGGCCGCCTCTTCGGCTCCGTGACCCCGGCCGACATCGCCTCGGCGATCAAGGACGCGGGTGGCCCCGACGTCGACAAGCGTCGTGTCGAGCTCGGCTCGCCGATCAAGACGCTCGGCGGACACCAGGTGTCCGTGCGTCTGCACCCCGAGGTCGCTGCGAACCTCGGCATCGAGGTCGTTGCCGCCTGAGGCACGGCTCCTCGGAGCAGTTGAAGGGCCGTACCCCTCGGGGTACGGCCCTTCGCCGTTTCCGTTGCCGGTGGTTTTCCGGATGTTCGGGGGCTTCTCGAAGGCGGAGGAACACAGGCCGCGGACCGGTCCATGGGGTCGTGTTTCACGTGAAACCGTCGTTTCACGTGAAACACGGACATGGAGCCCGGGTCAGCGCGTGGCCCCGGTGACGATCCACCGGCCCGACCGGGTGCGCAGCCAGAGCGTCACCAGGCGGACGGCCATCATGAGTGTCATGGCCCACCACAGTGCGGTCAGACCGCCACCGAACACCGGAATCAGCAGTGCGACCGGGGCGAAGACCGCGAGCGTGACGAGCATGGCCCAGGCCAGATAGGGGCCGTCCCCCGCTCCCATCAGCACGCCGTCCAGGACGAACACCACACCGGCGATCGGCTGGGACAGCGCCACCACGAGGAGCGCCGGAAGCAGGGTGTCCTGTACGGCCCGGTCGCTGGTGAACAGGGGAACGAACAGCGGCCGGGCGAGGATGATCAGCACCCCGAACACCGCCCCGGAGACGATGCCCCACTGCACCATCCGGCGGCATGCCTCGCGTGCTCCCTTGGTGTCGTCGGCTCCCAGGTAACGGCCGATGATGGCCTGTCCCGCGATGGCGATGGCGTCGAGGGCGAAGGCCATCAGGCTCCAGAGGGAGAGGATGACCTGGTGCGCGGCGATCTCGGTGTCGCCGAGGCGCGCGGCGACGGCTGTGGCGATCATCAGCACGGCACGGAGCGAGAGTGTACGGACCAGCAGCGGAACGCCCGCCTGGGCGCTGGCTCTGATGCCCGCGGCGTCGGGACGCAGCGAGGCGCCGTGCTTCCGTGCTCCTCGCACCACCACGATCAGGTAGGCGGTGGCCATCGAGACCTGGGCGATCACGGTTCCCCAGGCGGATCCGGCGATCCCGAGCCCGGCGCCGTAGACCAGTCCCACGTTGAGGGCCCCATTGGCGGTGAAGCCCCCGATGGCGACGTACAGCGGGGTCCTGGTGTCCTGCAGGCCGCGGAGCACGCCGGTCGCGGCCATCACCACGAGCATGGCCGGGATGCCGAGGCTGGAGATCCTCAGATATGTGGTGGCGTAGGGCGCCGCAGTGTCGGAGGCGCCGAAGACGTCCACGAGCCAGGGGGCGGCCGGGAGCACGGCGGCGATGACGGCCACGCCCAGCAGGAGGGCCAGCCAGATGCCGTCCATGCCCTGCCGGATGGCGGCGGCCGGATCACCCGCGCCGATCCGCCGTGCCACGGCCGCGGTGGTGGCGTATGCGAGGAAGACGAAGATGCTGACGGCGGTGGTCAGCAGTGCGGCGGCGACGGCCAGGCCGGCCAGCTGCGGGGTGCCGAGATGGCCGACGATGGCGCTGTCGACCATCACGAAGAGCGGCTCGGCGACAAGCGCGCCGAAGGCGGGGACGGCGAGGGCGATGATCTCGCGGTCGTGCCGTCGACGACTGGATGGTGGTGATGCCGGGGCCTGGGTCATGGGGGTCAATCTAATCTTCCACAGGTAATAGATGCAATGCTCTGTTGATCCTTACTTTTGTTGAGGCGGGGCGTTCTCCTGTGCGCTGTTTGTCGTGATCTTGCGCCGACGCGTGAAGTTTTTCTCCCCCACAGTCGGTGGATGAGAAAAGCCCAGGTCAACGCAGTGATGACGGAGGGGCTATGAGTTTGTCCACAGTGCTGTCCCCCGCTCCGTGCACAGGTTCTGCGGAGTTCTCCACAGCATCTGGTCAGTCGTCCACATGCCCTGTGGATAACCAGATTGGCTGACGGTGCGGAGCGGCCTACCGTGGTCCGGCGCCCGCACCCTGTTCCGGTCCTGGAACCACGCATAACTCGACGCGCCGGAACCGGAGTCGGGCGTCTTGTTTGTCGGTGCTGTGCCGTAAGAAAGAGTGGCGTGGCGAGGTCCGCTGAGCGGACGGGAGGAGGTGGCCCGGTGAGCATTCCCGAGCCTTTGGACGACCCCTGGGCCGACACCGGTCCCGGCGACCGTCTGCCCGTTTCCCGTCGCCGCCGCGGTGAGGGCAGGGACCGCGGCGAGCAGCACGACCGCGAGGCGCGGGGTGACATCTGGGAGGGCGGTTCCCCCGGTTTCGAGCGGGTGCCGCCCCAGGACCTCGATGCCGAGCAGTCGGTCCTCGGCGGCATGCTCCTCTCCAAGGACGCCATCGCCGACGTCGTGGAGATCATCAAGGGGCACGACTTCTACCGCCCCGCGCACGAGACCGTCTACCAGGCGATCCTCGACCTCTACGCCAAGGGCGAGCCGGCCGACCCGATCACGGTGGCGGCCGAGCTGGTCAAGCGCGGCGAGATCACCAAGGTGGGCGGGGCGCCGTATCTGCACACCCTCGTCCAGTCCGTGCCGACCGCGGCCAACGCCTCGTACTACGCGGAGATCGTCCATGAGCGGGCGGTGCTGAGGCGGCTCGTCGAGGCCGGTACGAAGATCACGCAGATGGGATACGCGGCCGACGGCGATGTCGACGACATCGTGAACTCCGCGCAGGCCGAGATCTACGCCGTCACCGAGCAGCGCACCAGCGAGGACTACCTGCCGCTCGGCGACATCATGGAGGGCGCGCTCGACGAGATCGAGGCGATCGGTTCGCGCAGCGGCGAGATGACCGGTGTGCCCACGGGCTTCACCGATCTCGACTCCCTCACCAACGGCCTGCACCCCGGCCAGATGATCGTCATCGCGGCCCGTCCGGCCATGGGAAAGTCCACGCTCGCCCTGGACTTCGCACGGGCCGCGTCGATCAAGAACAACCTGCCGAGCGTCATCTTCTCCCTCGAAATGGGCCGCAACGAGATCGCCATGCGTCTGTTGTCCGCCGAGGCCCGGGTTGCTTTGCACCACATGCGGTCCGGCACGATGACGGACGAGGACTGGACGCGGCTGGCCCGCCGGATGCCCGAGGTGTCGACCGCGCCGCTCTACATCGACGACTCCCCCAACCTGTCGATGATGGAGATCCGGGCGAAGTGCCGTCGGCTCAAGCAGCGCAACGGCATCAAGCTCGTGATCATCGACTATCTGCAGCTGATGCAGGCCGGTGGCTCCAAGCGTTCCGAGAGCCGTCAGCAGGAAGTCTCGGACATGTCCCGAAACCTCAAGCTCCTGGCCAAGGAGCTGGAGGTCCCGGTGATCGCGCTCTCGCAGCTGAACCGTGGTCCCGAGCAGCGCACCGACAAGAAGCCGATGGTGTCCGACCTGCGTGAGTCCGGCTCCATCGAGCAGGACGCCGACATGGTGATCCTGCTGCACCGCGAGGACGCGTACGAGAAGGAGTCCCCGCGCGCCGGTGAGGCGGACATCATCGTCGGCAAGCACCGTAACGGTCCGACGGCGACGATCACCGTGGCCTTCCAGGGCCACTACTCGCGCTTCGTGGACATGGCCCAGACCTGACGACGGGAGTCCCGCGTGCCGGGGAGGCCCACGGGTTCTCGTTCGTGCCGCCGGACTTCGGCGCCGGTGTCCCGGGTTGTCGGAGCGGTGCCCACCGCGACGGCGAGCGGGCACCGCTCCACCCGGTTCGTCGGGCAACCGGGGCCATGCGTCGGGGCCGGTCTGTTCCGTGCTGTTCACGCCCGGCCCGGGCGGAGCGCGGTCAGTGGTCCCAGACGGCCGGTACGAAACGGAAGGTGTTGCCGGCGTCCGCCACGTGGCAGACGGACGGGAACGGCAGGTGGGTGGCCACCAGCTGTTCGCCGTTCGCCGCCAGCTCCTTCAGGAGGCGGATCCGGACCCGGGCCGATTCCTCGGGGTCGTGGTCGAAGCCGTTGTGCCAGTCGGGCTTGTCGAACCCGGTCTGGAACACGGCGTCGCCGGCGAACGTCAGCCGTTCGACGCCGGACTCCAGGCGGATGATGCTGTGGCCGGGGGTGTGACCTCCGGTGCGCTGCATCACCACTCCCGGCGCCACCTCGTACTCCGTCTCGAACGGCCGCAACTGGCTGCGGTACACGTCCAGGAACTGCGAGGCGGTCTTCCGCAGCACGTCCGGCACCGGTGTCGGCATGACGGTGCGGGAGAAGTCCGGCGCGTCCCAGAACTCGGCCTCGGCCGCCGCCAGGTGCACGCGCAGGTCCCGGCGCAGCCGGCCCCTCAGCCCCTCGACGAGCAGCCCGCCGATGTGGTCCATGTGCAGATGGGTGAGCACCACGTCGGTCACGGACCCGGGATCGATCCCGGCGGCGTCCAGCCGTATGGCCAGCTGCCCGGCCCGGGGGAAGCCCGGGAACTCCGTCCCCAGCCCGGAATCGACGAGGATGGTCCGGTCGCCGCTGCGCACCACAGCGACGTTCAGCGGCCAGCTGCACACCTCCGGCGGCAGGAACATGTCGCTGAGCCAGGTCGCCAGGTCGTCCTCGGCGGCGTTGGTGGCCAGCGTCGTGGTGGTGATCGGCAGCACGCCGTCGCTGATCACCATCACATCGATGTCGCCGATCTTCAGCGCGTAGCGCGACGGGACCAATTCGTCATGCCCCACCGCATGGGAGTGTGCGATGTTGACTCGGCTCATGTTGTTCTCCTCCTGAAGAGAGTCGACCGAAGACATCGACGGCGCCATGGGTCGCACCGTCCGGTCACTCCCTAGGACCGGGCAGCAGAACGGGTTGTGACAGCCTTTCTGCTGTCTCGTACCCGCCCTGCCCCGCCCGGTCGATCCGAGGCACCGGCCGCGTGGTCGGTCACCCGGTTCCAGGTTCGCCGCCC
Source organism: Streptomyces sp. NPDC006435 (assembly GCF_040612315.1). Taxonomy (NCBI): domain Bacteria; kingdom Bacillati; phylum Actinomycetota; class Actinomycetes; order Kitasatosporales; family Streptomycetaceae; genus Streptomyces; species Streptomyces sp. NPDC006435. The sequence continues at coordinate 231,717 of NZ_JBEXPY010000001.1, forward strand.
CGCCGCATGACCGCGACTCCTCACAGGTTCTGGACCGGGCGGTCCGTCGCGGAGGCGAAACCGAGCCAGGTGTGCCGGTTGCCCGCCCAGCACCAGCCGACCTTGGGGGCGTTGCGGCGCTCGCTGCCGTCCCGCCCGGTGCCGTTGCTGATCCAGATCGCCGGAGTGCGGGCGTCCAGGGCGCCGTTGGCCTTGCGCAGCCGGGAGCCGATGGTCATGAAGCAGCGGTTGCGCTCCAGGACGGCGGGCTGCTGGAGCACCCAGTGGATGCCCTCGGTGAGCAGTAGCGGGGTGCGGTCCTTCGCGGCGATGGCGGGCAGCGCCTCGTTCGGGCTCCAGTCGGCCATCTCGTCGCCGCGGTCGACGCCGGTGAGGAGGTAGAGCGGGGCATCGGGCAGCGCGACGGTGTCGAGCGGGGTGAAGAGATCGACGTCGGACATGTCGGTGACGACGAAGCCCTGCTTGCCGTCGCGGCGGAGCATCGGTGCGAGGGCGGAGGCGGGGGCGCGGTCCGGGTGAACGGCGAGCAGGGCGCCGCCCGCAGGGACGGCTGAGGCCTCGGCGAAGGCACGGAGATCGTCGGCGGACAACCCGGCGATCTCGTGCACCCCCAGTTCGATCAGCCGCTCGGCCTGTGCGCTCAGGGCCGGAAGTGCGGGGAGAGTGGTGGGGACGGCGGACACGGCTTCAGACACGATGCTCCCAGGAGTCGCGACGTGGAGGGCGCAGAGGCAACGAAGCCGCCCGCCGGAACATTCCCGCCCGCCGGAACACTCCCGCACGCCGGGGGAGACGACACGCACCGGGGGCGTCCGCGGGGTGCGGGACGACGGTGGCCCCGACGCGGCGGTTCACTCCGTCACTGGCAGGCATTCGGCGAGCAGGCCGACGATGTCGCACCAGGCCCGCTGCGCGTGGAGGGGGTGGTGGCCGACTCCGGGGAGCACGGTCTGATCGACCGGCGGATGGTGAAAGGCGTGCAGGGCACCGCCGTAGACCACGAGGCGCCAGTCGACGCCCGCGGCCTGCATCTCGGCGGCGAAGGCGTCCCGTTGGCCGGCGGGCATGATCGGGTCCTCCGATCCGACCCCGGCCCACACGGGGCAACGGATGCGTGCCGCCTCGCCCGGTCGGCCCGTGGTCAGCGCGTTGACCGTCCCGATCACCCGTAGATCGACACCGTCACGCCCGAGTTCCAGCGCGATCGCGCCCCCGGTGCCGTAGCCGATGGCGGCGATCCGGTCGGGGTCGGTCCGCGGCTCGGCGCGCAGCACATCGAGTGCCGCGTGGCCGATGTCCCGCATCCGGTCGGGATCGGCGAGCAGCGGGGTCACACGCGCCAGCATCTCCTGCGGGTCGGTGAACCAGCGCCCGCCATGGACGTCGAAGGCCAGCGCCACGTACCCGAGTTCGGCGAGGGCGTCGGCCCGGCGGCGCTGGAAGTCGTTCAGGCCCGTGCCCTCGGGCCCGATCAGGACCGCGGGCCGGCGGCCGGTGCCGGAGGGGAGCGCGAGGTGCCCGATCATCGTGAGGCCGTCGGCCGGGTACTCGACCGTGCGTGTCGTGATCGTCGTCATGGGGCCGGAGCGTAGTGACCGCCGAGCCCTGCCGGGCCGGTCTTCACCCTCGGCGGAACCGGGTGGATGCGGGGAACGGCGCCGCTCGTGTGCCGGGGAACCACCCCGTACGGCTCGATCGTCGGTTACAAGTGTGACTGAAGTGACGCCTGCTCTGACTGACGAACACAGCGAACTGATCTCCGACCTGTCCGGAATCGTCAGTGACTATCCCTACGTGGATCCCGAGGCGGCCCTCGCCGTTCTCGCCGACGACGCGGCGGACGCGCTCGGCCGCGTCGGCTCCCCGGAAGGCCGCCGCGAGCGGACCGGGTACACGATCCTCCTGTACGCCACGTGCTGGTACGTGGCGGCAAGCGTCTTCAACAAGTCCCTGTTCGTGGCGTACACGGAGGCCCTGGACGGGTTCCGGGCCACGCTCGACCCGGCCACCTGCACCTGCTCTGCCGACGCCCACCCTTCGGATCTGGACTCGGAGTACGGGATCGAGGCCGGGGTGAGTCTGCTGACCGAGGCCGGCCGGGCCGTGTTCGCCGAGGACTACGACCTCGAGGACGAGGAACTGGCGGCGTTCGACTGCGAGAGGTTCCTCGCGGATCTTGTCGACCAGGCCGCGGGGCATGTGCACGAGGCGCACCGGAACATCTTCGGCGGCGTCGACGTCTCCCACCTCGACGCGCAGTTCGTCCGGGACGACGGCGGCATCGACATCGTCGCCGTGCAGGAGTCGATCCGCCGTACCTGGGAGAACAACACGGGCCCGGTCGCACTGTGGTCGGCCCGGCGCCGACTCTCCGGACAGGTGCGGGACGAGGAGCGGCTCGGCCTGTTCCTGTGCATGTGGATGGGCATCGCCCAGACCTACGAGGGGCTGCCGCCCTCCTACGCCCGTGACCTGGTCGCGGCTCTCGACACCGTCGACCTGGACGTCTCCTGCGACCACCCGAGGCACCCCTGGTCCACCGCCGACGGAACCGTGCAGAGCCGGTACCGCGCAGTGGTCCACCTGTACGCGCCGGAGGACCACCCGGACACTCCCGTGCCCGCCGAACTCTCGGCCCGTGAGCTGTGGGAATGTCCGGTGCAGTACGCCGAGTTGGCCCGCAAGGCGCAGGAGGACATCAAGGGCTGGTGCGTCATGCGCGGAGGCGGGGACGAGGACTGGGAGGGCTGAACGGCCTTCGCTCCTCCGGGCCGGTGACGACGGCCGCGACTGGTCGGTTCCGGTCACGGCCGGTCAGGCCCCGGTCATGGCCGGGGCCCGTGGAGCGCCACGAAATGAGGTCGCCGCCGCAGGCTTCTCCAGGTAGTTCTTGAGTATGACCTCCCTACCCGAACAGTTGCTTCCCGGTACCCGGCGCGCTCTGCTGCACCGCATCGCCACCGCGCAGTCGGAGGGCCGCGCGCCCTCGCTCGTCGCCGCGGTGCAGCGACAGGGACAGATCGCCTGGAGCGGTTCCCGCAGCTGCGTCGACGACCACGCCCCCGACACCGACACACAGTTCCGGATCGGCTCCATCACCAAGACCTTCACCGCGGTGCTGGTGCTGCGCCTGCGGGACGAAGGCCTGCTGAACCTGGACGACCCGCTGGAGAAGCACCTGCCGGGCACCGGCGTCGGCGACGTCACGGTCCATCAACTGCTGGGCCACAGCGCGGGACTCGCCGCCGAATCCCCCGGACCCTGGTGGGAGCGGACTCCGGGCGCGCTGCGGCCCGAGCTGGCCGACGTGCTTGGCGAACAGACGCGGATGCACACCCCCGGCCACCGTCACCACTACTCGAACCCCGGCTACACCCTGCTGGGCGCGCTGATCGAGAAGATGCGCGGGGCGGGTTGGGAGCAGGTCCTGCAGCGGGAGATCCTGGAACCGCTGGGCATGCGCCGTACGAGTTCCCAGCCGCAGTCCCCGCACGCCGGGGGCTGGGCCGTGCACCCCTGGGCCGATGTCATGCTGCCCGAACCGGTGGAGGACCTCGGCCTGATGGCCCCGGCCGGCCAGCTCTGGTCGACGACCGGTGATCTCCTGCGCTTCGCGGCCTTCCTGGCCGAGGGGGACGACCGGGTGCTCCGCGCCGCCTCCGTGCGGCAGATGCGCGAACCGTCCGCGCCGGGCGAGTCCGGTGACTGGGAGATGACCTATGGACTGGGCCTCCAGGTGCTGCGGGCGGACGGCCGTACGCTCATCGGGCACTCGGGATCGCTGCCGGGCTTCCTGGCGGCCCTGTGGATCGACATCGAGAACGATGTGTCGGCCGTAGTGCTCACCAATACGACGGCCGGTTTGATGGCCGGGGGCGTCGCCGCCGATCTCGTGGGCATCGTGGCCGAGGCCGAGCCCCGCATCCCCGAGCCCTGGCGTCCGTTGCCGGAGGTGGACGCCGAGCTGCTCGCACTGACCGGCCCCTGGTACTGGGGCACCCGGGCGAACATCCTGCGCATGACCGCGGGCGGCGGGGTGGAACTCCGGCCGATGCAGGGCGGTGGTCGCGGTGCCCGGTTCATCGCGCGGCCCGACGGCACCTGGGTCGGTCTCGACGGCTACTACGCGGGGGAGACGCTGCGCGTGGTCCGGAACGAGGACGGCAGCGTGAACCACCTCGATCTCGGCTCGTTCGTCTTCACACGGGAGCCTTACGACCCCGCGGCGGCCGTTCCCGGCGGCGTCGACGAGGGCGGATGGCGGGGCCTCGAAGCCTGAGCGCCACGTTTCACGTGAAACATGGGCGGCCCGGCCGGGCCGCCGCCTCCCGTGCCAGCGGGGTACGGGTGCACGGAGCGGTCCGTGCACCCGACCGCTGGACGGGGCGGGGCATCGGGCCGTGAATCAGAGCGCGAGTTTGAAGCCGACGTGGCTGGCGGTGAAACCGAGCCGCTCGTAGAAACGATGGGCGTCGGTCCGGGTGGCGTCGGACGTCAGCTGGACCAACTGGCAGTCCTGGCGCCGGGATTCCTCCACGGCCCATTCGATCAGCAGGGTGCCCAGGCCGCTGCCGCGCTCGTCGGCGTGGATACGCACGCCCTCGATGACCGAGCGGGTCGAGCCGCGCCGGGAGAGCCCCGGGATCATGGTCAATTGCAGCGTTCCGACGACACGGCCCTCGCGCACGGCGACGACCAGATGCTGGTTCGGGTCGTCCACCAGCCGTTGGAACGCGGCGCGGTACGGGGCGAGGTCGTCCGGCGACTCCCGCTGTGCCCCCAGTGGGTCGTCGGCGAGCATGGCCACGATCGCCGGGATGTCGGCGAGGCCCGCAGGGCGTATTTCCAGGTCGCTCATGATCGGCAGACTATGCAGAACGGCAGGGCGGCGCACCCGGGTTCGGGCTGTCCACACGACTGGCGGCGATCTCTTCGGTTCACGCGGCCGGTGTGGGGGCCTTCAGCGTCTCGACGGCTTCTACCAGCGGGGCCAGCTCAGGATTCCTGGCGGCCTCGTCGAGCGCGGTGCGCAGCGCGCCGTCGTTGGTCGGCCGGGCCTCGGCGAGCAGGGCGAGACCGGATTCGGTGACATCGGTGTAGATGCCGCGGCGATCGGTGGCGCAGAGATACCGGGTCAGCAGCCCGCGGTCCTCGAGGCGGGTGACCAGACGGGTCGTGGCGCTCTGGCTGAGGACGACGGCATCCGCGACCTGCTTCATCTGGAGGTGTCCCCCGGGGCCGCTGTGCTGCCTGCTCAGGACGTCGAGCAGGGAGTACTCCCGCACGCTGAGACCATGCCCGGACTGCAGGGCCCGCTCGATGCGGGCCTCGATCTTCCCGTGAAGCAGGGAGAGGGCGCACCAGCCCTGGGAGAGGGCGGTCAGTGCGGGGTCCGTCGCTGTCATGGGTCTCTCTTCCGGGTCGGAGCCGCTTTCATCCAGGGTAGGCGACTTCCGAAATAGCCCCTGCTTGCAACTAATCAGTGATCGCAAACAGGGGACACGCATGGGGCGCCGCTCGTGCTCCGCGTCATCGGGGCTTCGGCGCCGGGCCTGCCGTCAGCCCATCGCCACGGTCAGCGGGGTGTAGCGGCGGCTCCAGTCACCGGGCAGGCCCGAGGTCCCGCGGACCATCAGCGTGGTCGTGGGGCCGGACTGCAGACCGCACTCCTTGAACCAGTCGAGCAGTTCCGAATGGCGTGCGTCGACGTCCGTGCGCAGGGGGCGATCCGTCGTCCCGGCGAGGGAGACGACGAGCTCTCGGGCCGTGGCGGTGTCACGGGCGATCAGCGGGCCGATCACCTGAGTGCCCGCGCTCGGCCAGGTCGCCGCGTAACCGACGAGGTCCCCGCGGTCCTCGGCGACCCGGATGTGGTCGGCGTACGCGGGCAGCCGGGCGAGGACATGGGTCCGGTCGGTGCCGAAGACCTCCGCGTCCAGTTGGACCAGGGTGCGCAGGTCCTCCGCCGCGGCCGGGCGGACGGACACGGTGGAGGACCTGCCCCCGGTCGGCCGGAGAAGGCCGGTGATTCGCTCGGTGCGGCCCACGGCGGTGAACCCGAGCTGTTCGTAGAGCGGTCGTCCGGCAGCCGTCGCGTAGAGGCTGAGGGGTGTGTCCCCGGTCTCGGCCATCACATGGTTCATCAGCCGCCGGCCGATGCCCTGCCGCGCGTAACGTTCCGCGACGAGCAGCATGCCGATGGCGGCCAGCCGTGAACCGTAGGAGGTCACCACGCAGGTGGCCATCAGCCCCTTTCCCCCGGGGTCGTCCATGCCGTAAGCCGTTCCCGCGGCCAGGAGGAGACCCCATCTGTGCTCGTCGCGGGACCAGCCCCGGTCCTCGCAGAGATCGGCGCAGGCGACCAGGTCACCCGGGGTGAGGCGCCGGACGGGCGAGTCGGCGGACGGTCGGGGAAGTGAGCTGGGCATGGGGGTCAGGCTGTCCGACGCGATGTTCGCACGTCCACTGCTTTACCGGTCCCGGCAGCCGGACGCGGCCGTCGGCCGCGACGGGTCGGCCCCCAGGGCTTCAGCACCGATATCGCGGTGATGAACAGATACGTCGCCGTCGCCACCGAAGGGGCGACCACCAGGTCGATGTCGACGGTGCCGCGTGCCGCCGCCTCGTCGATGCCGGGGCGCAACGAGAACACGGACAGCGCCGCCGTGATCAGGGTGAGCCAGAACTTCGTCCAGACCCATCGGTGCCTGGCCAGCCCCCAGGGGGTACCGAGCGCCAGGACGAGGCCGCTGAGCAGGGAGAGCAGGGCGACCGGCACGACCAGCCAGTCACCGAAGATCTTCATGGCGAGTGTGGCGGCCCGTGCGGTGGCGGGCTCCTCGGTGAGGAAGGCCGTGATGCCGAGCGTCAGCAGCCCGACGGTCAGTCCCAGCCAGCTCACGGATATCGAGACGTGCGCCACCAGGAGACCGCGGCGGACGGGGCGTTTGAGTGGTTTCACGTGAAACACGGTGCCCGGACCGAGGCGATCGGACGTCCCTCAGCGGGAGTAACCACGCGTACTGGCCTCGGCGTACAGCACGCCTCCTCCACGTGCTCCCTCCCCGGAGCGGGCCGCCGTCCCGCCCGGCTGAGGGGCGGTCACCGGAACCGGCACGACCCGAGTGCGCGTGATGGATTCCGCAGGTAGGTCGCGGGGCAGAGAGCCGGACGGAAGGCCGTTTCGATCAACGGGACTTCCTGTTGTTCCGCCCGGCCCGTATTCGGGGCAGGGCATGCTGGACCGAGGGATGTGGCAGCGCTCACCGGGCGGCTGGATGGGTCCCGACCGCACCCGTGAACAGGGCTGCGGACCGTGTGGGTACGTAAGGCGACCATAAGACGTTTGAGGCGAGGCACAGGATGGATGCTCCGGCCACCGGGTGGACCGAGGACGCGACACACAGATCTGCCGACGCGACTCTGATCCATCGCACTCTGACCGAGATCTCACCCGTGGCCGACCAGGTGACCTCGTACTTCTACGCCCTGCTCTTCGTCCGGCGTCCGGAGCTGCGCGAGCTGTTCCCGGTCGCGATGGACACCCAGCGCGACCGGCTCCTGCGCGCGATCCTCACCGCGGCCGACCGGCTGGACGATCCCGTCGCCCTGACCGAGTACCTGGGTGAACTGGGCCGGGGGCACCGCAAGTACGGCACGCTGTCCGGGCACTATCCAGCGGTGGGGGAGGCGCTTCTGGGCGCCCTGAGCCGGTACGCGACCGCCACGTGGGGCGGGGAGGCGGAAGCGGCGTGGGTGCGCGCCTACACCACGATGTCGCAGATCATGATCGACGCGGCTGCCGAGGACGAGCAGTGGTCCCCCGCCTGGTGGCACGCGGAGGTCGTCTCCCACGAACTGAGAACCCGAGACATAGCGGTGCTCACGCTCCGCCCCGACCACGCCTACCCCTTCCTCGCCGGTCAGTACACGGCCATGGAGACCCCGTGGTGGCCCCGGACCTGGCGGCACTACTCCTTCGCCTCGGCGCCCCGTCCCGACGGCCTGCTCACCTTCCACGTCAAGGCGGTCCCGGCCGGCTGGGTCTCCAACGCCCTGGTGCACCGGGCCCGGCCGGGGGACGTCGTGCGCCTCGGTCCGCCCACCGGCAGGATGACGGTCGACCACTCCACCCACAACGGTCTGCTCTGCCTGGGCGGAGGTACGGGCATAGCCCCGATCAAGGCGCTGGTGGAGGAGGTCGCCGAGCGGGGCGACCGGCGTCCGGTGGAGGTGTTCTACGGGGCGCACACCGATCACGACCTGTACGAGATCGGCGCCCTGACCGAACTGGAGCGGACCTATCCCTGGCTGGCGGTGCGGCCGGTGGTCGCCTCCGGCCCGGGGGAGGACGGAGTCCTGCAGGGGCTGCTGCCCGAGGCCGTGCGCGCGTGCGGCCCGTGGCACGAGTACGACGCCTATCTCTCCGGCCCGCCCGGCATGATCCGCAGCAGCGTGGACGTGCTGAGAGGGGTCGGCATACCGGCCGAGCGCATCCGCCACGACTACCTGGAAGAGCTGACGGGGACCGGCCACAGCTGACCCGGGCGGCCCGGCCCGCCCCGGCCCGCCCCGGCCCGGGGCGACGACCCGCGCCGAAGACCCGAGTCCGGGCCCGAGGACGGGAACGAGGGCCGGACCGAGGCCCTTCGCCGGTCAGCCCAGGTCGGGCGCGTGCATCGCCCGTACGCCCTCGATGTTGCCGTCCAGGTAGTGCCTCAGCGACAGCGGCACGAGGTGGACGGCGGCGATCCCCATGCGGCTGAACGGCACCCGCACGACGTCGTACTCCCCGCAGGGGTCGTCGATCTCGGGGCCGTGGCGCCGGGACAGGTCCATCGACTCCAGCCGGCAGACGAAGAAGTGCTGGACCTTCACCCCCTTCACCCCACCGCCCTCGATGTGCTCCACGGTGTCGACGAAACAGGGGACCACATCGGTGATCTTGGCGCCGAGCTCCTCGTCCACCTCGCGGTGCAGGGCGTCGACGACGGTGGCGTCCTCGGGCTCGACCCCACCGCCCGGCGTGAGCCAGTACGGATCCACTCCGGGCTTGGTGCGCTTGATGAGGATCAGGTCGTTGCCGTCGAGCAGGATGGCGCGTGCGGTGCGCTTGACCACAGGACGTTCGGTCATGGCAAGAGAGTGGCCCACTGAACCGATTCTGAAACACCCGTCCGGTCCTGGGCGGCTGTGCGCTCACCAGTCGGCGGCGGCACGCAGCAGCCACTCGTGCGCCCGCGCGATGTGCGGCAGCGCGAGGGTGCCGGTGCGCACCGCCAGGAAATAGGTGCGCAACGGGGGCACGGGAGGATCCAGGAGGGCCACGAGCTCTCCCCGCTCCAGCGCCCTCTCGCACAGGTAGCGCGGCAGCACGGCGAGGCCGGCGCCCGCTGCCGTGCACTCCAGGACGGCCCGCAGATCCGGCACGACGACGGTCCCGGACGCGGCGGGCGGGCTCTCGAAGACGGCGGTCCAGTAGCGGGAGACGAACGGCAGGCTCTCGTGGACCTCCACGACCGGCAGCTGGGCCAGCACCACCGGCCCCTTGTGCCGCAAGGTTCCCGGAGCGAGGCGTCCGGCCCAGCGCGGCGCGGCGACCAGCACGTGCTCCTCGTCGCAGAGCGGGGTCGCGGTGAGCAGCCCGCCGCGCGGACGGGCCGTCGCGATGGCCAGGTCGTGATGCCCGGCCGCCAGGCCCTCCAGCGCCTCCTCGGCGCAGGTGAAGAAGGAACTGCGCAGCGCCAGCCCCTGGGCGACGAGCGGCGTGAGCGCGGGCAGGGCGCGTACCGAGGTGAATTCGGGCGGCCCGGCCAGATGCAGGGTCCGTACGCCCGACTCCTCGTCGAGCTCCGCCTCGGTGATCTCGATCAGCGCGTCCAGATGCGGTGCCGCCCGGTGCGCGAGCTCGTCGCCGATGGTCGTCGGGGTCACCCCGCGGGCCCTGCGCAGGAAGAGCGGCCGGCCCAGCTGCCGTTCCAGGGTGCGGATCTGCGAGGTGACCGCGGGCTGGGAGAGGCCGAGCAGGGCGGCTGCCCTGGTGAAGGAGCCGGCCCGGTGCACCGTGACGAACGTGCGCAACAGGGCCAGGTCCATGTCCGGTCTCTCCCACCTTCGCGACGCTTCGGGCCCGTACAACTATAAATATGTCGATAGGTCGCTGTCGCCACGGTGATTGGACACTGACGGAGAGTCAACTAGCCTGGCTTGGGCGGTTCTTCGCAGGAAGAACCGGAGGCGGTCCGAGCCACGAGGGGGGAGGCTCGGACCGCCGTACCACCGGTCGGTCAGCTGTCGGCCGCGGCCTCGTCCAGTGCCCGTTCCACGTCGGCCACCAGGTCGTCCGGGTTCTCGGCGCCGACCGAGAAGCGGATGAAGCCCTCCGGCACGGCGTCGCCTCCCCACCGCCCCCGGCGCTCGGCGGTGGAACGCACGCCCCCGAAACTCGTCGCGTCGTCGACCAGCCGCAGCGCGGCCAGGAAGCGCTCGGCCCGCTCGCGGTCGGGCAGGACGAACGACACCACCGGCCCGAAGCGCCGCATCTGCCGGACGGCCTGCGGGTACGAGGGGTCGGAGGGCAGTCCGGGGTACCGCAGCCCGGTGACCTCCGGCCGCCGGGACAACGCCTCGGCCAGGGTCAGCGCGGTGGCGCACTGCCGGTCGATCCGCAGCTCCAGCGTGGCCAGCGAACGGTGCGCGAGCCAGGCCTCCATCGGCCCCGGAATCGCGCCGACGACCTTGCGCCAGCGCCGCACCCCCGCCATCAGTTCCGGATCGCGGCAGGTCACATGGCCGAGCAGGATGTCCCCGTGCCCGGTCATGCCCTTGGTGTCGCTGGCCACCGAGAAATCGGCCCCCAGCTCCAGCGGCCGCTGGCCGAGCGGGGTGGCGAGCGTGTTGTCGACGGCGACCAGGGCGCCGGCCGTGTGTGCCGCGTCGACGAGCCGACGCACGTCGCAGACGTCGAGCCCCGGATTGGACGGGGTCTCGATCCACAGCAGCTTCGCCCCTTCGAGGACCGCCAGCTGCCCGTCGCCGCCGGTCGGCGCGGTCCGTACCTCGACGCCGTACGCCTCCATCTGCTCCCGTACCAGCGGCAGGGCCTGGTAGCCGTCGTCGGGCAGTACGACCACGTCGCCGGTGCGCGCCCGGGACAGCAGCACGGCCGAGATCGCCGCCATCCCGGAGGCGAAGACCGCGGTCTCGACGTCCTCCCCCGGCGCCTCCAGCTCGCCGATGGCACGTTCCAGACGGGTCCAGGTCGGGTTGGTGTCCCGGCCATAGGTGTAGGGGCCGGTCGGCTCACCGGAGAGGTGGAAGTGCGCGGCGAACACCGGGCCGGGCAGGGTGGGCTCGAACTGTTCCGGTTCGGGCAGCCCGGCCCGTACCGCCCGGGTTCCGTCGCCCAAGGTGCTCATGGTTCATCCTCGCTGCTCTCCGGTGTGCCACCGGTTCCGTACGCACCGTTCCGGTTGCTGCCGAAGCGGTGCGCGGGCGTCGTTCAGTCGTTGTCGGGCAGGATCGCGTTCAGCGCCCACGAGACGATCGAGATGATCAGTCCGCCGAGCACGGCGGTCCAGAAGCCCTCGACGTGGAAGCTCAGGTCGAACAGCCCGGCCAGCCATGAGGTCAGCAGCAGCATGACCGCGTTGACCAGCAGGGTGATCAGCCCGAGCGTGAGGATGAAGAGCGGCAGCGTCAGCAGTTGTACGACCGGCTTGACCACGAAGTTCACCAGGCCGAAGAGCAGGGCGACCAGGATCAGCGTGAGCGCCTTGCGGCCGGTGCTGCCGCCGCTCAGCGTGATGTCCTGGATCAGCCAGACGGCCACGGCCAGGGCACCCGCGTTGGCGATCGTCTTGACTAGGAAATTCTTCATGTGTCTGATCGTGGCAGACATGATCGGTGGCGGACACCGGCAGTGCAGAGGCAAGGGGCGGACTGGCCATGAAGGCATTCAGACTGGACGAACTGGAGGCGGAGCGGGCCGCCAACGACGGCGCGTACCTGCAGTTCGTGAAGGAACGAAACATGTCCGTCGGCCTCTACGCGCTGAACGCCGGTGAGCTCGACCCGCAGCAGCCGCACGATCAGGACGAGGTCTACCTCGTGGTCAGCGGGCGTGCGGCGATCACGGTCGGCATGGAGACCACACAGGTGGGCAGGGGAAGCGTGGTGTACGTGCCCGCCGGGGTCGCCCACAAGTTCCACCACATCACCGAGGACCTGCGGGTGATGGTGGTCTTCTCCCCGCCGGAGAGCTGACTCCCGCCGGGCCGGGAACCGCTCCCCGCCGTCCGGGGAGCGGGGGTTTTGGTCTCAGGGATCCCTAGGGGGTCGATCAGGGGACTTCAAGGGCCGCGGAACCGCCGCCGGACCCTTCCTCGCCTCTAGCATCGAAGGCAGGAACTCACAGAGACGAGGTAAGGACGATGGCTGTGCGGGAGATATTCGCCGGGATGCCCTGGTGGGTGAAGTGGATTGCGGTGCCGGTCGTCGCGATCGTCGTGTTTGGCGGTCTGATCGCCAATGTGGTCGGATTCGTGATCGGCCTGCTCTTCAAGGTCCTGGTATTCGTGATCCTGGTCGGCGGGCTCATCTTCGTCGTACGCAAGTTCATGTCGTCCTCCTCACGCGGTGACTGGTAGGAAGATCGGAAGCAGGCCGGGAATTAGCCCGGCTGAGCTAAGCGTCACGACGAAACCACGCTCCGTGCGGACCCGGCCGATACAGTGACAATTCGCTGCCACCCTCTGGGAATCAACCGACCGTCACCGAGCTGACCAGCGGTTTGTACGGCTTTCACTCTCCGGACCCAGTCATGCGGCAGCCGGTGGGGGCGGCCCCCACAGGCGGGCTGACCACCCGTCACCATGCCTGGGGGTGACCGTTGACCACGGCATCGAGCACTGCTGCCCCGACGCTGATCGGTTCGGTTCAGCGAGCGCTGAGACTGCTGGAGGCCGTGGGTGCCCATCGGGACGGGGCGCCCGCGAAACAGCTGGCCAGGGAGACGGGCCTGCCCCTTCCCACCGCCTACCACCTGTTGCGCACGCTGACGCACGAGGGCTACCTGCGCCGGGAGAAGGGCGTGTTCCTCTTCGGGGCCGCCGCCGAACGCCTGGCCTGTGAAGGGGCCCTGCGGCACCGTCGCAGCAGAATGGCCGATTCGCTGAGCCGCTGGCGCGATGTCATCGGCGCACCGGTGTATTGCGCCGTCTACCGCGAGGGCGAGATCGAACTCATCGCGGTCGCCGACGCACCGGCCACCCCCGCCGTCACGGAATGGGCCTCCTTCCGGGAGACCGGGCACGCCCACGCGATCGGCCAGTGTCTGCTGAGCCAGCTCGACGAGAAGGCCCGCGAGGACCACCTCGATCGTCACCCTGTGCGTCCGCTGACCCGCTACTCGGTGCGGGACCGGGCGGCACTCCTGGAGCGGTTGCGGTCGCTGGAACGGATGGAACCTGTCATCGAACGACAGGAGTACGCGTTGGGCACGGTCTGCGCGGCCATCCCGATCGCGGCCGGATTCACCGCTGCTGCGATGGCCATTTCGGTACCCCTGGAGCAGGAGAGTCGGTTGCTCCCCGCAGTCGAACAACTACGTGGCGAAGTGTCCAACCTCTTGCGTTCGTTCGTGTTCTCTATCAGTATCTGAAAAATCACTCCTTGTGATCTGCTATCGCGTGCACCACGATGGCGTCAATAGGGCCATGGGGGATCATTCCTGGCCAGATTCATCTACTGCGGGGTTGAACGATGCGCGAGTCGGTTCAAGCTGAGGTCATGATGAGCTTCCTCGTCTCCGAGGAACTCTCTTTCCGGATCCCGGTGGAGCTCCGGTACGAGGTCTGCGATCCGTATGCGATCCGCATGACCTTCCATCTGCCCGGCGATGCCCCCGTCACCTGGGCATTCGGTCGTGAGTTGTTGCTCGACGGCCTCAACAGTCCCAGTGGGGACGGTGATGTGCACATCGGGCCGACGGAGCCCGAGGGGCTGTCCGATGTGCACATCCGCCTTCAGGTCGGCGAGGACCGGGCCCTCTTCCGGGCCGGTACCGCGCCGCTCGTGGCTTTTCTCGACCGGACCGACAAGCTCGTGCCGCTGGGGCAGGAGTGCACGCTCGGTGACTTCGAGGGCAATCTGGAGGAGGCCCTGGGCCGGATCCTCGCCGAGGAGCAGAACGCGGGCTGAAGGAACCCGGTGCCGCCCACCGGATCGCCGGTCGAACACGGCACCTGCCGAATGGGTGAATTGCTCACCCGGCGGAGACGTTCAGGCCCTCGTCCTGCGACGACGGCCCTTCCCGGCCCGTACGGGTGCCGAAGCCCCGGCTTCCGCGCCGAGTTCTGTGCGGTCCGCGGAGACGACCAGCGCAGCGAGCACCGTCGTCACCGGCACCGAGGCGACCAGTCCGATCGAGCCGACCAGGGTTCGTACGATCTCCTCCGCCACCAGCTCGCTGTTGGCCACCGTCCCCACGCTGCTCTGCGCGATGGAGAAGAGCAGCAGCAATGGCAGCGCGGCGCCGGCGTAGGCGAGCACGAGCGTGTTGACGACCGAGGCGATGTGGTCGCGCCCGATCCTGATCCCCGCCCGGTAGAGCCCGCGCACGCCCATCGACGGGTTCGCCCGGTGCAGTTCCCAGACCGCGGACGTCTGGGTGACGGTCACGTCGTCGAGCACTCCGAGCGAACCGATGATGACACCGGCCAGCAGCAGACCGCTCATGTCGATGTGCGGGTACAGGCCGTGGATGAGGCCGGTGTTGTCGTCGGTGTTGCCGCTCAGGCTCGCCCAGCCGATGAAGAGCGATCCGAGCAGTCCGATCAGCAGCAGCGAGGCCAGCGTGCCGATCACCGCCACCGAGGTGCGGGCGCTCGGGCCGTGGCACATGTAGAGCGCGATCAGCATGATCGCGCTGGCTCCCACCACCGCGACGAGCAGCGGGTTGGAGCCCTGGAGCACGGCCGGGAGGATGAACAGGGTCAGCACGGCGAACGAGACCGCGAGCGCCACCAGCGCCAACACCCCGCGCATCCGGCCCACCGCGACCACGACCAGGGCGAAGATCCCGGCCAGCAGGGTCATCGGGAACTTCCGGGCCACGTCCGTCACCGAATACTGCAGATCACGGGGTGCGTCGGGCGCGTACGACACGATCACGCCCTGGCCCTCGCGCAGTTGACGCGGGGCGTCGGGCTGCACGATCTCGACGAACGTCCGGCCCCTGTCGGGCCCGGACGTCACCTCAACGGTGGCCTTCCGGCACGATCCCCTGTCGTCGTCCGTCGGCGGGGCGGCCTCCTGGCCGACGGGCACCTGCACCGCGTTCACGTCCTTGCAGTTCACCATGTCGACTCTCACCACCTTCGCCTGTCGGGTCTGCCGGTCGAACCCCACGCCGGTCCGTTCGTGCGCGGGAGCGCCGCCCGGCCAGAGCGCCACCAGGCCGACGACGACGGCGGTGGCGAACGGGATCAGGACGGCCGCGATGACCTTGCGCAGATGTCTGGAGACGGGCGCCGCGGGACCGTGACCGTGCGAGTGGCCGTGCTGATGGCCCTGGAGTTCGGTGTCGATATCGGTGTCGATACGGGGGGACGTCACCGGCAGATCATCGCAAGAAGGGACGGGCCCACTGTTCATCCCGCCGGACGGGACGCTAGCGTGGAGGAACCTTTGTACACGCGGGAGCTCGGAGCACCGGGCTGAGAGGGCGCTGACATCCGTACGTCCGTACGGAAACGGCTGCGCCGACCGCCGAACCTGTTACCGGGTAATGCCGGCGTAGGGAGTAGGTCTCATGACCACATCGGACGCACGCACGCCTGCCTCCAGTCGGAGCGACGAGGCCGGGAAGTCCATCGGCTGGCACAAGGGATACGTCTCGGGCTCGCGCCCGGACCTCCGGGTGCCGGTCCGTCAGGTGCACCTCACCAACGGCAAGGACGTGACGCTGTACGACACGTCGGGGCCGTACACCGATCCTGCTGTCGAGACCGACGTCCGTCGCGGACTCGCACCGCTGCGGGAGAACTGGATCACTGCCCGCGGCGACACCGAGGAGTACCCGGGTCGCCCCGTCCGTCCCGAGGACGACGGACTCAGGCACACCTCGCCGCGCGGCGGGCTGCGCAACCTCGACGCGGTCTTCCCGGGCCGTCCCCGGCTGCCCCGCCGCAGCCGGGACGGACGGCCCGTGACCCAGCTCGCGTACGCCCGACGGGGCGAGATCACCCCGGAGATGGAGTACGTGGCGATCCGGGAGAACGTCGCGCCGGAGGTGGTGCGCGAGGAGATCGCGGCCGGCCGGGCCGTGCTGCCGGCCAACGTCAACCACCCCGAGATCGAACCGATGATCATCGGGAAGCGGTTCCTGGTGAAGGTCAACGCCAACATCGGCAACTCCGCGGTGACGTCCTCCATCGAGGAGGAGGTGGAAAAGATGACGTGGGCGACGCGCTGGGGCGCCGATACCGTGATGGATCTGTCCACCGGCCGCAACATTCACACCACCCGTGAGTGGGTTCTGCGTAATTCACCCGTTCCGATCGGTACCGTCCCGCTCTACCAGGCGCTCGAAAAGGTGGACGGCCGGGCAGAGGAACTGAGCTGGGAGATCTACAAGGACACCGTCATCGAGCAGGCCGAGCAGGGCGTCGACTACATGACGGTGCACGCCGGCGTGCGCCTGCCGTACGTGCCGCTGACCGCCCGTCGCAAGACCGGCATCGTCTCGCGCGGCGGCTCGATCATGGCGGCGTGGTGCCTGGCGCACCACAAGGAGTCGTTCCTGTACGAGCACTTCGAGGAGCTCTGCGAGATCCTCGCGGCCTACGACGTGACGTACTCGCTGGGTGACGGGCTGCGGCCCGGTTCGATCGCCGACGCCAACGACGAGGCGCAGTTCGCCGAACTGCGGACGCTCGGCGAACTCAACACGGTGGCCAAGGGGTTCGGTGTCCAGACCATGATCGAGGGTCCGGGACACGTCCCGATGCACAAGATCAAGGAGAACATCGACCTCCAGCAGGAGATCTGCGAGGAGGCGCCGTTCTACACGCTCGGCCCGCTGACCACCGATGTCGCGCCGGCGTACGACCACATCACCTCCGGCATCGGCGCGGCGATGATCGCCTGGTGGGGCACGGCGATGCTCTGCTACGTCACGCCGAAGGAACACCTGGGCCTGCCCGACCGGGACGATGTGAAGACCGGCGTCATCACCTACAAGATCGCGGCCCACGCGGCGGACCTCGCCAAGGGGCACCCGGGGGCGCAGGAGTGGGACGACGCGCTCTCCGACGCCCGGTTCGAGTTCCGCTGGGAGGACCAGTTCAACCTGGCCCTCGACCCGGACACCGCGCGGCAGTACCACGACGAGACGCTGCCCGCGGAGCCGGCGAAGACGGCGCACTTCTGCTCGATGTGCGGACCGAAGTTCTGCTCGATGAAGATCTCGCAGGACATCCGGCGCGAGCACGGCGGTTCGCAGGAGGAGATCGAGGCGGGCATGGCGGAGAAGTCCAAGGAGTTCGCGGCCGCGGGCAACCGGGTCTATCTGCCGATCGCGGACTGAGCCCCCGCCCCGGAGCTCGCGCCGGGTGCCCGCGGCCATCCGGTCGTGGGCGCTCAGCGGGGGCCGGGGGCGGTCGATGCCGGTTCGGGAGGGTGCGCCACCCCGAACGGGTTGTCGATCACGTAGCGCCAGTATCCGTCGGGTCCGCGACGGGCGACGTCCGTCGCGGTGCCCTCGATGCGTACCTCGCCGCCGTGCGCGGCGGTTCCGGCGATGACGAAGTCGACGATCAGCAGGGCCAGGTCACCGACGACGTACGTGTGGCGGGGCGACACCTCGATCGGGACGCGCAGGCGGAGGAATTCGTCGTTGGCCCGGAACCGCTCCGCTCCGGTGACCAGGCGGCCGGGCGTCGGCACGAAGCCGGCGTCGGGCTCGTAGAGCCGGTCCAGGACCGCCGGATCGAAGGTGTTGAAGGCCCGGGCGAAGACGAACGGGTGGTCGGCGGCCCTGCGGGCCAGGGTCGGGCTGGGAGGATGTGTCATGTGGCAAGCGAACAGTCCGACGGCATGGGTCACCAAACGGAAACCCACGTCTGGGACGCGGAGTTGGTACCCGGGCAGTCGGGCCGCACCCGTCGGCCCGAGGCCGGATGCCCGGTGGAGGTGGCGCTCGCGGCGGTTTCGGGCCGGTGGACCACCCTGTTGCTGCGCGAGTTGATGGGAGGCCCCCGCAGCTTCATGGAACTGCGCGCACTGTTCCCCGAGTTGTCGCCCAAGGTGCTCAGTGAGCGGCTTCGGTCCCTCCGGGAGAGAGGGCTCGTGACCGTGGAGCGGCGGCGCGGCTTTCCCGTGCGGACGCGGTACGACCTGACGGAGGCGGGCAGGGCGATGCGGCCGTTGCTGGTCGAGCTGTACGCGACCGGGGAGAGACTGCTGCGGCTGAACCGGACCGGTTCCCGGGACGAACAGCCGCCCGGGGAACGCACCCGTCGATGACGACCTCCCAGGACCTCCGGTGCGAGTCCGGCGGTGCGCGGGAGGAGACCACGGCGGGCCGTGCCGGGCCGGTGGCGGAGGGGACCGTGACGGGCCGCGCCGGGCCGGTGGCGGAGCTGGTCAGTCCGGTTCGTGCTCGGGGCCGCCGAAGTCGGGGCTGGTGAAGTCCGGACTGGTGAACGTCGGCCGCGGGCCCGCCGTCGGGCCGCCGTCCGGGCTGGTGAAGTCCGGCCGGCTGTAGCCGACCTTCGGGATGCGGTTCGCCGAGCGGACCGGGGTGCGCGCGGCACGTCCGGCGCCGGGGTCGTCGAGCGCGTCCCGCAGGAACGGCAGTATGCCGCGCTCCAGCAGGGCATGGCGCCATGCCTCCCGGGCCCGCGCCACCTCCTCCGGAAGCTCCTCCTCCGCCTCCTCGACGGGACGCGGCTCCGCGCCGTTGCGCAGCGCGGTGATGAGCAGCCCGACGACGGCGACCAGGATCGCGGCCGCCATGACCGCGGCGAAGAACCAGCCCGCGGAGACCATGGTCGAGGCGAAGGCCGGCGGGTCGTCGAGCAGCCGCAGCAGATAGCCGACCAGCAGGAATATGAACGCTGCGGTGCCCGCGAGCACCGGCGCCAGGACCGTGACGACGGCTCCTATGCCCGCGCCCGACCGGCGCTGCCGGTTCGTGTCGGGGGGCGGATCCGATTCCTCGTCCTCGCCCTCGGCCGGTCTGCGGAGTTCCTCGCGGGCCTGCACGTAGTGCTGGTACTCGGTGGCGGCCGTCGCGGTGATCAGCGCCGTGGCGTCCAGCGCCATGGTGCGCAGCTGCACGGCGTTGAGCCGTTCGCCGACCGCGGCCAGATCTGGTCGTTCATGGGCATGACGCAGTGCGTCATCGAGGATCCGCTCGTACTCGGGGCGGTCCTCGGCCAGCAGGTGCGGAGCGCTGTTCATGTGCATCCCCCGATGCTCCGTAGGGCCCGAACACCCGCGTTCATACCGGGCTTTCGGGCGGAAACGGAGGAGAGCCTGCTACTGATACGCCGATGGTAGAGCGCCCACGGCACGGGGAGACAGGGGGTTTCCGGAAATAGGCCCAGCAGTCGGCGCGGTCAGGTCGTGGATGCGTCTTCCCGAAAGAGCGTCAGTCATGCAGAGGCAGCTGGACGACCAGTAGCTTTCCGGCCATGGTCACACCGCCGTCCATGGCGATGGCGAGCCCGTCCGCGTACACGTGCGGGCCCTCGACCACGGGGCCGGAACCGTCCTCGCCGTCCTCCGAACCGACCTCTCCGAGGAGGTACGGAATGGGGCTGTGGCCATGGACGATGCGCTGTCCGCCGTAGGTCGCCATCAGTTCCCGGACGGCCTGCGGGCCCGCTTCGTCGCGGAAGGCGAACCGCTTGGTGAGCTTCCGGAAGAGGTCCCAGCACTCGTCGGCGTCGTTGCGCGTGAGAATGGCGTGCACGTTGTCGTTGACGTCCTCGATGGTGGTGCCGTATTCGAGGTACGCCGTCGTGTCGGAGTGCATCAGCAGATGCCCGTCCTCCTCGACGATCGCGTCGAGCCGGGACATCCACTGGAGGTGGACGTCCTGGAGCCGCTCCATGTCGTTCTTCTGACCGCCGTTGAGCAGCCAGGCGGCCTGGAAGGTGGCGGTGCCCGCGCCGGAGTTGACCGGGGTGTCGTTGAACCGCTTGGCGCCGAGGAGCAGCAGTTCGTGGTTGCCCATCAGGGCCTTGCAGTAGCCGCCGGCGGCGGCGGCCTCGGCGGACAGCCGCATCACGAGGTCGATGACGCCGATGCCGTCGGGGCCCCGGTCGGTGAAGTCGCCGAGGAACCAGAGCCGGGCGTTGCCCGCGGCCCACTTGCCGTCGGCGTCGATGAGGCCCTGCTCGGCGAGGGCGGTGCGGAGCTCGTCGAGATAGCCGTGGACGTCGCCGACGACGTACAGCGGCCCGCGTCCCTGCTCCGGGGCGGGACGCGGGTCGGGGACGGTCGGCACCTGGAGGGTGTCACCGCGGTTGATCACGGGCAGGTCGCGCGCGGTGGGCGTGTACCCCTCCGGCGGCTCGTCGCCGGGCGCGGCGCTGCCCGGGTGCGGTGCCGACGGCGGCACCGGGTTCTGGGCGTAGGGCGGTACGCGGAAGTCGCGCAACGTCGCAGTCCGCACCACGGGTTCCTGACCGGCCCCCTGTGTCATCGACCCCTCCACCACCGTCGCGCCGCCGTACACCTGACGGGCCCTGCTGGTCGGGGCGGTCCGCGGTGTCGTGCGCCCATCATAGGAATGCGGATCGTGCTGTGTGACGCACCAGGGGTGGTGAATCCGGACGCACATCGGGTTCACCAGTCGATTGGTCCGAAATCACCCGATCAATCCCTGGCCGGGGAGCGGGGTGCGCTGACCGTGGTGCGCGGCGGACGGCGCTGCGAGGACGTCCGCACGATGAGTTCCGTCGGTATGACCTGCTCCACGGGTCCGTCGTGATCGACGCCCTCGATGGCGTCGATCAGGAGCTGGACGACCGCCGTGCCGATCCTGCGCGGCTTGAGCGAGAGCGTGGTGATGGGGGGCTCGGTCGTCGCGTACACGGTCGACTCGCTGCAGCAGACCAGCAGCAGGTCCTCGGGGACCCGCAGGCCGTAGCGGCGGGCCGCCGCCAGCAGGTCGGTGCCGTTGGGGTCGAAGAGGCCGTAGACGGCGTCGGGGCGGTCGGGGCGGGCGAGCAGGCGGTCGGCGGCCACCGCGCCCGCACACGGGTCGTGGGCGGGGTAGGACTCGTACACCGGGTCCTGGCCCACGCGCTCGCACCAGTGGAGGTACGCGGTGGTGGAGAGCCGGGTGTAGGTGTCGGTGGTGGTGCCGGTGAGCAGGCCGATGCGGCGGGCCCCGGCGGCGGCCAGGTGGTCGAGCAGGTCGAGCACGGCGGCGCCGTGGTCGTTGTCGACCCAGGCGGTGACCGGGAGCGTGCCGGCCGGGCGTCCGTCCGAGACGACGGGCAGCCCCTGGCGCACCAGCTCGGTGACGACCGGGTCCTGGTCGGAGGGGTCGATCACGACGGTGCCGTCGAGGGCGACGTTCGACCAGACGTCGTGGCGCGAGGTGGCGGGCAGGATGACGAGGGCGTACCCGCGGGCGAGCGCGGCGGAGGTGGCGGCTCTGGCCATCTCCGCGAAGTACGCGAACTCGGTGAAGGTGAAGGGTTCGTCCCCGTAGGTCGTCACGGTCAGGCCGATCAGGCCCGACTTGCCGGTACGGAGGGTGCGGGCCGCTGCGGAAGGGCGGTAGCCCAGGCGCTCTGCGACCTCGCGGACATGGCGGCGGGTGGCGTCCGGGAGCCTGCCCTTGCCGTTGAGCGCGTCGGAGACGGTCGTGATGGAGACTCCGGCGGCGGCGGCCACGTCCCGGATTCCCGCTCGTCCCTGTCGGCCGCCGCCGCGCCGGGGTGTGTCCGTCCGGCTCACCTGGTGCTTCCCTGCTGCTGTCATGGCGAGCCGATAGTAGGGCTCGGACGGGCGGTTGGCCCGGTCGCATATTCACCCGTTGACAGGCACGTTTTTGCATGATCATTAACGGTCAATTGCCTTGTAAATCAAGGAAGTTGGCAGGTCTGTCCATGGTGTATCAGGTACCTGGACCGATGGGCCTGCCGAATGGCCGATGTCTCGAAGAGGTCTCATCTCACCTCTTCGGGGGACGCGCGCCACGGCGTGAGCCACCGGCGTGCGCGGTGACGGGTGGCGCTCCCCCCATTCCCGGTCGCACCGGACGATTGGGCGATCGACCCATTCGCAGCGGCGCCCAATCCTCATAAGGTGAGCAGTATTGATGTGTACAGACGGTCGAGGAGGACCTGCGGTGAGCGAGACGAGCCCCAAGCTGCGCGCCGAGCTGGACGGCGTCCCCGCCTATGTTCCGGGCAGGCCGGCTGCTGCCGACGGCCCGGTCGCGTTCAAGCTGTCCTCCAATGAGAATCCGTATCCGCCGCTGCCCGGGGTGCTGGAGTCCGCCCTGGCGGCGGCCTCGAACTTCAACCGCTACCCGGACATGGCCTGCACCGGTCTGATGAACGAGCTGTCCGACCGTTTCGGTGTGCCCCTTTCGCATCTCGCCACCGGAACCGGCTCGGTCGGTGTGGCGCAGCAGCTGCTCCAGGCCACGTCGGGCCCCGGTGACGAGGTCATCTACGCCTGGCGCTCCTTCGAGGCGTACCCGATCATCACGCAGGTCAGCGGCGCGACCTCGGTGAAGGTCCCGCTGACCGACGGCGAGGTGCACGACCTCGACGCGATGGCGGACGCGATCACGGACCGCACCCGGATGATCTTCGTCTGCAACCCGAACAACCCGACCGGCACCGTGGTGCGCCGGGCCGAGCTGGAGCGGTTCCTGGACCGGGTGCCGGGCGACGTCCTGGTGGTGCTCGACGAGGCGTACCGGGAGTTCATCCGCGACACCGAGGTGCCGGACGGCATCGAGATCTACCGGGACCGGCCCAACGTGGCGGTGCTGCGGACCTTCTCCAAGGCGTACGGCCTGGCGGGGCTGCGGGTCGGCTTCGCCGTGGCCCACGAGCCGGTGGCGGCCGCGCTGCGCAAGACGGCGGTGCCCTTCGGGGTCAGCCAGCTCGCGCAGGACGCGGCGGTCGCCTCGCTGCGCGCCGAGGACG
Organism: Streptomyces sp. NPDC006435; assembly: GCF_040612315.1. NCBI lineage: Bacteria > Bacillati > Actinomycetota > Actinomycetes > Kitasatosporales > Streptomycetaceae > Streptomyces > Streptomyces sp. NPDC006435. The sequence goes on from NZ_JBEXPY010000001.1 coordinate 254,900, forward strand.
AGCTGCTGGGGCGGGTCGGCTCCCTGGTCGGCGAGCGCGACCGGGTGCAGCGGACGCTGGCCGAGCAGGGGTGGACCGTGCCGGAGTCCCAGGCGAACTTCGTCTGGCTGCGGCTCGGGGACCGCACGGCCGACTTTGCCGCGGTGTGCGAGCGGGCCGGCGTGATGGTCCGGCCGTTCGCGGGCGAGGGGGTGCGGGTCTCGATCGGTGAGGACGAGGCGAACGACCTGTTCCTCAAGGTGACGGAGGCGTACCGCAAGGAGCTGTAGCGCGGCGCGGTCCGCCCGCGCACTACGGCAGGCCCAGGGCCCCGCACCTCGTCCGTGAGGTGCGGGGCCCTGGTGCGTGGAGCTCCGGCGGGGACCGGGCAGCGGCCCGGAAGGGTTACCTCCGGTTGTCTGCTTCGGGAGGAATGATCGGAACGCTGCCGGAACGCCCGAAGAGGGGTACCCCGCCCGAACGTCCCGAAAGTCTGTGCGCCATAATGCTTGTGAATGTGAACGCGTTCACAAGCGCGTCCTTTTTGTTCCCCGGATCGACCGGGTTTGCTCCCGGGATCAGTCGGGCCAAAGGGGCAAACTGCCGGAATGGATACGGCGAAGTAAGGAGAAGACGACGTGGAGCTGGCTCTGGCGCCGGAAACCATGGCGCGATGGCAGTTCGGTATCACCACCGTCTACCACTTCCTGTTCGTCCCGCTGACGATCTCTCTCGCCGCGCTCACCGCCGGCCTGCAGACCGCCTGGGTGCGGACGAACAACCAGAAGTACCTCAGGGCGACGAAGTTCTGGGGCAAGCTCTTCCTGATCAACATCGCCATGGGCGTCGTCACCGGCATCGTCCAGGAGTTCCAGTTCGGCATGAACTGGTCCGACTACTCGCGGTTCGTCGGTGACATCTTCGGCGCCCCGCTCGCGTTCGAGGCGCTGATCGCGTTCTTCTTCGAGTCCACCTTCATCGGGCTGTGGATCTTCGGCTGGGACAAGCTGCCGAAGAAGATCCACCTCGCCTGCATCTGGATGGTCTCCATCGGGACCATCCTGTCCGCGTACTTCATCCTGGCCGCCAACTCCTGGATGCAGCACCCGGTCGGCTACCGGATCAACGAGGAACGCGGCCGGGCCGAGCTCACCGACTTCTGGCACGTGCTCACCCAGAACACCGCGCTCACCCAGTTCTTCCACACCATCACCGCGGCCTTCCTGGTCGGCGGCGCGTTCATGGTCGGCATCGCCGCCTTCCACCTGGCGCGCAAGCGGCACATCCCGGTGATGCGGACCTCGCTGCGGCTCGGGCTGATCACGGTCGTGATCGCCGGACTGCTCACCGCCGTCAGCGGCGACCGGCTGGGCAAGGTCATGTTCAAGCAGCAGCCGATGAAGATGGCCGCCGCCGAGGCGCTCTGGGAGGGCCAGAAGGGCGCGCCGTTCTCGATCTTCGCGGTCGGTGACGTGGCCAAGGGCCACAACACCGTGGAGATCTCCATCCCGGGGATACTGTCCTTCCTCGCGGACGACACCTTCACCTCGTACGTCCCCGGCATCAACGACATCAACAAGGCCGAGCAGGAGAAGTACGGCCCCGGCGACTACCGGCCCAACATCCCGGTCGCGTTCTGGAGCTTCCGCTGGATGATCGGCTTCGGGATGGCCTCCTTCGGCCTCGGCATCCTCGGACTGTGGCTGACCCGGAAGAAGTTCATGCTGCCGCCGGCACTGCGGACCGGTGAGGACGAGGTGCCGAATCTGGTCCTCTTCAAGAACAAGGCACTCAGCCCGAAGCTCGCCAGGTGCTACTGGATCCTCGCGCTCTGGACCCTGCTCTTCCCGCTGATCGCCAACTCCTGGGGCTGGATCTTCACCGAGATGGGGCGTCAGCCCTGGGTCGTCTACGGAGTGCTCCAGACCCGCGACGCGGTCTCCCCCGGCGTCTCGCAGGGCGAGGTGATCACCTCGCTGATCGGATTCACGCTGCTCTACGCCGTGCTCGCGGTGATCGAGGTCAAGCTGCTCGTGAAGTACATCAAGGCGGGCCCGCCGGAGCTCACGGAGGCCGACCTCAACCCGCCCACCAGGATCGGCGGCGACCACGAGGACGCCGACCGGCCGATGGCCTTCTCCTACTGAGAACAGCGGAGCTGAGAGATGGAACTCCACGACGTCTGGTTCGTGCTCATCGCCGTCCTCTGGACCGGCTACTTCTTCCTGGAGGGATTCGACTTCGGGATCGGTGTCCTCACCAAGCTGCTGGCCCGCGACCGCAAGGAGCGCCGGGTCCTGATCAACACGATCGGGCCGGTCTGGGACGGCAACGAGGTGTGGCTGCTCTCCGCGGGCGGCGCGACCTTCGCCGCCTTCCCCGAGTGGTACGCCACCCTGTTCTCCGGTTTCTACCTGCCGCTGCTGATCATCCTGGGCTGTCTGATCGTGCGCGGGGTCGCCTTCGAGTACCGGGCCAAGCGGTCCGGCGAGAAGTGGCAGACCAACTGGGAGCACGCGATCTTCTGGACCTCGCTGATCCCCGCCCTGCTCTGGGGCGTGGCCTTCGGGAACATCGTGCGCGGCGTGAAGATCGACGCCGACATGGAGTACGTGGGCAACTTCTGGGACCTGCTCAACCCGTACGCCATCCTCGGCGGACTGGTCACGCTCTTCCTCTTCACCTTCCACGGTGCCGTGTTCGCGGGGCTCAAGACCGTCGGGGACATCCGGGAGCGGGCGGGCAAGCTGGCGCTGAAGCTGGGCGTCGTCACCGCGGTGCTCGCGCTCGGCTTCCTGATCTGGACCCAGCTCGACCGGGGCAACGGCTGGAGCCTGCTGGCGACGGTCATCGCCGCGGTGGCGCTGGTCGCCGCGATCGTCATGGTCGCGGCGGGACGCGAGGGCTGGTCGTTCGCGCTCTCCGGAGTGACCATCGCGGCCGCGGTGGCGATGCTCTTCCTGTCGCTCTTCCCGAACGTCATGCCGTCCTCGCTGAACGACGCCTGGAGCCTCACGGTCACCAACGCCTCGTCCACCCCGTACACGCTGAAGATCATGACCTGGTGCGCCGGGATTGCCACCCCCGTCGTCCTGCTGTACCAGGGCTGGACGTACTGGGTGTTCCGCAAGCGCATCGGTACGCAGCACATCGCCGAAGCGCACTGACCGCACGCGGAGCCGGCCGACGGGCCGGGACCGGGGCGCGACACCGGGCCCGACCCGCCGGACGGACTCCGTCCACCGAACCCACAGGGCAACACACCTAGCTCGCCAGGGGCTGTTTCACGTGAAACCGATCGATCCGCGTCTGCTCCGTCACGCCCGTGCCACCCGCCTCTTCCTGGCCGCCGTGGTGGCGCTCGGCGCCGTCGGGGCGGGGCTGGTCATCGTCCAGGCCATGCTCATCGCCGAGGTGGTGGTGGGCGGATTCGAGGACGGGCTGACCGTCTCCGGGCTGCGGACCCCGCTGATCCTGCTCGCCGCAGTCGCGCTGGGGCGGGCGCTGGTCTCCTGGCTGACCGAGCTGGCCGCGTACCGGACCGGCGCGGCGGTCAAGTCCGAACTCCGGGGCCGGCTGCTGGACCGTGCCGCGGAGCTCGGGCCGGGATGGCTCGGCGATCAGCGCACCGGCTCCCTGGTGACGCTCGCCACCCGGGGCGTCGACGCGCTCGACGACTACTTCGCGCGCTATCTGCCGCAGCTCGGACTCGCGGTGATCGTGCCGGTGGCGGTCCTCGCCAGGATCGTCACCGAGGACTGGGTCTCGGCGGCGATCATCGTGGTCACCCTGCCGCTCATCCCGCTCTTCATGATCCTGATCGGCTGGGCCACCCAGTCGCGGATGGACCGTCAGTGGCGGCTGCTGTCCCGGCTCTCCGGACACTTCCTCGACGTGGTCGCCGGACTGCCGACGCTGAAGGTCTTCGGCCGGGCCAAGGCGCAGGCCGAGTCCATCCGCACGATCACCGCGCAGTACCGCGGGGCCACCCTGCGGACCCTGCGCATCGCGTTCCTGTCGTCCTTCGCGCTGGAACTGCTGGCGACGCTGTCGGTGGCCCTCGTCGCCGTCACCATCGGCATGCGGCTGGTGCACGGCGAACTCGACCTCTACACCGGCCTGGTCGTGCTGATCCTGGCTCCCGAGGCGTATCTGCCGATCCGCCAGGTCGGCGCGCAGTACCACGCGGCGGCCGAGGGGCTCTCGGCCGCCGAGGAGATCTTCGCGGTCCTGGAGACCGAGCCCCGGACCGGCGGCACGGCACCGGTCCCCCGGTCGCTGCGGCTGGAGCTGGAGGGGGTGACCGTACGGCACGAGGGCCGTACCGCGCCGTCCCTGGACCGGGCCTCGCTGGTGGTGGAGGAGGGGGAGACCGTCGCCCTGGTCGGCCCCAGCGGCTCCGGGAAGTCCACCCTGCTCGACGTGGTGCTGGGGTTCACGGCGCCCGACGAGGGGCGGGTGCGGGTCGGCGGCGTCGAGCTGGCGGACCTCGCGCCCGAGCGGTGGCGGGAGCGGATCGCCTGGGTGCCGCAGCGCCCGTACCTCTTCGCGGGCACGATCGCGGAGAACGTACGGCTGGCCCGTCCCGACGCGGACGACGCCGCGGTGGCGGCCGCCCTGCGCGACGCGGGGGCCCACGACTTCGTGGCGGAGCTGCCCGACGGCGCCCGGACGCTTCTCGGCGAGGACGGGGCGGGGCTCTCCGCCGGACAGCGGCAGCGGCTCGCCCTGGCGCGGGCCTTCCTCGCCGACCGGCCGTTGCTGCTGCTCGACGAGCCGACCGCGAGCCTGGACGGCGAAACGGAGACGGGCATCGTCGAAGCGGTACGGAGGCTGGCGGCGGGCCGGACCGTCCTGCTGGTGGTGCACCGCCCGGCGCTGCTGTCGGTGGCCGACCGGGTGGTGGCGCTGGCCCCGGGGACACCGCGACGACCGGAACGGCCCGGCGGGACCGGGGCGCCGGTGCCGACGACGGCGTTGCCGGAGGGGGCCGAGGAGCCCGTGCCGGTGGCGACGGAGGGCGCCGGGGTGATCAGGGAGACCGCGCCCCGCTCCGGGGACGTCCTGGCCCGGGTCAGGGAGGCCGCGGGGGCGCAGCGCGGCCGGCTGGCCCTCGCACTGCTGCTGGGAAGCCTCGCCCTGGGCTCGGCGGTCGGGCTCATGGCGGTGTCCGGCTGGCTGATCGCCCGCGCCTCCGAGCAGCCCCCGGTGCTCTATCTGATGGTCGCGGTGACCGCGACCCGCGCCTTCGGCCTCGGACGGGCCGTCTTCCGCTACGCCGAGCGCCTGGTCTCGCACGACGCGGTGCTCAAGATGCTCGCCGAGCTGCGCGTCTCGGTCTACCGGGGACTGGAGCGCATCGCGCCCGCCGGTCTGCGCCGGACCCGGCGCGGGGACCTGCTCTCCCGGCTCGTCGCCGATGTCGACGCCCTGCAGGACTACTGGCTGCGCTGGATGCTGCCCGTCGCGACCGCCGCGGTCGTCGGCGCGGCCACCGCCGGTTTCGTCGGCTGGCTGCTCCCGGCCGCGGGCGCCGTGCTGGCCGCCGGACTCCTGCTGGCCGGTGTGGGAGTGCCGCTGGTCGCCGGGGCCTGCTCCCGCCGCACGGAACGCCGGCTGGCCCCCGCGCGTGCCGAGCTGGCCACCCGGATCACCGACCTGCTCGGTGGGACCGCCGAGCTGACCGTCGCGGGCGCCCTGCCCGCCCGCTCGGCACGGACCCGGGAGGCCGACGGCGTCCTGACCCGCATCACCGCCCGCGCGGCGGCCGCCACCGCCCTCGGCGGCGGCCTCACCACGCTGATCGGCGGCCTCACCGTCATCGCGACCGCGCTCGTCGCCCTCCCGGCCGTACGGGACGGCCGGCTCGCGGGCGTGGAGCTCGCCGTGGTGGTGCTCACGCCGCTGGCCGCCTTCGAGGCGGTGACCGGTCTGCCGCTCGCAGCGCAGTACCGCCACCGGGTCAAGCGGAGCGCGGAGCGGGTGTTCGAGGTGCTGGACGCCCCGCTGCCCGTGCACGAACCCGACGACCCGGCCGAGGCCCCCGCCACGCCCTTCCCGCTGGAGGTGCGGGGGCTGTCCGCCCGGTACGCGGGAACGGACCGGGACGCCCTCGACGCCGTGGACCTGACGCTGACGGCCGGCCGGCGCATCGCCGTCGTCGGACCCTCCGGCTCGGGGAAGACGACCCTCGCCCAGGTCCTGCTCCGCTTCCTGGACGCGCGGACGGGGACGTACCGGATCGGCGGTGTCGAGGCCCGTGAGCTGGAGGGGGACGCGGTGCGGCGGTTCGTCGGGCTGTGCGCCCAGGACGCCCATGTCTTCGACAGCTCCATCCGGGAGAACCTGCGGCTCGCCCGCACCGACGCGACGGACGACGAACTGCGCGACGCCCTCGGCCGGGCCAGGCTGCTCGACTGGGTCGAGTCGCTGCCCGACGGGCTGGACACCCCGGTCGGCGAGCACGGCGCACGCCTCTCCGGCGGACAGCGCCAGCGCCTCGCCCTGGGCCGGGCGCTCCTCGCCGACTTCCCGGTGCTCGTCCTGGACGAACCGGCCGAGCATCTTGACCTGGCGACCGCGGACGCCCTGACCGCCGACCTGCTGGCCGCCACCCACGGGCGCACGACGGTCCTGATCACCCACCGTCTGCAAGGGCTCGAAGCCGTCGACGAGGTGCTGGTGCTGGACGCGGGGCGGATCGTGCAGCGCGGCCCGTACGCCGACCTCGCCGCCGTCGAGGGCCCGCTGCGCCGGATGCTGGCACGCGAACGCGAGCAGGAGGCCATGGCGGCCGTACGCCATCCGGGAGAGGACGCGGAACCGGTGGGCGCCGGGGACACCGGGGACGCCGGGCTGGCGCGGGTGTCCGACGGGGCGGTGGACGTACGGGTGTGAGCGGCGTACGGGCGTGGGGACGTGGGGGACGCACGTACGGGAGCGGCACGCGGACGTGGGGGGACGGGCGCATGGACGGACGCGTGCATGGGCAGGGGAGACGCGCCGGGGCGGGGCCGGGAACAGTGAAGCCGACTTTCCTCGCCAAACGTCACTAATTACGCTCTGGGTATGTCTGAGCAGGTCCCGAAGGACTCACTCGAAGCCGCTGCACGGGAGCCCCACGGCCTGCAGGGTCTGTCCGCCGAGATCACCACCCGCATCCCGCACCTGCTGGAGGCCATGCGCTCCGTCGGGGCGGGCCTGGAACTGCACTCCACCCTCGACCGGATCTGCGAGACGGCCGCCGAACTGGCCCACTGCCGTTACGCGGCCATCGGCGTCGTCGACGAGGAGGGCGCGGGACTCTCCGACTTCGTCACGTACGGGGTGCCGGACGAGGTGGCGGACGAGATCGGCCACCGCCCCGACGGCCATCGGGGACTGCTCGGCGCCCTGATCCACGACCCGGTACCGCTGCGGCTCGCCGACCTGACGGCCGACCCCAGGTTCGCCGGATTCCCGCCGGGCCACCCCCCGATGCGGACCTTCCTCGGCGTCCCCATCCGGGTGCAGGACGAGATCTTCGGCAATCTCTACCTGGCCGAGAAGGACGACGGCGCCGAGTTCAACGACTACGACCTGCACATGGTGCGGGTCCTGGCCACGGAGGCGGGGATCGCCATCGGCAACGCCCGGCTGTACGAGGCGGCGCGCCAGCGCGAGCGCTGGATCGACGGATCGGTCGCCGTGACCACCGCGCTGCTCTCCGGCGGGGACGCCGACGACGCGCTCTCCGTCGTCGCCGAACAGGCCCGCCGCCTCGCCGGCTCGGCCGCCGGCATCGTGCTGCTGCCGACCGGGGAGGGCGGCCTGGAGATCGTCGCCGTTTCCGCGGACGACCCGGCCACCTCGCTCGGGACGATCATCGGGCCCGAGAGCCCGGTGGTGGCGAAACTGCTGAGCGGCGAGGCGGTCTTCGTGGACGACTGCGCCACCGACTTCCGCATGGTCACCGAGCTGGCAAATCGTTTCGGCCCGAGCATGCTGCTGCCCCTGCACAGCGGTGGGCGGGTGCTGGGCGCGCTCGCCACCCCCCGTGCCCGCGGCGGCCGGCCGTTCACGGAGGCGGAACGGACCCTCGCCGTCCAGTTCGCCTCGCAGGCCGCGCTCGCGCTGATGATGGCCGAGGCGCAGCGGGACCGGGAACGGCTCGCGGTCTACGAGGACCGGGACCGGATCGCCCGCGACCTGCACGACCTGGTCATCCAGCGGTTGTTCGCCACCGGGATGATGCTGGAGAGCGCCCAGCGCAGATCGGCCGAGACGGACGTGCAGACCGGTGTCGGCCGGGCGGTCGACGAACTGGACGTGACCATCCAGGAGATCCGCACCGCGATCTTCGCCCTCCAGCAGGAACCCGCCGAGGCGCCGTCGGGCCTGCGCACCCGCGTCCTGCGCGAGATCAACATGGCGGCGGTGCCCCTGGGCTTCAAGCCCTCGCACCGCTTCCTCGGGCCGGTCGACTCGCTGGTCGGCGAGTCGACCGGCAAGAACCTGATCGCGGCGCTGCGCGAGGCGCTGTCCAACGCCTTCCGGCACGCGGAGGCGTCACTGATCGACGTGGTCGTCGACGCGACCGCCACACTGCCCGACGGAACGGACGCGGTGCGGCTGTCGGTCGCCGACGACGGGGTGGGCATCCCGGAGGGCGGCCGACGCAGCGGGCTGCGGAACCTGGCACGTCGGGCGGAGTCGCTCGGCGGCGCGAGCTGGTTCGGTCCCGGCATCGGCCCGGACGGGGACGGCACGACCGTGGTGTGGGAGGTGCCCCTCTGAACCGCCGGGCGGTCCGGACCACCCGGAACCCGGCGACAGGACGTGACAGGACGTGGTGCCCGGCAGCGGGACGCGCCGGGACTCGGCGGGCGGTTGCGGGACGCGGCGGGTGTCAGTGCGCGGCGTCGGCCGCGCGGTGTTCGGCGATGATCCGCTCGATGACGACGGCGACGCCGTCCTCGCCGTTGGTGGCGGTCTGCCCGGAGGCGGCGGCGATCGCGGCCGGGTGGGCGTTGCCCATCGCGTAGGACGTGCCCGCCCAGCTGAGCATCTCCACGTCGTTGGGCATGTCGCCGAAGGCGACGACCTCGGCAGGCGATATGCCCCGCTCGGCGCAGCACAGCTCCAGCGTGCTGGCCTTGGAGACCCCGGGGCCGCTGATCTCCAGCAGGGCCGTGGGGCTGGACCTGGTGAAGGAGGCCCGGTCCCCGGCCGCCGCGCGGGCCAGGGCGAGGAACTCGTCCGGGGCCAGTTCGGCGTGGTGGGCGAGGAGCTTCAGCACGGGCGCGCCCGCGCCGGGCGTCTCCTCGTGGAGCAGCTTCTCGGCGACGGCGACCGTGGCGCCCGGGTCCAGGTGGAAGGGCGGGTAGGCCGGTTCGTAGTGGATGCCGGTGGACAGTTCGACGGCGAACGAGGTGCCGGGGACGGCGGCGCGCAGCGCGTGCACGATGCCGAGCGCGATGGGCCGCTCCAGCGGACGGACCTTGAGCAGCCTGCCGCCGTCGTGCAGATCGGCGACCGCCGCGCCGTTCGCACAGATCGCCAGGCCGTGGCCGTGGACGTGGTCGCTGACGACGTCCATCCAGCGGGCCGGGCGGCCGGTGACGAAGAAGACCTCGATACCGGCCTCCTCGGCGGCGGCGAGTGCGGCGACCGTACGGCCCGAAACCGTCTTGTCGTCGCGCAACAGGGTGCCGTCGAGGTCGGTGGCGATCAGCCGGATGGCGGCAGGCGAAGGCGAGTCGGTAGCTGAGGTCACCCGTCCATTCTCGCGTACGAGGGTGCACGGGCGTGCGGAGGGGCGCACATCTGAGGGTGCGCGCCCCTGGCCGGGGAACATGCCAGATGCATATGCCAGCGGGGTGGAAGCGCCCTGCCGTGCCCGATGGCCCGCCGCGACCGGTGATGACGGCCGCGGCGGGCGGCGGGTGCCGGGTGACGAGCGACAGGTGACGAATGACGCGCGACGCCGACCGTGGCGAGATACCGACTGTGGGGCGGTGCGGTGTCGGCCGAGGCGCGATGCCTTCCGCGGTCAGTGGCCGAGCTGGGCCAGTGCCTCCGTGGCGATGCGCTCGAAGACCTTCTCGTCCGCCGCGAAGTCGGAGTCCTGGACCGGCCAGTGGACGACGATCTCCGTGAAGCCCAGCGCGAAGTGGGTGCCCGCGAAGTCCACGAAGGCGTCGAGGGACTCCAGCGGGCGGTCCGGGGTGAAACCGGTGAGCAGGATCTTGTCCAGCTCGGCGACGTCCCGGCCGATGGACTCGCAGGCCGCGCCCAGCTTGGTGAGCTGCCCCCGGATGGCCTCCACCGACTGCTCGGGGGTGCCCGTCTCGTACAGCTTCGGGTCGCCCGTGGTCACCCATGCCTGGCCGTGCCGGGCGGCGAGCCTCATCCCGCGCGGGCCGGTGGCCGCCACCGCGAACGGCAGCCGGGGCCGCTGCACGCAGCCGGGGATGTTCCGGGCCTCGTTCGCCGCGTAGAGGGGGCCCTCGTACGTCACCGAGGGTTCGCGCAGCAGCCGGTCCAGCAGGGGGACGAAGTCGTCGAAGTGGTCGGCGCGCTCGCGCGGCGTCCACGGCTCCTCACCGGCCCGCCGCAGCGTCATGGCGTCGAAACCGTTGCCGCCGGCACCGATGCCGAGGGTGACGCGCCCGTCGGAGACGTCGTCGAGGGTGATGAGGTCCTTGGCGAGCGTGACGGGGTGCCGGAAGTTGGGGGAGGTGACGAGGGTGCCCAGGCGCAGCCGTTCGGTGGCCGCCGCTGCGGCGGTGAGGGTCGGTACCGCGCCGAACCACGGGCCGTCGCGGAAGGTGCGCCAGGACAGGTGGTCGTACGTGTAGGCGGCGTGGAACCCCAGTTCCTCGGCGCGCTGCCAGACCTTCCGGCCCTCGCTCCAGCGGTGGATCGGCAGAATCACAGTGCTCAGACGCATGACCACGACCATACGGACCGGACCGCGCACACCGGAAACGGCCGCACGAACCGGAAACGGCCGGGTGCACCGGAAACGACCGGGCGCACGCCGTCCGGGTCAGTCCCGGAAGCGCAGGAACTCGGGCGGCACGGCGGCGGTGAGCCAGACGCCGTTGGCGCTGACGCAGAAGGTGTGGCCCGCGCGGTGCATCGCGCCGGCGTCCACGGACAGGACGACGGGACGGCCGCGCCGGGCGCCGACCCTGGTCGCGGTCTCGCGGTCGGCGGAGAGGTGGACGTGTGTGCGGTCCATGGGCCGCAGTCCCTCGTCACGGATCGAGTCCAGCGCCCGGCCCACCGTGCCGTGGTAGAGGTACGCGGGCGGCTCGGCCGGCGGCAGACCGAGATCGACGGGAACGGTATGGCCCTGGCTCGCGCGGATACGGTCGTTCTCGACAGCGAAGCGCTGCTTGTCGTTGGAGGCGACGACATGGTCGAGCTCGGCCCGGGTGAGGGGGAAGTTGTTGCGGGCCGTGGCACGCAGCAGCTCGTCGATCGGCACCCATCCGTTGGCGTCGAGCGTGATCCCGATCCGCTGCGGCTGGTGCCGCAGGTGCTTCGAGAGGTACTTGGACACCTTTACGGTGCGCTTCTCGTCCATCCCGCCAGGGTGCCCGGCGCCGTTTTCCGGGCGCATCCGAATTTTGTGCACGGTTTGCTCAAGTGATTCCCGTCCACAGGTTTGATCCACAGTCAACTTGAGTTATCCACAGGAGAATTGGCGATTCTGTGGACAAGCGGGTTGAAAATCAACCCATTTGGTCAACTTGTCGGTTTCTTGTGCCTGGTGAGGTCAGTGCGTCCAATGTCCTTGATTGCACCTCGCGTTCCGCGGCGGCTGCGATGAAGGCGGAGACGTTCTGCGCCCCGACGAGCCGCTGCACGGCGCCGATGGTGCCGGGCGGCAGCTCCACCCGGTGCGCTGCCACCGGAGGCTCGTCGGGGGTCAGCGGAGTGTCCGCGCTCAGGTGGTGATGCAGATGGCGGGTCGCGAACAGGCGCATCGCACGCGCCAGTTCGGCGTCCACGGTCTGCTGGGCGAGCGGACGCAGCCTGCGCACCATGGCGGCCGCCTCCGCCGCGTCCGAGTCGGTCGGCGGCCGGTGACCGAGATAGCGCGCGAAGACGTGCTCGGTGGTGAATTCCAGGAAGCGGGAGGCTATGTGCTCGACCTGGCCGCGGAGCTCCCGCAGATGGCCGGAGATCGCGCTCAGCGGCACACCCGCCGCGTACAGCTCCACCGCCACGGCCAGCTCCTGGGGGCTCGGCACCAGGAACTCGTCGTCCTTGCCCGGGATCGGTTCGAGCACGCCGAGGTCCATCGCCTCGACGACCGCCTCGTCGTCCGGAGTCCCGCCGAACCTCTCGTTCAGCTCGGCCCGGGTGATCCGGTCGGCCCGCTCGTCCGTCCACGGGCCGTGCACCTCGGCGACGAGCCCGAGCACCCCGCCCAGTCCCCGGCCCGTGTCCCAGGCGTCCAGGAGCTCCTTGATGCTGGCCAGTGTGTACCCCCGGTCCAGCAGATCGGCGATCTGCCGGAGCCGGGCCAGGTGGGTGTCCCGGTACACATTGGCCCGGCCGCGCCGCTCCGGCGTCGGCAGCAGGCCGCGGTCCTGGTAGGCGCGGATGGTGCGGACGGTGGCCCCGCTCGCGTGGGCCAGGTCCTCGATCCGGTACTCGGCGGCGGCCGGTCGGTCCGCCGCCGCCGGTCCCGGCTGTCCGGGGCCGCTCACAGCGGCGGCTTCAGCCGGGCGATGCCGCGCAGCGCACCGGGACTGAGCCGGGACAGGAGCCGTGCGCCGCGGGCCTCCGGCGTCACCGGAACGACGGCCTGGTTGCGCACCACCGCCTTGAGGATCGCGTCGGCGACCCGCTCCGGCGGGTAGTTGCGGAGCCCGTACAGCCGGCTGGTCCGTTCCCGCAGCCGCTTCTCCTCGGTGGCGTCGGCACCGGCGAAGCGCGCCGTCGCGGTGATGTTCGTGTTGACGATGCCGGGGCAGATGGCGCTGACCCCGATCGACCGGTCGGCGAGCTCGGCCCGCAGGCACTCGCTGAGCATCAGCACGGCCGCCTTGGACGTGCTGTACGCGGGCAGCGCCCGGGAGGGCTGGTAGGCGGCGGCGGAGGCCGTGTTGACGATGTGGCCGCCCTGGCCGCGCTCGGCCATCTGCCGGCCGAAGATCCGGCAGCCGTGGATGACCCCCCACAGATTGACGTCGAGGACGTTCTTCCAGTCCTCGCTCGTGGTGTCCAGGAAGGAGCCGGACAGGCCGATCCCGGCGTTGTTGACCAGGACGTCGACGATGCCGTATTCGGCGGCCACCTTCTCGGCGAGCTTCTCCATCGCCTGCTCGTCGCTGACGTCCACGGCCTCGCCCCAGGCGGCCGGGGAGCCGATCAGCCGGGCCATCTCCGCGGTCCGGGCCGCCCCTTCCGCGTCCCGGTCCACGGCCACCACCCGGGCACCCGCCTCGGCGAACGCGAAGGCGGTGGCGCGGCCGATGCCGCCGGCCGCCCCCGTCACCAGGACCAGCTGCCCGCCGAACCTCTCCGCGTACGCCCCGGACGGCGCGGTGTCCTGCACCGGACGGCCGTCCTCCTTGGCGGCCTCGTTGGCGGCGACGAACTCGTCGATCCAGGAGGCGAGCCGGTCGGGCCTGGTGCGCGGTACCCAGTGCTTGCCGTCGAGCGACCGGCGCACCAACTGCGGAGCCCAAAGCTCCAGTTGGTCGTACAGCTTCTCCGAGAGGAAGACGTCCCCGGTCGGAGTGATCAGCTGGACCGGCACGTGCGCGTAGGCGTCCGTGCGCGGCCGGCTCAGCCGGGTGCGCACGTTGTCCCGGTAGAGCCAGGCGCCGTGCGCCGCGTCATCGGGCAGCGAGGACGTCGGGTAGTCGCCGGCGGGCACCTTCTCCAGCCGCTGGAGCATCCGCGGCCACCGCTTGCCGAGCGGGCCGCGCCAGGCCAGCTCGGGCAGCACCGGGGTGTGCAGCATGTAGACGTACCAGGACTTGGCGCCCTGGCCGAGCAGCTGGCCGACCCGGCGCGGGGTGGGCCGGGACATCCGCTGCTTGATCCAGTGCCCGAAGTGGTCCAGGGAAGGCCCGGACATCGAGGTGAACGAGGCGATCCGTCCCTCGGTCCGCTTGACCGTGACGAACTCCCACGACTGGACCGACCCCCAGTCGTGCCCCACCAGGTGCACCGGACGGTCCGGGCTCACCGCGTCGGCGACGGCCAGGAAGTCGTCGGTGAGCTTCTCCAGGGTGAAGCCGCCGCGCAGCGGCTTCGGCGCCGTGGACCGGCCGTGCCCGCGCACGTCGTACAGCACGACGTGCCACCGGTCGGCCAGCTGCTTCGCCACCTCCGTCCAGACCTCCTTGCTGTCCGGATAGCCGTGCACGAGCACGACCGTCGGCCGCGCCGCGTCCCCCAGCTCGACCACGCACAGCTCGATGCCGCCCGTGCGCACCCGGCGCTCGCGCGCCCCCGGCAGATCCAGCAGGCTCATGCCGCCACCCTTTCCTCGGCCCAGCGCCGCACGTGCGGCAGATCGTCGTCCAGCCAGAAGGCGCTCTGCTCGGGGTCCTTGGAGTCGGTGACCACCAGGATCTCCTCGAACTTGGCCCCCGTACCGCGGAATCCGAGATGGGGCTCGACGGCCCACAGCCCCGGCTGCGGCGGATGATCGGAGAAGCGGTACGGGCTCCACAGCGGCGACCAGCCCTCCCGGTGCCCGTGCAGCGCGTCGCTCAGCAGCCCCTTGAGGGACTGGGTGCCGAAGCCGAACACGTGCGGGGCCCAGCGCCGCTCGACCACCCGGTCGACCTTGTGGGCGATGACGCCGAACGGATACGCGCGATGCCTGTTGGCGTACCCCTGCCGGATCATCAGGCGCTCGACGTCCTCGTAGATCTCGCGCAGCGGACGCCGCTCGCGCACCTCGCGCAGGATCAGCTCGCGATGGTCCTCCAGGTCGGCCAGGAGCCGGTCGTGCAGGGGATTCAGCCCGAGGCAGCCGGAGTAGCCGATGTCCGCGGTGAAGCCCTTGTACACCGGGGCCATGTCGAGGATGAACGGCATCCCCGGCTCCAGCCTCCGGTCGGTCGGGAAGAACTGCAGCGGCACCTTGAACCCGGCGAACGCCGTGCGGTCGCCGAACCAGGCGAAGGGGAGGTGGAACCAGTCCCGCACCCCGCGCTCGCGCAGCCAGTCGCGCTGCATGCGGGCCGCCTCGCGCTCGGTCACCCCCGGCCGCAGCCGGCCGGCGACCGCTTCCGCGCAGGCGTACGCGAGCCGCTGGACTTCTCTGAACCCATCGAGCTCCGGGGCCCGTTGGTCCTTCACTGCCGAGGCCATGCCACCGTCCGTTCCCTGCCGTGTGCGGTACGTGTCCGTAACGTGACACTGATGAATGTGACAATGCTCGGCGGCTACGTCAAGGGGCGCGCGGAGACCTGTGGACAACTCCGGGGGAACGCGGACGGCTCCGGGGGACGACGGGAGGACGCGGCCGACCCCGACCCCCGGCCTCATACCTCGCGGTGCCCCCCTACGGGTCCGTACATCTGGAGTCGGATGCCGATCCAGCCGCCAGGGCTGACGACCGATGTGGCCCGCGCCACTACCTTCGAACACGTGACTGTGATCGCGACCGAAAGTCTGAGCAAGCGGTTCCCCCGGGTGACCGCGCTTGACCGGCTCTCCCTGGACATCGGACCCGGTGTGACCGGCCTGGTGGGTTCCAACGGGGCCGGCAAGTCCACACTGATCAAGATCCTGCTGGGTCTGTCCCCCGCCACCGAGGGCCGGGCCGCGGTGCTCGGGCTCGACGTCGCCACCAGTGGTGCCGCCATCCGGGAACGGGTCGGCTACATGCCCGAGCACGACTGCCTGCCGCCGGACGTCTCGGCCACCGAGTTCGTCGTCCACATGGCGCGGATGTCCGGACTGCCGCCGACGGCGGCGCGCGAGCGCACCGCCGACACGCTGCGCCACGTCGGCCTGTACGAGGAGCGCTACCGCCCCATCGGCGGCTACTCGACCGGCATGAAGCAGCGCGTCAAGCTGGCCCAGGCGCTGGTCCACGACCCGCAGCTGGTCCTGCTGGACGAGCCGACCAACGGCCTGGACCCGGTCGGCCGGGACGAGATGCTCGGGCTGATCCGTCGCGTCCACAGCGACTTCGGCATCTCGGTCCTGGTCACCTCGCACCTCCTGGGCGAACTGGAACGCACCTGCGACCACGTCGTCGTCATCGACGGCGGAACCCTCCTGCGCTCCAGCTCCACCAGCGACTTCACCCAGACCACCACGACCCTCGCGGTCGAGGTCACCGACAGCGACACCCACCCCGACGGCACCGACGCGCTGCGCCGGGCCCTCACCGGCGCGGGCGTGAAGCTGATCGGCCACGACGGCCTCGACGACCGGGGACTGCCCGGCGCGGGCCACATCCTGCTGGTCGAGGCGACCAGCGAGGAGACGTACGACATCGTGCGCGACAGCGTCGCCGGGCTCGGCCTCGGGCTGGTGCGGATGGAGCAGCGGCGCCACCACATCGCCGAGGTCTTCAGCTCCGACGAGACACCGCGGACCGCGCCCACGGCCGCCGACACCACCCGGCAGAAGGGGGAGCGGTCGTGATGAGCACCGAGAACGGCACCACGGCCGGGAGCGAGACCTCCCGCATCCACAACATCGGCTACCGCTCCTACGACGGCCCCCGCCTGGGCCGCGGCTACGCGCGCCGCTCCCTCTACTCGCAGTCCCTGCGGGGCACCTTCGGACTGGGCCGTTCCGCCAAGTCCAAGGTGCTGCCGATGCTGCTGCTCGGCGTGATGTGCATGGTCGCGGCGATCATCGTCGCCGTCGCCATCGCCACCCCGGGGTCGACGGCGCTGCCGATCAAGTACACGGCGTTCGCGATCTACCTCCAGGCCGTCATCGGCCTCTTCCTCGCCGCGCAGGCGCCGCAGTCGGTCTCCAGGGACCTGCGGTTCAGGAGCATTCCGTTGTACTTCTCGCGGCCGATCGAACGCGTCGACTACGTCGTCGCCAAGCTGGCGGCCATGGCGTCCGCGCTCCTCATCATCACCGGGGCACCGCTCGTCATCCTCTACGCGGGCGCCCTGCTGGGGAAGTTCGACTTCGCCGACCAGACCAAGGGATTCGGGCAGGGGATGGTTTCGGTGGCGCTGCTCTCCGTGCTCTTCGCCGCGCTGGGGCTGGTGGTGGCGGCGCTGACGCCGCGCCGCGGCTTCGGCGTCGCGGCGGTGATCGCCGTGCTGACCATCTCCTACGGCGCGGTCTCCGTGGTCCAGGGCATCGCCTGGGAGACGGGTTCCGCGGGGGCCGTCGAATGGCTGGGGCTCTTCTCCCCCATCACGCTCATCAGCGGCCTGCAGAACGCCTTCCTCGGCGCGAGCTCGGCCTTCCCCGGAGGGGAAGACATGGGAGCCGGGGTCGGCATGGTCTATCTGATCGTTGTTCTCGCGCTCGTCGCCGGCTCGTACGCCGTACTGATGCGCCGCTACCGGAAGGTCGGGCTGTGACCACCATCGAGATCGACCACACCTCGCGCTGGTTCGGCAACGTGGTCGCCGTCAACGACGTGAGCATGACGGTGGGTCCGGGCGTCACCGGGCTGCTCGGGCCCAACGGGGCGGGAAAGTCCACGCTGATCAACATGATGGGCGGATTCCTCGCCCCGTCGACCGGCACGGTCACGCTCGACGGCAAACCGATCTGGCGCAACGAGGCGGTCTACGCCGAGATCGGGATCGTGCCGGAGCGGGAGGCGATGTACGACTTCCTGACCGGCCGCGAGTTCGTCGTCGCCAACGCGGAACTGCACGGGCTCGGTGACGCCGAGGCGCAGAGGGCGCTGGCCACGGTCGAGATGGAGTACGCGCAGGACCGCAAGATCTCGACGTACAGCAAGGGCATGCGCCAGCGCGTGAAGATGGCGTCCGCCCTGGTCCACGAACCGTCGGTGCTGCTGCTCGACGAGCCGTTCAACGGCATGGACCCGCGCCAGCGGATGCAGCTGATGGAACTGCTGCGACGCATGGGGGCCGAGGGCCGTACGGTGCTCTTCTCCTCCCACATCCTCGAAGAGGTCGAACAGCTCGCCTCGCACATCGAGGTGATCGTGGCGGGCCGGCACGCGGCGTCCGGCGACTTCCGGAAGATCCGCCGTCTGATGACGGACCGTCCGCACCGCTACCTCGTGCGTTCCAGCGACGACCGGGCCCTGGCCGCCGCGCTGATCGCCGACCCGTCGACGGCCGGCATCGAGGTGGACCTGGGCGAACGGGCCCTGCGTGTCCAGGCGGTCGACTTCGGGCGCTTCACCGAGCTGCTGCCGAGGGTCGCACGTGAGCACGGGATCCGTCTGCTGACCGTTTCGCCGTCCGACGAGTCCCTCGAATCGGTCTTTTCCTATCTCGTAGCGGCCTGAGTAGTGGCCTGAAAGGAGCTGTGAAGCGTCATGTACGACCCCACAGTCGCCCGGCTCACCTACCGGGCCCTGCTCGGCCGGCGCCGGGCCGCCATCCTGTTCGTCCTGCCGGCCCTGCTGCTGGTCATCGCCGGTGCGGTGCGGATGTTCGCCGGGGCCGACGACCAGATCGCCTCGGACGTGCTGGGCGGCTTCGCCATCGCCACGATGGTGCCGCTGATCGGGGTGATCGCCGGGACCGGGGCGATCGGTCCCGAGATCGATGACGGATCGATCGTCTACCTGCTGGCCAAGCCGGTGAAGCGGCCGACGATCATCTGCACCAAGCTGATCGTGGCCATCGCGGTGACCATGGTCTTCTCCGCGGTGCCCACCATGATCGCCGGACTGATCCTCAACGGCAACGGCCAGCAGGTCGCGGTGGCCTACACCATCGCGGCACTGGTCGCCTCGATCGCGTACAGCGCGCTGTTCCTGCTGCTGGGCACCGTCAGCCGGCACGCGGTCGTCTTCGGCCTCGTCTACGCGCTGGTGTGGGAGGCGCTGTTCGGCTCCCTGGTGCCCGGCGCGCGCACGCTCAGCGTCCAGCAGTGGTCCCTCGCGGTCGCCGAGAAGGCCGGCGGCTCGGACGTGATCACCTCGGACGTCGGGTTGGCGACCGGGACGGTCCTGCTGGTGGCGGTCACGGTGGTGGCCACCTGGTACGCGGGCCAGAAGCTGCGCACGCTGAAGCTGGCCGGGGAGGAATGATCGGGGGAGGAGTGACCGGGGGCTGACGGAGCGGGGACGGCGGTCCCTCTCCGGTACGGGGGCTGCGGTCACCGCCGCCCCATCGACCACTCCCTCCCCACCCGTTGTCCCATCCGCCAACCCTCGTCCTCCGGGCGGGGGTTGGCCCGTTTCGGGGCCGATTCGTTTCGGACGGCCGTCGGGCGTACGCGTGACTGTGCGGTTGCCGGTTCGTTGGTCGGGGTGCGTGGAGGCAACTGGAATCCGTGGCGACCTGGCTTTCGTGAAACAAGGGATTGCCGATGCCGGTGCGGGAGAACCCCGCCGGGTCGGTCATTGAGCAGTGGCAACCGTGAGCGTCCTCCACCCTCGGGCCCGGGACAGGGCTGTCCACCGACGTTCACGATTGAAAGGCATGATCATGCCAACGGAAGTCGCCCTGCTCGAATCGCGTGCGCTGCGCGTCGAACAGATGGGGCGTGTCGATGTCCTCGACAAGGTGAAGAGCCTTGTCATGCTCCCGGACGGAATTCATGTTCGCACAGAGGACGTGGCGCGGTACTTCGAAGTATCCACAGAGGTTGTCAAGAAGGTCACCCAGCGGCACCGGGTCGAGGTGTCGGAGAACGGGCTCAAACTTCTGCGTGGCGCTGAGCTGCAGAAATTCCATAGGGACATGTTGTCCCTATGGGGTGATGGAGGGGCTGAAAGTTATCCACAGGCAGCCACTCAACTCACCCTCTACACCCGCCGCACCGTCCTCAACATCGCGATGCTTCTTCGCGACAGCGACATCGCCCGATGCGTGCGTACCTATCTGCTGGACGCCGAGCAGGATCTGCGCGCGGGCTACGCCTCGCTCGAACACCGCGTCACCCGGGTCGAGAGCTGCCTCGCCGGGGTGGGCAGCGCGCTGCAGGAGCTCGGGCCGGTGCTCGACCGGATGTCGCACCGGCTCGACAGCCTCGACCGGAGGCTGGACGCCGCGCATCAGGTCGTCGGGGCCATGGGCGTGCGGCTGGGGCACGTCGCGGAGGGCATCGTCCGCATCGACGGCAGGATGGACGAACTCACCCGCAACCTGAAGGAATTGAACCGGCGACGCGACAAGCGGCGCTGACCGGAGGGGAGTTCGCGGTCCTTCGGCGTCGCGGGGAAAACCGGTGGCGCCGAAGTACCGCGCGGGGCACAGTGGTCGGCACGACACACGCCGATGCGCGGGCACCCGCGCATGCGTGCCACGGACCGGGAGAGGAGCGCGACGATGACCAGGAGTACGAGTCCGTCGAGTTCCCGGCAGGGCGGATCCCCACCGGCACCGAGGTAGCGGAGCGGTCACCCACTGCTCCCCGCGGTGCGGTTCGGGGCGGAACGCCCGGGGCGGCACCGTTCGCGCATCGCGTCGGCCGCCCTCCCGGAGGATTGGCCGAGTGGTAAGGCAGCGGCTTGCTAAGCCGTCGTCGGGGTCTTCGCCCCGCGCGCGTTCGATCCGCGCATCCTCCGCAACAGCAAGGGCCGTCGACAACAGCAGGGGCCGTCGACCGGCGGCCGACGGGTGGGAGCGTTCGCACCCCCACCCGCACGGCTTTGCCCGGCCGGACGGGCCCCGGCACGACCCGGACGGGAGGTCCTAGAGCAGCCGCTCCAGGACCACGGCGATGCCGTCGTCCTCGTTGGACGCGGTGACCTCCTGGGCCACGGCCTTCAGGTCCTCGTGAGCGTTGGCCATCGCCACGCCCCGCCGCGCCCAGGCGAACATCGGGATGTCGTTCGGCATGTCGCCGAAGGCCAGGGTGTCCACGGCCTTCACGCCCAGCCGGCGCGCGGCCAGCGAGAGACCGGTCGCCTTGCTCAGCCCCAGCGGGAGGATCTCCACCACGCCGGGACCGGCCATGACCACGTCCACCAGGTTGCCGACGGCCGCGCGGGCGGCCTTCGCCAGCGCGTCGTCGTCGAGGTCGGGATGCTGTATGTAGACCTTGTTCAGGGGGGCGGACCACATCTCGGCGGGGTCGTCCACGAAGACAGCGGGAAGCGGTCCGTCCTGCACGCGGTAACCGGGGCCGACCAGCACCTCGCCGTCGAGCCCGTCACGGCTCGCCGCCAGCGCCAGCGGCCCGACCTCGGCCTCGACCTTGGACAGCGCGAGACCGGCGAGCTGCCGGTCCAGCGTCAGCGAGGTCAGCAGCCTGCGCTCGCCCGCGTGGTAGACCTGGGCGCCCTGGCCGCAGACCGCGAGCCCCTCGTACCCCAGGTCATCCAGGATGTGCCGGGTCCAGGGGACCGCGCGGCCGGTGACGACGATGTGCGCGGCACCGGCCGCGGTGACCGCGGCCAGCGCCGCGCGGGTGCGCTCGGAGACCGTTTCGTCGCCGCGCAGCAGAGTGCCGTCGAGATCGGTCGCGACGAGCTTGTACGGGAAGGTCACCGGTCGACCGGCTCCAGGACCTCGCGCCCGCCCAGGTAGGGCCGGAGCACCTCGGGCACCCGCACCGAACCGTCGGCCAGCTGGTGGTTCTCCAGGATCGCCACGATCGTGCGCGGGACGGCGCAGAGCGTCCCGTTCAGCGTGGACAGCGGCTGGAGGACCTTCTTGCCGTCCTGGGTGCTGCGCATCCGGACGGACAGGCGACGGGCCTGGAAACCGTTGCAGTTCGACGCGGACGTCAGCTCGCGGTACTTGCCCTGCGTCGGGATCCACGCCTCGCAGTCGAACTTCCGGGCGGCCGAGGCCCCCAGGTCGCCGGTGGCCACGTCGATCACCTGGAAGGGCAGCTCAAGGGCGGTGAGCCACTGCTTCTCCCACTCCAGGAGCCTGCGGTGCTCCGCCTCGGCGTCCGCCGGGTCGACGTACGAGAACATCTCGACCTTGTCGAACTGGTGGACGCGGAAGATGCCCCGGGTGTCCTTGCCGTACGTGCCGGCCTCGCGCCGGTAGCAGGGCGAGAAGCCGGCGTACCGCAGCGGCAGCTTCTCGGCGTCGATGATCTCGTCCATGTGGTACGCGGCGAGCGGGACCTCGGAGGTGCCGACCAGGTAGAAGTCGTCCTTCTCCAGGTGGTACACGTTCTCCGCGGCCTGGCCGAGGAAGCCGGTGCCCTCCATGGCGCGCGGACGGACCAGCGCCGGGGTCAGCATCGGGACGAAGCCGGCCTCGGTGGCCTGCGCGATCGCCGCGTTGACGAGGGCGAGCTCCAGCAGCGCGCCGACACCCGTCAGGTAGTAGAAGCGCGAACCGGAGACCTTGGCGCCCCGCTCCATGTCGATGGCGCCGAGCTTCTCGCCGAGCTCCAGGTGGTCCTTGGGCTCGAAGCCCTCGGCCCCGAAGTCACGGATCGTGCCGTGCGTCTCCAGGACGACGAAGTCCTCCTCGCCACCCACCGGCACGTCCTCGTGGACGATGTTGCCGATCTGCAGCATCAGGCGCTTGGCGTCGGCATCGGCCTCGGTCTGGGCCGCGTCGGCGGCCTTGACCTCGGTCTTCAGCTGTTCGGCCCGCTTGAGCAGCTCGGTGCGCTCCTCGGGCGATGCCTTGGGGATGAGTTTGCCGAGCGACTTCTGCTCGGAGCGGAGTTCGTCGAAGCGGACACCGGACGACCTGCGCCGCTCGTCGGCGGAGAGAAGGGCGTCGACGAGGCCGACGTCCTCTCCACGGGCGCGCTGGGAGGCGCGAACACGGTCGGGGTCCTCACGGAGCAGGCGAAGGTCAATCACCCCTCCAGGCTACCGGTGCGCACTTCCCCAGCTCGAACCGATATTGCCGAGCGTGTCACTTTGCCCTAATTGACCGAATTGGTAATTCTGGAGCGAATTGCGCGACTGGTGTCGATCTTGCCCGTCAATGAAAAGAGCGCATTCATCTGAAGGGGGCGGAAGTTGCGTGCGCCTTGACGTATCGCCCTTGTGAAGAGGGGGAGTTGGCCGCCGGTTGTCCACAGGTGCTGAGGTTTTCGAAAGTTATCCACAGGCTGTGCAGGTGATCTGTGGAAGTCGGAATGATTCATTCCGGAAAGGCTGTGGCGGCTCGCAGATTTTCCGTTCAAACCCGCCTCATACGCTCGTTCGGGTGGGAATTCTCCGTATTGGAGGGTCGATCGGCGGGGTGAGGTGGCGGTGGGGAGTCGGGATGGGGTGTTGGCCTGTGGACGGATCTGGGGCGACTGGAGTGATATGTCGACCATGTCGGGTTGGAGTGTCGACTTGTCCCCAGGTCGAGAACCGCTCCTGTGGATAACTCTGTGGATTGTGAAAAGCGGTTCATAGTATCGATGTCGAGGGCGTGTGGAGACGCGCTGCAAGGGCTGCCGGTCCAGCCCTGTCAGCCCTGTCAGCCCTGCCGATCCCGCGAGTTCGGTCCCGTCGGTCCCGTCAGCCCCGTCGGTCCTGCAAGCCCCGTCAGCCCCGGCCGTCCATGTTCCGGGCCAGCCAGTCGGAGGCGTCCGTGAACTCCGCGTCCGACGTACCGGCCCGCAGCGGCCGTACGTCTTCCTGGGCCACCCCCGCCCGCGGATACGACCCCAGGAACCGCACCTTCGGGCAGATCCGCTTCAGTCCCATCAGCGCCTCGCCGACCCTGCGGTCCGCGATGTGCCCCTCCGCGTCCACCGCGAAGCAGTAGTTCCCGATGCCGGCCCCCGTCGGCCGCGACTGGATCAGCATCAGGTTCACCCCGCGCACGGTGAACTCCTGGAGCAGTTCGAGCAGCGCGCCGGGGTGGTCCTCGCCCAGCCAGATGACCACCGACGTCTTGTCCGCGCCCGTCGGCGCCGCCGGCCGGGCCGGACGGCCGACCAGGACGAAGCGGGTCTGCGCGTTCGCCGCGTCGTGGATCTCCGTCACCAGCGGTTCGAGCCCGTAGGTCGCCGCCGCGAACTCACCGGCGAAGGCGGCGTCGTACCGGCCCTCCTGCACCAGCCGGGCACCGTCCGCGTTGGAGGCCGCCGACTCCCACACGGCCTCCGGGAGGTGGGCGGCCATCCAGTTGCGCACCTGCGGCTGTGCGGCCGGGTGCGCGGTGACCGTCTTGATGTCGGACAGCTGGGTGCCGGGCCGCACCAGCAGCGCGAAGGTGATGGAGAGCAGCACCTCGCGGTAGATCATCAGCGGTTCGCCGCTGGTCAGCTCGTCGAGCGTCGCGGTGATGCCGCCCTCGACGGAGTTCTCGATCGGTACGAGCGCCGCCGCGGCGGCACCGCTGCGCACCGCGTCCAGGGCCGCCGGGACCGAGACCATCGGGACGAGTTCGCGGGTGGCGGCTTCCGGGAGCGTACGGAGGGCGACCTCGGTGAAGGTGCCCTCGGGGCCGAGATAGGCGTAGCGCGTGGCGGACATACGGTCACCCTAATGCGCCCGTCGGCTCAGGACTCCAGGAGCCGTTGCCCCACGTACTCGCCGTCCGCCGCACCCCCCGGCACCGCGAACAGGCCGCTGGCCTCGTGCCGGATGAACGGCGAGAGGGCATCGCCCCGGTCCAGTTTCCGCTGCACCGGGACGAACCCGCGCAGCGGATCCGCCTGCCAGCAGATGAACAGCAGCCCGGCGTCCGGAACACCGTCGGACGAGATGCCGTCGTGGTACGAGAAGGGGCGCCGCAGCATGGCCGCGCCGCTGTTCTTCTCGGGGGAGGAGATCCGGGCGTGGGCGTTGTCCGGGATCAGGAGCTTGCCGTCGGGGCCCGCCTTGTCGAGCTCCATCGGGGTGGTCTCGGTGCCGCCGCTCAGCGGGGCGCCGTCCTTCTTCC
This sequence comes from Streptomyces sp. NPDC006435, assembly GCF_040612315.1. Classification (NCBI taxonomy): domain Bacteria; kingdom Bacillati; phylum Actinomycetota; class Actinomycetes; order Kitasatosporales; family Streptomycetaceae; genus Streptomyces; species Streptomyces sp. NPDC006435. Next base: position 279,781 of record NZ_JBEXPY010000001.1, read on the forward strand.
GGCGCCCTATGACCTGCTCCTGGCGCTGCACCGGGAGCTTCTCCCAGTCGTCGAGCAGCATCCTGATCCGGCGCACCACCGCGTACGAGCCGCCCGCGAGCCAGTCGTACTTCGCGTCGGTCCCGCCGGGGACGAAGACGCGTCGGTCGAAGTCGCTCTCGGTCGGCTTCGGGTTGCCGGTGCCGTCGATCTGGCCCATCAGGTTGCGGGCGGTCATCGGCCGGGCGGTGGCGCCGGGTGCGCGGTTGAAGCCGTTCATCTGCCAGCGGACCCGGGCGGCGGGGGCGGCCTCCTTCTGCACGGCGCGCAGCGCGTGGAAGGCGACGAGCGCGTCGTCGGCGCCGATCTGGACCCAGAGGTCGCCCTCGGAGCGCTTGGCGTCGATGCGGTCGGAGGAGAAGGGCGGCAGCGGGTCGAGCCCCGGCGGCCGACGGTCGGCCAGGTCCGTCCGTTCGAAGAAGGTACGGCCGAAGCCGAAGGTGACGGTCAGCGAGGACGGTCCGGCGTCCAGCGCGATCCCGGTGTCATGGGTGGCGCCCTCCGCCGCGCCTCCGGCGGGCTCGCCCGCCATCAGCCGCCGGGCCGTGTCCGACCAGCGGCGCATCAGGGCGATCGCTTCCTTCCGCCCGGCCCCCGGGACCAGGTCGAAGGCGACGAGATGGCCACGCGCCTGAAGCGGAGTGGTGATCCCCGGTTGATGTTTCCCGTGAAACATCACCTCGGTGGAGCCGACCGAGGTCAGCGCGGTCGGCTCGTCGGGCCTGGTCGCGGCGTAGCCCGTCGCACCGCCCGCCGCGCCCAGCACGAGCCCGGTCGCCCCGGCCGCGCCCGCGCTGCCGAGCAGCCGCCGCCGGGAGACGGTGCCTCCACCGCGCACCCCGGCGCCCCCGCCCGAGCCCGAGCCCCCGCCGCTGTCCGGGCGCCCGCTGCCGCTGCCCCGGCCGACGGCGTTCCCGGCCGCGCGTCCGTCATCCACGCGTCTGTCATCCGTACGGCTGCCGTCCGCGCGGCCGGCCGGGATCTTCCTGCTGCTTCCGCTGTTCCTGCTGCTCTTGTTCACGATCCCTGCTCAGCCGATCTTCACGTTCTTGTCGACGGTCGTCTGATCGATGTCCGACGTACGGACGGTCACCGAGACCTTCCAGTCGCCCGCCATCGGGATCTGGACGCCGCTCGCGGTCCAGTGCCCCTCGGCGATCCGGTCGGGAAGGACGGGGAGCGGGCCGATGTCCTTGGCCTTCAGGGTGAAGGCGACCTTCAGTTCGGGGACGTCCATGGGCTTCTTGTCGGTGCCGTCGATCCAGATGTGGAGTTCGTTGGCGCCGGTGCGGGCGGGGTCGATGTCCATCCGCACCGTTCCCTTGCCGTTCTCGCCGCCGGTGTCGAAGGGCAGCGTCAGGTTGACCGGGCCCTCGGACGCCGGGGCCGCCGCCGTCGTGGACGCGCGGGCCTCCTCCTCCGTACGGGCGGGCTCGGTCGAGGTCAGCACGGTCGTCACCGCCAGCAGCGCCACCGCGACCCCTACTTCCGCCAGCACCGAACGCCGGAGCCCGGACCGCTCCGGATCGGCGTCGCGGATCCGCTTCTTCCGGGCGGTGGTCACCGCGGCCCGCTGCCGGGCGAGCTGGGCGGCCCGTACGGGGTCCTCCGCACCGTCCGCCGCAGGGCGGCCCGAGCCCCCGGCCGCCGCGACGTCCCCGTTCCCGTCCGACTCGTCCCGATCCGCCCCGGCCTCATCGGCCCCGGCCCCGGCCGCTTCCGGTCCGTTCGTGATCAGCCGCGCCGTCCAGCGCCGTGAGAACCAGGCGATCGCGACGAGGGCACCGACCAGTCCCACCTTCACGAGCAGCAGCTGCCCGTACGCGGTGCCGGTGAGGGCGGACCAGGTGCCGACCTGGCGCCAGGACTGGTAGATCCCGGTCGCGGTGAGCACGAGCACGCTGCCGAACGCGACGCGGGAGAAGCGCCGTACGGCCGTCGCGTCGATGTCGGGGGTCCGGTGGAGCGCCACCAGCAGGGCGACGAGACCGCCCAGCCAGGCGGCGACGGCCAGCAGGTGGAGCACGTCGACCGGCATGGCGATGCCGGGCTGGAGGCCGGCCGAGGCGTGCTCGGCGAGCGCCCAGGTCCCGGCGATGCCCGCCGCGATCACCGTGCCGCCGATGGCCAGCCCGAAGGTGAGGTCCTTCTTCTCGCGTTCGTCCTCGCGCTTCGCGTACGCCCCGAACAGCACGGCGACGAAGAGCGCGGAGGCGCCGAGCAGCAGCAGCCGGGAGACGAGCGCCGCGCCGGGCTTGGTGTCGAGCACGGCCTTCAGCCCGTCGAGGTCGAAGGCGTCCGCGAGCTTCCCGGAACCGGTGTACGGGCTGCGCAGGAGCAGCATGACCAGGGTGGAGACGGTGAGGGTCAGCCAGCCGTGCGCGACCAGACGCTGCAGGGGACGCGCACCCGCCCCGCGCCGCCAGCAGGCGAGCACGAAGGCGGAGCCGCCGGCCAGCAGGACGAAACCGGCGTACGCGGCGTAGCGTGCGATGCCGTAGAGGACGCCGACGACGCCGCCCCCGGCCCGGTCGGCCGGGAGCGCGACGGTGGTCTTCGAGGGCGCCCCGACGGAGAAGGTGAAGGCGCCGGACACGGGGTGGCTGTCCGCGGACACGGCCTGCCAGGCGACGGTGTACGTGCCGTCGGGCAGTCCGGTGCGCAGCGGGACGCCGTACTTCACGACGGAGCCGTTCCCCAGGTCACGGGGTGCGGTGCCGGTGTCGGCGCGCTTGCCGTCGGGGTCCAGGATCCGGATGGAGTCGTCGCCGAGGGCGACCTGCTCGGAGAAGGTGAGCGTGACCTCCTTGGGAGCGGTGGCGACCACCGCCCCGTCCTGCGGGTCGCTCCCGGTGAGCGCGGCGTGCGCGGACACCGGGCCTGCGCCGCCCAGCAGCAGGGCGATCACCGCGCCGACGAGGGCGACGAGGAGCGCGGCCGCGGCGAGCGGGCGGCGTACGGCGGGAGCGGACGGGGAAGGCCCGAAGCGCGGGGCGGTGGCTGTCATGGCGAGTCAGTCCCTCACTGCTTCTTCGGGTTGTAGGTGGTCTCCTTCACGGGAAGGTCGACCTTGATCGGGTCGGCCTTCTCGAAGTGCAGCTCTATGGACACCTTCTCGCCCTGCTCGGGCCGCTGCTTGAGCTTCATGAACATGATGTGGTTCCCGCCGCGTTCCAGGTCCAGTTCGCCGCCCGCGGGCACCTCGAAGGACGTCACCATGCGCATGGCCTGGTTCTTCGTCTCGTGGATCGTGACGTCGTCCGAGAGCGGGCTGGTGACGGAGGTGAGCCGGTCGGACGTCCCGCCGTCGTTCTTCACGACGAGGAAGCCGGCCGCCATGTCGCCGACGGGCTGCGGCATGAACGCGCCGGTCACCTTCAGCCGGGGCTCGCTGTCCGATGTGGAGCATCCCGCCAGCGCCAGCCCGGTGGCGAGGGCGACGACGCCGGCGAGGGCGGTGCGGCGGTTCACGGGGTCTCCCCCTCGACGATCTTGGGGAGGTCCTTGGTGTAGTCGTCGGGCGAGGTGTCCTCGCTGTAGACGAGGTAGCCCTTGTCGGTCTTCGGGGAGAAGGCGATGACCTGGGAGCCGTGCATCGAGACGACGGTGCCGTCCTTCTCCTTCTTCGGCGCGTCGATGCCGATGCCGATCTGGCGGGCGCCCGCCTGGATGGCGGGGAACTCGCCGGTGAGGCCGATGAAGGAGGGGTCCTGGGCCTTGAGCCAGCTGCCGAGCGAGGACGGGGTGTCCCGCTCGGGGTCGGTGGTCACGAAGACGACCCGGAGGTCGTCCTGGTCGGCCTTGGGCAGCGCCTTCTTGGCGATGGCGATGTTGCTCATGATCAGCGGGCAGACGTCGGGGCAGTTGGTGTAGCCGAAGTAGATCAGCGTCGGCTTGCCCTTGGTCTGCTCACGGAGGTCGTACTTCTTGCCGTGGGTGTCGGTGAGGACGAGGTCCGGCTTGGTGAACGGCTGGTCGAGGACGGTCGCGGCCTTGGTCTTCGGCTGGACCGACACGTCGGCGATGGGCTTCTCGGCACCGTCGTCGCTGCTGCCGCAGGCGGACAGGGTGAGCGCGGCCGCGGTGACGAACGCCGCGGCCAGCATCGTTTTCTTACGCATGGGGCTACGCATGGAGCACTGTTTCCTGAGGGTCGGTGGGACGGGTGGGGCTCCGGGGCGTCCGGAACCCCGGCTGATGCGGGGTTCCGGACGGATCAGGACTCCGGACGGGACTGTGGACGGGGTGGGGGCTCCGGCTGCGCGGAGCCCCGGACCAGGAGGTGCGGGCCCTGACCGGGCCGTACGGGCCCGAGCCGGGCCCGTACGGCCCTCCGGATTCCGGATCAGGCGTTGCGGCGGCGGCCGGCGAGGACGCCGAAGGCCACCCCGGCGATGCCGATGACGATGCCGACGATGCCGAGGACACGGGCCGTGGTGTCGCCGGAGGACGTGTCCGGGGCGGCCGCGGTCTTCTTGTCGGCCGCCGGGTCGGTGTTCTTGGAGTCGGCGGACGCGCCGTGCCCGCCGTCGGCCGCCTCGGCCAGCGCGAGGACGGGAGCCGGGCTCTCGGGCTCGTCGGCGCCCTCCTTCGGCTCCTCGATCCAGCGGACGACCTCCTTGTTGTCGTACGTCTGGATGGCCTTGAACACCAGCCGGTCGGAGTCCTCGGGGAGCTGGCCGAGGGAGAGCGGGAACTGCTGGAAGGCGCCGGGGCGGATGCCGCGCTCGTCCTTGTCGCCCTCGGCGGTCCAGGTGACCTTGGAGACGGCCTCGTTGATCTTCCGGCCGTGCATCTCCAGTGGCTCGGCCAGCTTGCTCCTGGTGACCTCGACGTTCCAGCCGGGCACGGCCTGCGGCATGACGGAGGCCAGCGGGTGGTCGGTCGGGAAGTTGACCTCGACCTTGACCGTCGAGGCGTCGTCGCGCTCGTTGGGGACCTTGAAGTTGACGGTGGCGTAGCCGCCCTTGGCGGCCTCGCCCTCCGGCTGCACGCTGACGTGCGCGGAGGCCGTACCGGCGAGGACGAGGACGGCGGAGGCGGCGATGCCACCGGCGAGGGCGATGCGGGAAACGTTCATGACAGGGATCACTCCACGGAAGCACGGGGGAAAGGTGGCCCGGCGCGCGGGTGCGCGACGGCATCGCGACACCTCTTCCCCGGGTACGGCGTGCGCACTGATGACCGGTACGGCGCGGAGAGGTCCGTGCCCCGGGGCGTGCGTACGCCGGCGGTGGGTGTCGCGTCAGGCTGCGAGCGCGTACGCGGGAGGCGGTCCGCGCCTGATCACCAGGTGCTGCAGGGGGTCCCCGGAGGCGAGTGCCGGGGAGTCGGCCGCGGTACGGGCGACGCGCGGCCCGGTCGTCGGGCCTCCGGGAAGCCCGGCGCGCAGGGCGTTGACCAGGGCGAGCGCGGTGCGCAGGGCGCGCAGCCGGGCCCCGGCCGCGATCTGCTGGGCGCCGTGCGCGGACAGCCGGACCAGCCGGAACAGGGCGATCTCGCCGCGTCGCAGCAGCCAGCCCGTGACGGTGGCGGCCAGCAGGTGGCCGAGCAGCATGGGCAGGCTGGGCAGCAGCGCGGCGAGGCCGGCCGCCTGCGTGCCGGACGCGGAGGCCAGGTGCTGCTGGCCGTCGCCCGTCACCGCCGCCGGGTCGATGCCCGCGGTGGTGACGATGCGGTGGGCTGCGGCGGCGTTCAGCCGGTCCGGGCCCGCCCCGCACACGAGGCTCGCCGCGAACCGGATCAACGCGTCGTCGCCCGCCGCGGTGTGCGCAGGGGCGCTGTGCGTGCCCACGCCGAAGAGGGTGTGCAGGGCGATCTGCCCGCCGGCCAGCGCGGTGGCGATGGCCGGCAGCGAACGCTCGCGTCCGGCGAGCGGCACCGTCAGCGCGAGGATTCCCAGGAACCCGGCGAGCAGCGTCCACCAGGGGACGGCCGCGTACGAGGCGAGGGAGTGGCCTGCCGCGGACAGCGCGACACAGACCGCGGTGAACACCGCGGCCCTCAGGAGCCGCAGACCGGCTCCGGCGCGTGCGACAGGCATAGACATGGCGCAGCCATCATCGCACCGGGCCCCGTGCCCGGGAACGGCAGGTCCGGAAGGTCGCCCCGGTTCGGCCGGATCCGTACCGACCCGCGCCCCGGACCCGTACCGGACCCGCCCCGGCATACACGGGCGCGTGGAGCACGGCCATCCGCCGAATGAGCGGTCTCACATCCGGTCCGTGCTTACGAACGGTGCGGTGCGGCAATACAGGTATCGGTATGTCGAGCCGCGGCCAGGAGGCTGGAGCATGAGCATCTGGTGGTCCCTCCATCTGCGGCGTGAGGCCGCGAGCGTTCCGCTCGCCCGCCGCTTCCTGCTGGGGACGATGGAGACCGCGGGGGTGGACCCGGACATCTCCTTCGATCTTTCGCTCGCGCTCAGCGAGGCCTGTGCGAACGCCGTCGAGCACGGCGGCGACCACCGGGACGCCGAGGACCGGGAGAGCAGGGAGGGCCGGGGCGTCGCCCTCGACCCGTGGGACGCGTGGGACGAGCTGCCCGGATCGGCCTCCGGGCAGTACCGGGTCACCGCTTATCTGGACGGCGAGAAGTGCCGCATCGAGGTCGCCGACTCGGGCCCCGGCTTCCCCGCCCGGCAGCCGTCCGGCACGTCCGCGGAGCGGAACGGGCCGCAGCCGTACGAGGCGCAGGGATGCGAACCGTACGAGGCGCAGCCGCGCGGGTTCTCCCCGCAGTACCCGTCGCTCAGTGCCGAGGACGGGCGGGGCCTGTGTCTGATCGAGCAGCTCGCCGACCACGTCCACTTCGGCAACCGCCCCGGCCGCGGTGCCGTCGTCAGCTTCGACAAGGTCCTGAAATGGCGGAAGGACGCCCTGCTCATGGTGTCCTGAGCAAAGCGTCCTTCCCCGGAACTCTCCTGGAGCTTCCCCGGTCCTCGCCGGACCGGTCCGGGATCAGCCCTTCAGGCCGGCCATCCACGCCTCGACCTCGTCGGCCCGGCGCGGCAGCTTGTCGGAGAGGTTCCGGTTGCCGTCCTCGGTGACGAGGATGTCGTCCTCGATCCGGACACCGATGCCCCGGTACTCCTCCGGCACGGTCAGGTCGTCGGCCTGGAAGTACAGACCGGGCTCGACGGTGAGGCAGACGCCGGGCTCCAGCGTGCTGTTCACATACGTCTCGGTGCGGGCGGCGGCGCAGTCGTGGACGTCCATGCCGAGCATGTGACCGGTGCCGTGCAGCGTCCAGCGGCGCTGCAGGCCCAGCTCCAGGACCTTGTCCACGGACAGGTCGCCCAGCAGGCCCCACTCGACGAGCTTCTCGGCGAGGACCCGCTGCGCGGCGTCGTGGAAGTCGCGGTAGTCGGCGCCGGGCCTGACGGCCGCGATGCCCGCCTCCTGGGCCTCGTACACCGCGTCGTAGATCTTCCGCTGGAGCGGGGTGAACGTGCCGTTGATCGGGAGGGTGCGGGTCACGTCGGCGGTGTAGAGGTCGTTGGTCTCCACACCGGCGTCGAGCAGCAGCAGCTCGCCGGAGCGCACCGGGCCGTCGTTGCGCACCCAGTGCAGGGTGGTGGCGTGCGGGCCGGCGGCGCAGATCGAGCCGTAGCCGATGTCGTTGCCCTCGATGCGGGCGCGCAGGAAGAAGGTGCCCTCGATGTAGCGCTCGCTCGTCGCCTCGGCCTTGTCGAGGACCTTCACGACGTCCTCGAAGCCGCGCGCGGTGGCGTCGCACGCCTTCTGCAGCTCGGCGATCTCGAACTCGTCCTTGACCAGCCGGGCCTCGGAGAGGAAGACGCGCAGCTCCTCGTCGCGCTCCGCGGTGACCTTGTCGGTCAGCGCGGCCTCGATGCCGGCGTCGTGGCCGCGGACGTTGCGGACCGGGCCGGTGGCCTCGGTCAGCGCGGCCGGGAGCTCGCGCACGTCCTTCGCCGGGATGCCCAGCAGCTGCTCGGCCTCGGTGAGGGAGTGGCGCCGGCCGACCCACAGCTCGCCCTGGCCGTCGAGCCAGAACTCGCCGTTCTCGCGGTTGGAGCGCGGCAGCAGGTGGATGGTGGCCTCGTGGCCGTCCGCGGTCGGCTCCAGGACGAGGACGCCGTCCTGGGTCTGGTCGCCGGTGAGGTACGCGTACTCGGTGGAGGCGCGGAAGGCGTACTCGGTGTCATTGGAGCGGGTCCTCAGGTTGCCCGCGGGGATGACCAGGCGCTCGCCGGGGAAACGCGCGGAGAGCGCGGCGCGGCGGGCGGCCGTGTGGGCGGCCTGGGCGATCGGTTCGAGGCCGTGGAGTTCGGTGTCGGCCCAACCGGACTTCATGTTCGCGGCGAGTTCGTCGGAGACGCCCGGGTACAGGCCGTTCTTCCGCTGCTTGACAGCCTGCTCTTCTTCGGTCTCCGGGTTCTCCGGGGTGAGCTCCTCAGCCACGACTTGTCTCTCCTTGATACGACACTGGACCCCGTCCATCGTACGGGCGTGCGGAAGGGGGCACAGGGCCGGAAGACCTGTTACACGGCCGGGGCGGGGGAGGGCCCGGCCGGGCCGGGCCGGTGAGGACGGGGCGGAACGGGGAGAGCGCGGGGAGGCGCGGGGCGTGCGTGGGCTCAGTCGAAGCGCGCGGCCAGCAGGGCCACGTCCTCCGTGCCGCCGGACCGGTCGAGCCCGTCCGGCAGTACGGCGCGCAGCACGTGGTCGGCGACGGAACCGGGGTCGTGGCGCAGTGCCTTCGGCACGGACGCCGCCGCCGAGTGGAGCCGCGCGAACGCCCGGTCCGTGGAGTCGCTGGTGCGCCGCAGCAGCCCGTCGGTGTAGAGCAGAACGGTTTCGCCTTCTGCGGGGGCGATCTCCACGCTGGGCGCCTCCCAGCAGGCGAGCATGCCCAGCGGCGCGGAGACCGAGGTCTCCACGAACTCGGTGCGCCGCTCACCGACGACGAGCGGCGGGGCGTGCCCGGCACCGGCCAGCAGTATCTTGCGCCTGGCCGGTTCGCAGTAGGCGAACAGGGCGGTCGCGGAGCGGGCCGGTTCGGTGAGCCGCAGCAGCAGTTCCAGATCGGAGAGCACGGCGACGGGGTCCTCGCCCTCCATCACCGCGTACGCCCGCAGCCCGGCCCGCAGCCGTCCCGAGGCGGCCAGGGCGCTGGGCCCGGAGCCGCTCACCGAACCCACGGCGAGGCCGAGCGCGCCCTCGGGCAGGGCCAGCGCGTCGTACCAGTGGCCGCCGCCCTGGGGCGCCCTGCGGTGGCGGGCGGCCAGCTGCACGCCCGGCACCCGGGGCATCCGGGTGGGCAGCAGCTCCTCCGAGATGGTGGCGATGTCGGCCCTGGCCCGCTCCAGCTCCAGCAGTCCGGCCAGGTGCTCGCCCGCGTACGCGGCGTAGAGACCGACGAGGTGGCGCTGGCGTTCCAGCGGTTCGGCGGGTTCGTCGTACAGCCAGACGGCCGCGCCGAGCCTGCCGGTCGCCCCGGCGGTGAGCGGCAGGGCGTAGCTGGCGGCGTATCCGAGGCGGGCGGCGACCTCGCGGCGGCGCGGGTCCAGGCTGGTGTCGCCGAGCAGGTCGGGGGTGGTCAGCGCGCCGTCGGCGTCCGGGAACCCTTCCAGGATCCGGCCGTAGGAGGTGGCGCTGCGCGGCACCGTCTCGATGTGCCCGAGCTCGGCGTGGGCGAGGCCGAGACCGATGGTGCTGACGGGGCCGCGGCGGTCGGAGGGTTCGAGGACGACCAGGCCGCGGCGGGCGCCGACCAGGGCGGCTCCGGCCTCCAGCAGTTCGTGGAGCGCGTCGTCGAGTGTGCGGGTACCGGCCAGCCGCTCGGTGAGTTCGTGAAGGGTGGTGAGGTCGGAGACCCAGCCGGCGAGGCGGTCCTGGATGAAGGCGCCCGGAGCGGCCGGCACATCGGACGAAGACCCGGCAGTGTGCGTTGAAACCGGAACCGTGGGATCGATTCCAGCCACTTTCGGCAGGTGAGGGGTACTCATGGCTGTCGGCTTTCCGACCGGCGCGTTTCATGGAATAGCATCGCGAACCCCCATGTCATTCTGCGCCGTTATCAGTGCATCCGCATGTACACGTAGCACCAGATGTACACGCAGAAGTGAGGCGATGTCCAGCATTGTCCCTACGGGTTTTGCAGTGTCCGACCGGCTGCTAAGTTGGCCAAAAAACGCACCTTGCGACAGGTATTTGAGGTCGACTGGGTCCGCTCGACAAGGGGGTGTTCTCGGGGTGAAGTCCCGGAGAGAGCGTCATTTCGGGCATGCTGGGTACGTAATCAATGATGGTCGGGGGCAGTTCTGATCGCCCCGGAACCCGGCAGCGGGCCCGAACGTCCTCTCATGTGACGGTCACGTCCCCACCCCCGAGTGGCGGGGTTTGCACCCTGGGACAGCAGGCGCGAGCATGCGCCGCTCCCCCGCCATGTTCCGCGTCCCGACCCGTATCGCCCCTGCACGACTCGGCTCGGCCCGTGCCCGGTACGACGAACCTTCCGTACCGCGGACACGGGAAGCATGTACGCACGGTGAATTGATGCACACGTACGGCAACGCGCCCGTGGTGTGATGTGGACCCTCGGCGTTCAACGGAAAGGAACGAGCGCTCATGCGCGAGATCCTCGGAAGGCGACGCAGGCTCCGGTTCCGGCGCGGGGGAAGGCCCGCCCGGCTCGACGCGGCCCTGACCTGTGCCACGGCATGGCGGTGGCCCGTGCTTCCCGGAGTGGGACTCGCCGCGGCCGGTGGCCGCGGCGACCGCGGCCGGGGCTGCGCTTGTCCCGATCCCGAATGCGCCGTGCCCGGCGCGCACCCCTTCGACCCCGGTCTCCTCGCGGCGACCACCGATGAGCGCATGGTGCGCTGGTGGTGGACCAACCGGCCCGCCGCGCCGATCGTCCTGGCCACCGGCGGGCGCGCCCCGTGCGCGCTGAGCCTGCCGGCCGTGGCCGGTGCCCGCGCGCTGGCCGAGCTGGACCGGATGGGGGTGCGGCTCGGGCCGGTGGTGGCGACGCCGACCCGGTGGTCGCTGCTGGTCGCGCCCTACACCCTCGAACGGCTCGGCGAGCTGCTGTACGCCCAGGACCGGGTGCCCAGTTCGCTGCGGTTCCACAGCGAGGGCGGCTATCTCGTCCTGCCGCCGTCCGAGGCGGGGACGGGGCAGGTGCGCTGGGAGCGGGCCCCGGCCGCGGACCCCTCGGTCTCGTCGAGCGGTTCCCGGTCGTCCTCGCGTGGCTCCCGGTCGCCCCTGCGTGGTTCCCGGTCGTCCTCGCGCGGGGAGGGTTCAGCCTCCGGGGCCGCCGCGCCGTGGCTGCCGGACGTGGGGACGGTGCTCGAAGCGCTGGTCGAGGCGAGCAGCAGCGCCCCGGGCGGCGGAAGCCGGCTCGCGTACTGACGGCAGGGGCTTTGCAGTCGGAGGGCGCGGGACGCCCTGCGGGCGCATCGCGCCCGTCGGTGGAACCGCGCCCCGGCAGGTACGGTGCGCGGCCGGACCGGACCCGGCCCGGTCCCGCTCCCGAGCGGTCGGCCCCGACGCACCGGCCCCGACGGGGCCGGAACGCCGAAGGGTCCGGACCCCGGGACCTCGGAACCGGAGCCCCGGGAGGGTCTGAAGGTCTGAATCCCGGTTTTTCCGCAGGAGCCGACGAGAAAGGGCGAGCCGTCCCGAACGTCCGGGGCCGTGCATTCGGTCGTCATGTCGGGCGATCCGTCAGGAATTCGGTCGAGACCGACAGGTGACGCCGAGTGATTCCTCGCGATGATCGATATCGCGGATGGGGGCGGGCTTCCGGTCGGATCCCGGGCAATGCAAACTCTGCCGTTGCAAAGTCTTCCGTTCGATGACTTTCTGATGGACTTTCCGGGCCTTCGAAAGGCATTTCGAATATCTATTCGAAATTCCTCGTGAGGGGACACGCCCCCAGGGGGGCCGTCCGATGTTCGGTATCTGTCCGAGACCGATCGGTCCTTCCGTACGGCCCGCCGGTGTCGGGGGCCCTGCGCACCCACGGGTGTTACGGCCTCCGGCCCTCCGGGCCCTTGTCCCCCGTGGGCGCGGAGGCGGCCCCGGCCGCGGGGCGAGTCGGGGGCGGGGTGCGGAACGCGGGCCGGGGCGTCGGGTACGGGGCGTCGCACGGGTCCCGGTGCGGAGATCCCCTGGCCGGGCGGGCTTCGGGAGGCCGTTCGCGCGGGCGGGGCGACGGGCGGGCATCCCCGCCGGTGAGGGCGCCGGACGTCAAAGCGGCTTCCGGTGTGCGGGGTTGGCGTGCGCGGTGAAGGCGCGGGAACACCGGGGCGGTGGAGCGGGGCGACGGGCCCGGGGTGGACCGGCGCGGGCTCGTGCGCCGGTACGTGCGCCGCGTCGCGCGCTGTGCGCCGTATCCGGAAATGAGGATGCCCGATCGCTGGCGACGGGGGATGCACCAGCGACCGGGCTTCCAGAACGGTAACAAGAGATCTGCCGTTCGCAAATTCGATCTCGCGTATTAGGACAGGGATTTACCTGCGAGTACGGCTAGTTGTGACGCGTGTCACCATAAGGCGGGGTGCTCGTCACTGTCAGCTGAGGGTCACTTGGCGGTTGGTGAGCCCGCCGCGGGCCCGGCGCTCCTCGGCGGTGAGGGGCGCGTCCACGGCGAGCGCCGCGGTCAGTCGTTCCGCGAACTCGGCCGCGGGCTTCTCGCACTCCTCGGCCCCCATCGCGCTCGGCAGGTCCCAGACCGGGACCATCAGGCCGTGCGCCCTGAAGGAGCCGACCAGCCTGGTCCCTTCGCCCAGCGAGGAGTTGCCGGCGGCGTGCAGCCGGGCGAGCGCATCGAGGAGCTGCTCCTCGGCGTGCGGCATGACCCAGCGGAGGTGGTTCTTCTCCGGGGTCTCGCACCAGTAGGCGGCGTCCACACCGGCGAGCCTCGTCGTCGGGATCGCCGCCCCGTTCGCGCGCTCCAGGGAAGCGGCCACCTCGGGCGTGGCGTTCTCCGCGTCCGGCACCCAGAACTCGAAGCCGGTGTGGACCGAGGGCTCGAACGCCGCACCGGGGTCGAGCACGTCCTGCAGGCGCGGACCGTCGGCCGCCACGCGCTGCGCCGCCACGGGCGAACCGGGCTCGGCGGCCAGGGCCCGCAGCAGCGTGTCCGCGAGGTCGCGGCTGAGGTCGCCGGACGGGGTGTCGTTCTGCAGGGCGAGCAGCACCGAACCGTCGTCGCGGCGCAGGGCCGGCCACGCCATCGGCAGGACGGTCGCGAGCGTCACGGAGGGAACGCCCTCGGGCAGCCCGTCCTTCAGCTTCAGCTCGACTGTGGCGGCGGGCACCAGTTCGCGCAGGGCGACCCAGTCGCACTCGCCGGGCAGCCCCTCGAAGGGACGGTGGACGAGCTCGGTGACGGCCTGGGCGGCGGCGCGGCCGTGGCACGCCTTGTAGCGGCGGCCCGAACCGCACGGGCAGGGTTCGCGAGCCCCGACCACCGGGATCTCGCCGTCCTTGAGTTGCTGCTTCCCGGCCTTGGTCTGAGGGCGCTTCTTGGCCATGGTGGGCTTTCTCCCGATTGCGACAGTGCGGTCTGGGCCGCGAGCCTAGCCGCCCGTGTCGAGTCGGGGACACATCTGCCCGGACGTCCGCCGGTCCCGGTGCGCGGAATGCGGTCCGACGCCGGGTCCGCCCGGTACGGCGACGTCAGCCGACGTCGTCGAAGACGTCCGCGAAGCCCAGCTCGTCGAGATCCGGGATCCCCGGCACACCGCCCGGCATCCCCGGCCGGCCCGAGGCCCCCGACACCCCGGACGCACCCGTCCCATGGGGTCCACGGGAGACATGAGGCGTATGCGACGCATACGACGTACGAGGCGCACCACTGGCAACCGTCGTACCGGAGACGCCCTGGACGCCCTGGGCACCCGGGGTGCCCGGCAGCCCGGACGGCGCCCGGTCGTGCCCCTCGTCGACGTCGTGTCCCTCGTTGACGAGGACCCAGACCGTGACCTCTCCCGACGAGCTGTCGCGTACGCCCCACTCGTCGGCGAGCGCGCTGATGATGTTGAGCCCGCGGCCGCCGCGTGCCGTCACCGAGGGCGTGGCCGGGACGGGCCTGGTCGGGCCGCCCCCGTCCGTCACCTCGACGGTCAGCCCGCCGGCTCCGTCGACGCGCCATGCGGCGCGGATGTCGCCGTCCCCCACATCCGTGTGTCGCCCCAGCGGCCTGCCGTGCCGGCAGGCGTTGCTGAGCAGTTCGGAAAGAATCAGTACAGCATCGTCGACGACCGAATCCGACACCCCGTGGCTGCGCAACTGCTCGCGCATCCGGTGCCGCGCCTGGCCCACGCCCGCAGGGCCATGGGGAACGGCCATGCTCGACGACGTGGGCACCTCCTGTGCCACCACCAACGCCACCCCCGAGACCTCCTTTGCCCCACGCCACGGAGTGGATGCCCCCCTGGACTGGACCGGAAACCGGCCAATGGTCTGCCAATGACGCACTCGTAACGATCGAATACGTTTCGAATGCGCCGGTGTACTCCGCGTGACTGATGTCAGGAGCGTCCCAGTTGTGACAGAACCTGCTTCGGGCGGTTGGTGATGATGGCCTCGACGCCCAGGTCGAGGCAGAGCTCGACGTCCTCCGGCTCGTTCACCGTCCATACGTGCACGCGGTGTCCCGCGCGGTGCAGCCGCTCGATGTAACCGGGGTGGCTGCGTACGATCCGCATGCCCGGACCCGCGATCCGCGCCCCGGCCGGCAGCCGCCCGTCGCGCAGGCGCGGCGAGAGGAACTGCATCAGATAGACGGTGGGCAGGTTGGGGGCCGCGGCCCGGACGCGGTGCAGCGAACGCGCCGAGAAGCTCATGACGCGTACCGGTGACGGGGCGTCGGCCGGCGGGTCGTCGAGCCCGAAGTGCTTCAGCAGGTGCAGCAGCCGTTCCTCGACCTGGCCCGCCCAGCGGGTGGGGTGCTTGGTCTCGACGGCCAGCTGGAGCGGGCGGCCGGCGGCCCGGGTCTCGACGACGAGTTCGAGCAGCCGCTCCAGGGTGAGCACGGAGGTGAGCTCGCCGGGCACCGGGTCCCAGTCGGGGGACTCCTCGCGGTCCTTCCAGGACCCGAAGTCGAGGGCGGCGAGCTCGGAGAGCTCCAGCGCGGAAACGGCGCCCCGGCCGTTGGACGTACGGTTCACCCGGCGGTCGTGCACGCACACGAGATGGCCGTCGGAGGTGAGCCGTACATCGCACTCCAGGGCGTCGGCGCCGTCCTCGATCGCCTTCCGGTATGCGGCCAGGGTGTGCTCGGGGGCGTCCTCGGACGCGCCCCGGTGTGCGACGACCTGGGTGGTCTGGGGCGTGGTCTGCTGCCGTGGGTGGGTCACCGCGTCATGGTGTCACCGAGAGGCGACCGCTGTGCACACGTCGCGTGACCCGGGTGCGG
This sequence comes from Streptomyces sp. NPDC006435, assembly GCF_040612315.1. Classification (NCBI taxonomy): domain Bacteria; kingdom Bacillati; phylum Actinomycetota; class Actinomycetes; order Kitasatosporales; family Streptomycetaceae; genus Streptomyces; species Streptomyces sp. NPDC006435. Next base: position 295,213 of record NZ_JBEXPY010000001.1, read on the forward strand.
CCGGGGCGTGTGCGGCGCATCGCGAGGGGGTCCGGGCACCGAGGGCCGCGGCTGCGGTGCGTCTTGCGGCGGGTAGTCGTTTTGCCCGATGTAAAGATTGGTGTGCGGATGCACAGGTCCTGCTTACAGTGGCCTGACGTGCCTTGGGAAAAGCTGACTCAGGACACGTACACAGCGGATCTCTTGCCGAACATGATGTGGAACCGAGGAGTAAAGAGCTGTGAGCACAGAGAACGAGGACAACGAGGGCACTGCGGCCGGGGCCGTCCAGCCGTCCGTTCCGTCCGCACCTCCCGTGCCGGCCGACGTTCCTCGGGAGACGCCCGGGAGCACGCCCGCGCCCGCCCCGACGGGAGCGGCCCCGGCCCCGGCGTACCCGCAGCCGCAGGATGCGCAGGTGCCCGCCCCGGTGGAAGGGACGACCGCCACCACTCCCATGGCCCCCGTCCCGGCGACGCCTCCTCCGCACGCGCCCCACACGCCCCCCGCCCCCCAGTCGGCGGCCGAGGCGAACTGGCCGCCGCCCCCCGCCGTTCCCGCGTACGCGCAGCACGGCGCCGGTGGGGGCGGTCCGGTCTGGGGCGCCCCGCCCCCGCACCCCTCCCCCGAGCAGCCGCGCAGGCGCGGCGCGGGCGGTCTGATCGCGGCGGTGGCGGTCGCGGCCCTGGTCGCGGGCGGCCTCGGCGGCGCCCTCGGCTTCTGGGCGGCCGACCGGGGCGGCTCCTCGGGATCGACCACGGTCTCCGCGTCGGCCAGCCCGCAGGACCTCAAGCGCGACCCCGGTACGGTCGCGGGCGTGGCGGCCAAGGCGCTGCCCAGCGTGGTCACCATCGACGCGCAGGGCGGCGACGGCGAGGGCGGCACGGGCACCGGCTTCGTGTACGACAAGGAGGGCCACATCCTCACGAACAACCACGTGGTGGCCTCCGCGGCGGACAGCGGGCAGCTCACGGCGACCTTCTCCGACGGCAAGAAGTACGACGCGGAAGTGGTCGGCCGGGCCCAGGGCTACGACGTCGCCGTCCTGAAGCTGAAGAACCCGCCCGCGGGCCTCGCCCCGCTGTCGCTCGGCGACTCGGAGAAGGTCGCGGTCGGCGATTCCACGATCGCGATCGGCGCACCGTTCGGCCTGTCCAACACGGTCACCACCGGCATCATCAGTGCGAAGAACCGACCGGTCGCCTCCGGCGACGGTTCCGGCGGCAGCAACTCGTACATGAGCGCCCTGCAGACCGACGCCTCGATCAACCCGGGCAACTCCGGCGGCCCGCTGCTCGACGCACGCGGCGCGGTGATCGGCATCAACTCGGCCATCCAGTCGACCGGCAGCAGCATCGGCCAGGCCCAGTCGGGCTCCATCGGCCTCGGCTTCGCGATCCCGATCAACCAGGCCACGAACGTCGCCCAGCAGCTGATCAAGACCGGTCAGCCGGTCTACCCGGTGATCGGCGCCACGGTCACCATGAACGAGAAGACGGGCGGCGCGGTCATCTCCGACCGGGGCGCGGGCGGTACGGAAGCCGTCTCGAAGGACGGCCCCGCGGACCGGGCGGGCCTCCGGGCCGGTGATGTCATCACGAAGTTCAACGACACGGTGGTCGACAGCGGCCCGACCCTGATCGGCGAGATCTGGACCCACCAGCCCGGCGACCGGGTGACCCTGACCTACACGCGCGACGGCAAGTCGTCGACGGCCGAGGTCGTCCTGGGCGAGCGCAAGGGCGACAACTGACCGCCCGGCCGTCCTCGCGTCGGCCCCGGTCCACGGCCGGGAGCGCGGGGCGGCCCGTCCGAGCTGCCTGAAGGAACGGTCCCGGGGCCGTCGTGGCGCGAGAGCGTCACCGCGGGCCGTGGACGTGCTGGTCGGAAGGGGTGTCCCTCATCGGGGGGCACCCCTTCCGCATGGGCCGGCCCCGCCCTGTCCGGGTCGGGTACGCGAACGCTCGGGCAGCGGCAAGTCCCCATGCGGGGTTGAGTACATGTACTCAATCCGGGGTCAACCAGGGCTGACAGCCTGTGACTCGGCGGCGCGGACGGGCGTCGCGGAAACAGCTGACACACATTCACGGGGAGACCTGTCATGTCCCGACGCATCGTTCTGTCCTCGGCCGCCGCCGTCATCGCCCTCGGCGGTGCCGGAGCCTTCGCCCTCGCCCACGCGGGGGACCGGCCGTTGGCCGTGGAGAACGGTGCTGCCCGCTACACGGCCCCCGAGGCGAACCGGGACGGCTCGTTCGCCTTCACCACCGACGTCACGGCGCCCTCCGGCCTCAAGAGCCTGAAGGTACTGGCCTGGCCGGCGGCCGACCCCGCCTTCGCGAAGCACGGGCCGACCGCGAAGGACATGGCCGAGGTGGAATCGGCGACCTGCCGGTCCGCCGATGACGACATCGTCCGCTGCACCTACGAGGTCACCGTGACCGCCGCCGACGCCGCAGCTTCCGGGAAGGGCACCTGGCACGTCGCCACCCTCGCCACCGCGGACGACGGCGAGACCGTGTTCGACGGGAAGACGTCGACCTTCACGACCGGCTGACGCGCGAACCCGGGGACGGGACGCGTCGAGTGATCGGGCAGAGGCCTCCCGCGGTACGGGCCCCCGATCGGGTACCGCGGAAACGCAGTTGAGCAGGTGCGCTCACGCCGGGGCGTCATGGCGCGCCCGAGGACGGTGACACACCCCCGGAGACCCGGACCAGACACGAGGAGCCAGAGTTGTCCGCCTTCCCCACGTACGCCGAACCGTCGTCCGACATCCCGCCGGTCTCCGGCCGCACCGGCCGCACCGGGCGCCGACTGCCCACCGTCCTCGCGGTCCTCGTCGCGGTGGCGCTCGTGGTGTCGGCGTTCGGCGCCGAGGACCCGGTCACCTGGGTGCTGGAGACGGTGTGGGTGATGCTGGGGCTGCCGCTGCTGATCCTGCTGCGCCGCCGGTTCCCGCTGAGCGGACTGCTGTGCGGCCTGCTGGCCGTGCACGCCACGGTCCTCGTCGTGGGCGGGCACTACACCTACGCGGAGGTGCCGGCCGGCGACTGGGTGCGCGACTGGTTCGATCTGGACCGCAACCCCTACGACCGCTTCGGCCACCTCATGCAGGGCTTCGTCCCGGCGATCCTGGTGCGGGAACTCCTCGTCCGGACCTCGCCCCTGCGCGGCAGCCGCTGGCTCGCCCCGCTGACGGTCTGCGCCTGCCTCGCCTTCAGTGCCGTCTTCGAGATGCTGGAGTGGCTGGCGGCCGTGACCGGAGGACAGGCGGCCGACGCGTTCCTGGCCACCCAGGGCGACGTCTGGGACACCCAGTGGGACATGTTCTGCGCACTGATCGGCGCCACCTGCGCGCTGCTGCTCCTCAGCCGCCCGCACGACCGCGCCCTCGCCCGCCTGACGGTCCTCACGAAGGACTGACGCCGGGACCCCGCGAAGGACCGATGACGGGTCCCACGAAGGGTCGATGACGGTTCTCGCGAAGTGCTGCGGGCAGTTCCTGCGAAGGACCGATGACGGTTCTCGCGGAGTGCTGACCCGGGCGCGAACAGGGGCGATGGACCTCGTACGGACCACGGCCCCCGGGCGGGGCCCGGGGCCGGTAGGCTGTAGCCGCTCCGCAGCAGGCGGGCGGGGCGTGGGTGGGTTGCCCGAGCGGCCTAAGGGAACGGTCTTGAAAACCGTCGTGGCGCGAGTCACCGTGGGTTCAAATCCCACACCCACCGCAGCTGATTCAACCCCCGACCAGCACCACCGGCCGGGGGTCGTTTCGTGTCACGGGTGGTCCCCGTCGGGCCGGTGTCGTTTGGTGCCGTCCGTGGTGAGGCGGGCCGCCGACTCGACGGTGGCGCGGGCCTCGTGCTCGGGGAGGCCGGTGTGGACGGCGGCCCGGACGAGGGCGTCCGCCAGGGCGTCGCCGAAGCCGTGTTCGTAGGCGCGGCAGGCGGCCCAGAAGAGCCGGGTGTTGCGCTGGCCCTCGTGGGCCGCGAGGACGAAGCGGACCAGCCCCCGGCCCCGGTCGGGCCGGGCCGTCGCCGGGCGGCGGGGGCGTGCGGGTGGTACGAGCAGGCGCAGGAGTGCGCGGGGGCAGGGGGCCGGCGGGAGGTCGGCGGTGCCCGGGGCCAGTCGGTAGCCGCCGTGGGCGGTGACCGAGCCGGGGCCCACCAGATAGCCGCCGGTGCCGCGGACGTCGATGCCGGGGGCGAGCCGGCTCGCCGAGTTCGGCACCGGAACGTCCGGCGGGCCGGTCAGCCAGATGTGCCGTCCGCCGCTCGGGGTGAGCACCGTGATGGTCGGCGGGATCGTGAACAGGTGGTGCAGGGCCAGCCGTTGGAGCGATGCGGCCGAGTCGCTGCCGCCGGTGGTGTCGATGTCCAGGTCGATGCCGATGAGGTGGTGCGGGGACCGGCCGCAGGCGATGCCGTAGCCGGTGGCCCAGGGGGCGGCCGAGAAGAGGGCGCGTACGGCGGCGGGGTCCGTGGTGGCGTCGTGGACGCCGTGGCCGGGGAGGCCGCACGCGCCCCGGCAGGTGGAACGGCGGCCGTCGTTCCGGTGCGGGGAGGGGAGCGCGGGGAGTTTGTGGGCGGTCAGCGGGAAGACGGGGAGCCCGCGCTCGGCGGCGGAGAGCGCGTGGGCGAGGGCCAGGGCGGCGGTCTGCCGGGCAGTGATGGCCATGGCTCTATTTTCGTACGAATGTTCGATGAAAGGAAGAGGGCGCGAGGTCGGCTGCGGGGCGGGTGCCGGAACGCTTCTCCTGTGGCGTGGTGCGGGATCCCGAGTTCCGGAAGCGGCCGAACGGGGGGCGTGAGGGGTGTGAGTCGGCACTTCCGGGGCGCATGAAGGTTTATCGGAAGGTCCTCATGCTTGCGGGGGAATCGGGCCGTACGGGTGATTCGCCGAGGGGGCGGCGGGCAGTCCTGGTCTCGCGACGTCGCGACCGACGCCGAGACGGTGGGCCAACTGCCTCGGTACAAGCCGTACTTCCGGTTCCTGGAGGAATTCACATGGCAAGCATCCGTACCGCTCGTGTTCTCGCGGCCGTTGCCGCTCTGCCCCTTGCCGCCGTGCTCCTCGGCGGGGTGGCGACGGCCGACAGCGGCTCGTTCGCGAACGACGGATCGAACGCGGGCGTCGCGACGGTCGTCGGCGGCGGTGTCGCCGACGACAACCTGGGCAACTCGTCCACGTCGCAGCAGCAGGCCGTCGGCGAGGGGGCGTCGAACCGGAGTACGTCCGCGCAGGTGAACGGCTCGGCGTTCACCGCGATCGACCAGCACGACGAGAGCGTCACGGTGAACTTCACCAACCTCTGGTGAGTCCCCGGCCGGGCGCGGTCCGGCAGGGGGGCGGACCGTGACCGGTCGGGCGGCGGCCCGCGCGAGGTGCTCCGGCACCCGCGCGGGCCGCCGTGCGTCGTTCATCGCGCTGCCGACGGGGGGCGGTTCCGGGGCGCCGTGCGTCGTGCGCCGGCGAGGGCGGCGCCAGGGCGGGTTCGGGGCGTCGGTGACCTTGACAGTCACCCTGTATCTGACGGACAGTCAGAAACTGGTCAGGGGAAGCCCGATCCGTATGTCCGTGTCCGGAAGGCGGCCGCCGTGCATCTCGTCCAGACGGAACGCCAGCGGCAGCTGCGCGACGAACTCCGCGCGTACTTCCGCGAGGTGATGCCACACCGGGACGCCGGGGCGGTCCCCGGGGCGGCCCCCGGCGCGGAGGACCCCGCCGAGCAGCGGCGGCTGCTGCGCAGGATCGGCGCCGACGGGATGCTCGGACTCGGCTGGCCCGTCGAGTACGGCGGCCAGGGGCGCGGCGCCGACGAGCAGTTCGTCTTCTTCGACGAGGCGTACCGGGCGGGCGCACCCGTCTCGATGGTCACCCTGAACACGGTGGGCCCGACGCTGATGGCGTACGGGACCGAGGAGCAGAAGGCGTACTTCCTGCCCCGGATCCTCAGCGGCGACCTCGTCTTCGCCATCGGCTACAGCGAGCCCGAGGCCGGTACGGATCTCGCCGCACTGCGCACCAGGGCGGTACGGGAGGCACCCCCGCCGGCCGCCGACGGGAACGGGGGCGGCGAGCACTGGGTGATCGACGGGCAGAAGATCTTCACCAGCAACGCCCAGAACGCGGACTGGATCTGGCTCGCCTGCCGCACCGACCCCGACGCGCCCAAGCACCGGGGCATCTCGATCGTTCTCGTCCCGACCGATGCGCCGGGGTTCTCCTGGACCCCGATCGAGACCGTGGGCGGGCTGACCACGACGGCCACGTACTACGACGGGGTGCGGGTGCCCGCGGCCAACCTGGTCGGCGCGGAGAACGGCGGCTGGGGGCTGATCACCAACCAGCTGAACCACGAACGGGTGGCGCTCGCCGCGATCGGGATGCAGGCCGAGGACTTCTACGCGGCGGCGCTCGCCTTCGCCCGCACCCCCGACCCGGTCACGGGCCGGCGCCCGGCCGACGAGCCGTGGGTGCGCGCCCGGCTGGCGGAGGCGTACGCCCGGCTGGCGGCGACCCGACTGCTCAACTGGCGCCTGGTGGGCGAGGTCGGGGCGGGTTCACCGGCGCCGGGCGAGGCGAGCGGAGTGAAGTTCGCGGGGACCGAGAGCGCCGTTGAGGTGTACCGGATGTGCCAGGAGATCACGGGAGAGGCGGGTGTGCTGCGGGCCGGTTCGCCCGGCTGCTTCGGCGACGGGGAACTGGAGCGGATGAACCGGGCCGCGCAGATCAACACCTTCGGGGGCGGGGTGAGCGAGGTGCAGCGGGAGATCGTCGCGACGATGCGGCTCGGCATGAAGAGGGGTGCGCGGTGACGGGCCCGCGGGAGGAGAAGGAGCGGGTGTCCCGGGAGCGGCCCCCGGAGGGGGACCGGGAGCACGACGGGCTGCACGGGCGGCTCAAGGAGTTCGAGGGCCGCCCGGCCGCGACCGCCGGGGTCGGCAAGGACCCGGTCAACGAGCCGATGATCAGGCACTGGTGCGAGGCGATGGGCGACGGCAACCCGGCGTACACGGGGCCGGACGCGATCGCCCCGCCGACGATGCTCCAGGCGTGGACGATGGGCGGGCTGTCGGGCCACACCGACCGCTCGGCGGCGTACGAGGAGCTCTTCGGGCTGCTCGACGGCGCCGGGTACACCTCGGTCGTCGCGACCGACTGCGAGCAGGAGTACCTGCGCCCGCTGCGGCCCGGGGACCGGATCACCTTCGACGCGGTGATCGAGTCGGTCTCGCCGCGGAAGACGACCCGGCTGGGGACGGGGTACTTCGTCACGACGCGCATGGACGTCCGGGCGGACGGCGAACCCGCCGGGACGCACCGCTTCCGCATCCTCAAGTACGCACCCGCGGCGGGACCCCGGCCGGGACCGGAGGGGCGGTCGCGGGAGAAGCACCTGCGCCCCCGGCCGGTGATCAACCGCGACAACGCCGGCTTCTGGGAGGGCGTCGCCGAGCACCGGCTGCTGATCCAGCGGTGCGAGGACTGCCGAACCCTGCGCTTCCCCTGGCTGCCCGGCTGCAACGCGTGCGGCGGCCAGGAGTGGGACACGGTCGAGGCGAGCGGCGGGGGCACCGTCTTCAGCCACGTCGTGATGCACCACCCGCGGTTCCCCGCCTTCGCGGACGAGGAGGGCGGCGGCCCCTACGCGGTGGCGCTGATCGAGCTGGCCGAGGGCGTGCGGATGGTCGGCAACGTCGTCGGCGTGCCGTACGACAAGGTGCGCACGGGCATGCCGGTCCGGCTGGAATTCCTGCGCACGGACCCGGACTTGGAGATTCCGGTCTTCCGGGGAGACGAGGGCTGAGATGGATTTCGCACCCACCGACGAACAGGCCGCCGCGCAGGGGCTGGCGGCGCGGATCTTCACGGACCTGTCGACGCCCGAGCGCCTGGCCGGGGCCGGTACGGGCACGGACGCCGAGCTGTGGAAGAGCCTCTGCGGGGCCGGACTGGTCGCGGCCGTCGAGGAGATCGGCCTGCTCGGGCTGGTGCTCCTGCTGGAGGAACAGGGCCGGACGACCGCGCAGGTGCCGTTCGCGGCGAGCTGCGCGTACGGGGTGCTCGCCGTCGCCCGGCACGGCACCGACGAGCAGCGGGAACGGCTGCTGCCCATGCTCCGGGACGGCGGCGCGGTCGCCACCGGGGCGTTCCCGGAACGGGGCGGGGTGCGGGCGGACGCCGACGGCCGGCTGAGCGGCGGCGTGCCGTACGTGCCGTGGCTGCGGGACGCCGGCCTCGTGCTCGTCCCCGACACGGGGCGACGGCTGTGGATCGTACGGACCGGTGATCCCTGGGTGACGACGGAGCCGGTGGAGACCACGGCGCCGTGGTCGGCGGCCCGGCTCGTGCTGGACGGGGCGCCCGGGGAGCGGCTCGGCGGGGACGGGGCGTACGAGGAGGTGCTGGCCGCGGGCCGGACGGCGTTCGCCGGGCTCCAGGCGGGGGTGTGCGCCGGCTCGCTGGCCCGCGCCGTCGACCACGCGAACACCCGGGTGCAGTTCGGGCGCCCGCTCTCCACCAAGCAGGGGGTCCTGCTGCGAGCCGCCGACGCCCACATGGACACCGAGGCGATACGGGTCACCGCGTACGAGGCGGCCTGGCGCCACGACGCGGGCCTGCCGTACGGGCGCCAGGCACTGACCGCCGCCTGGTGGGCCTCGGAGGCGGGCAAGCGGGTGGTGCACGCCGGACAGCACCTGCACGGCGGCACCGGCGCGGACCTCGACCACCCGGTGCACCGCCACTTCCTCTGGGGCCGGCAGCTCGACGCCCACCTGGGCTGCGGCAGCGAGGTGCTCCAGGAACTCGGCGAATCGCTGGCGAAGGAGGACGCGGAATGAGGGCCGGTGAGGAACTGGCGCCGCTGGAGATCGCGGTGACCCGCACCCTGATCGTGGCGGGCGCCATCGCCTCCCGCGACTACCAGGACGTCCACCACGACGCGGAGACCGCCCGGCGGAAGGGCTCCCCGGACGTCTTCATGAACATCCTGACGACCAACGGCCTGGTGGGTCGGTACGTCACCGACCGCCTCGGCCCCGCGACCGTGCTCCGCAAGGTCGTCATCAGGCTGGGCGTGCCCAACTACCCCGGCGACACCATGGTCCTGAGCGGCAGGGTCGCCGCCGTGGGGGAGGACGGGACGGCCGAGGTGGCGGTCGTCGGCACGAACGGGCTCGGACGGCACGTCACCGGCACCGTGACCGTCGCCCTCCCGGCAGCTCCGGCAGCTCCGGCAGCTCCGGCAGCTCCGGCGGCTCCGGCAGCTCCGGCAGCTCCGGCGGCTCCGGCGGCTCCAGGGGCTCCGGGTGAGCGGAACGAGCGGGAGGGGGCGGCATGAGCATCCGCAGGGCCGACTCGCTCGGCGGCAGGGCGGCGGTCGTGGGCATCGGGGCGACCGAGTTCTCCAAGGACTCCGGCCGCAGCGAACTCAAGCTGGCCGTCGAGGCGGTGCGGGCCGCCCTGGACGACGCCGGGCTGACCCCGGCCGACGTCGACGGCCTGGTCACCTTCACCATGGACACCAGCCCCGAGATCACCGTCGCCCAGGCGGCCGGGATCGGCGAGCTGTCGTTCTTCTCCCGCGTCCACTACGGGGGCGGGGCGGCCTGCGCCACCGTGCAGCAGGCGGCGATGGCCGTGGCGTGCGGGGTGGCCGACGTCGTGGTCTGCTACCGCGCGTTCAACGAGCGCTCCGGCCGCAGGTTCGGCTCCGGGGTGCAGCGCCGGGAACCCACCGCGGAGGGCACGGCGCTCGGCTGGAACCTCCCCTTCGGGCTGCTCACGCCCGCCTCCTGGGTCGCCATGGCCGCCGCGCGCTATCTGCACGCGTACGGGCTGACGCCGGAGGCGTTCGGCCACGTCGCGGTGACCGACCGGCGCCACGCGGCCCGCAACCCGGCCGCGTACTTCCACGGGAAGCCGATCACCCTGGCCGATCACGCGGCGTCGCGGTGGATCGTCGAACCGCTGCGGCTGCTCGACTGCTGCCAGGAGACCGACGGCGGCCAGGCGATCGTCGTCACGAGCACCGAGCGGGCCCGGGACCTGCGCCGGCCGCCCGCCGTGGTCGTCGCCGCCGCCCAGGGGGCCGGGCGGATGCAGGAGCAGATGACCAGCTTCCACCGCGACGACCTGACCGGCCTGCCGGAGATGGGGGTGGTGGCCCGGCAGCTGTGGCGCGGCTCGGGGCTCTCACCCTCGGACATCGACGTGGGCATCCTCTACGACCACTTCACCCCGTTCGTCCTGATGCAGCTGGAGGAGTTCGGCTTCTGCGCGCCGGGCGAGGCCGCGGACTTCGTCGCGGCGGACGCGTTGCCCCTGAACACGCACGGGGGCCAGCTGGGGGAGGCGTACCTGCACGGGATGAACGGCATCGCGGAGGCGGTCCGGCAGATCCGGGGCTCGTCGGTGAACCAGGTGGCCGGGGCGGCCAGGACCCTGGTCACGGCCGGTACCGGCGTGCCCACCTCGGGGCTGATCCTCGGCACGGACGACTGACCGCACACGGCCCGGGACCCGTGCCCGCACCCGCGAGGAGCACCCCGCGGGGCCCGCCCGGTGCGGGCCCGGACCTCGGGGACGCCCCTGATCCCCCTACGGCGGCGGTCCACCTTCAGGAGGTGGGGCCCGCACCACCCCTACACCCTGAGGGGGACGCGGTTTCGGGACCTGGGGCCGATCCCCCCGGCTGCGCCCGCTCCTAGCGTGGAGCCATGACCACGCCAGTCTGCACGGGCGGCTCCGGGGGAGCCGCCGCCACCGGTCGTGCGCCGCACACGCCGTACCCGGTGCACACGCCGCACAGCACGGGGCACGGCTCGTACAACCAGCCGGGCTCCCACGGCCCGCACGCGTCACAGGGCGGTGCACACGCCTCGCACGGCGCGTACGCCCCGTACGCCTCGCGGCCCCAGTACGTCCCGTACCCGTCGTTCTCCTCCTACGTACGGGCGAGAGGGCCCGTGCTGCTGCGCACCGCGCGCTCGCTCACCGCCAACCCGAGCGACGCCGAGGACCTGCTGCAGACCGCGCTGGCCAAGACGTACATCGCCTGGGAGCGGATCGAGGACCACCGGGCGCTCGACGGCTACGTGCGCCGGGCGCTGCTCAACACCCGGACCTCGCAATGGCGCAAGCGCAAGGTCGACGAGTTCGCCTGCGACGAACTGCCCGAGCAGGAGGCCGCCCCGGCCCCCGACCCGGCCGAGCAGCAGACGTTGCACGACGCGATGTGGCGGGCCGTGCTGAAGCTCCCGGACCGGCAGCGGGCGATGGTCGTCCTGCGCTACTACGAGGACCTGAGCGAGGCCCAGACGGCCGAGGTGCTCGGGGTGTCCGTCGGCACCGTGAAGAGCGCCGTCTCGCGGGCGCTCGGCAAGCTCCGGCAGGACCCGGAGCTGGCCCCGGTCAGATGACCGGCCCCGGTCCGGTCACACCGGGCTGTCCCCCGGTGACCAGGGGCGACGTCGATGCGCCCGGCCGGGCCGATTTTGCCGAACGACACCGATTCGTGCCCCCGGGACTAGTGACATACCGCGCGGTATGCGCGCAGAATCAGCGAAACCCTACTGCCGCGTAGCGCCCAACGGGAGGACGCCGTGCTGAGCACCATGCAGGACGTACCGCTGACTGTCACCCGCATCCTCACCCACGGGATGACCATCCACGGGAAGTCGCAGGTGACGACCTGGACCGGCGAACCCGAGCCGCAGCGGCGCAGCTTCGCCGAGATCGGCCGGCGCGCCACACAGCTCGCGAACGCGCTGCGCGACGAGCTCGGGGTCCGGGACGACCAGCGGGTCAGCACCCTCATGTGGAACAACGCCGAGCACGTCGAGGCGTACCTCGCGATCCCCTCGATGGGCGCGGTGCTCCACACCCTCAACCTCAGGCTCCCCGCCGAGCAGCTGATCTGGGTCGTCAACCACGCCGACGACAAGGTCGTCATCGTCAACGGCTCCCTGCTGCCGCTGCTCGCACCGGTGCTCCCCCACCTGAAGTCGGTCGAGCACGTGGTCGTGACGGGGCCCGGCGACCGTTCCCTCCTGGACGGCGCGGCGCCCCGGGTGCACGACTACGAGGAACTGATCGCCGGCCGCCCGACCACCTACGACTGGCCCGAGCTGGACGAACGCAGCGCCGCCGCCATGTGCTACACCTCCGGCACCACCGGCGACCCCAAGGGCGTCGTCTACTCCCACCGCTCCATCTACCTGCACTCCATGCAGGTCAACATGGCCGAGTCGATGGGGCTGACGGACCAGGACACCACGCTGGTGGTCGTCCCCCAGTTCCATGTGAACGCCTGGGGCCTGCCGCACGCGACGTTCATGTCCGGCGTCAACATGCTCATGCCGGACCGTTTCCTCCAGCCCGCCCCGCTCGCCGAGATGATAGAGCGCGAACGACCGACCCACGCCGCCGCGGTGCCCACCATCTGGCAGGGTCTGCTCGCCGAGGTCACGGCCAACCCGCGCGACCTGTCCTCCATGGCCCGTGTCACCATCGGCGGCGCCGCGTGCCCGCCCTCCCTCATGAAGGCGTACGACGAGCTCGGCGTCCGGGTCTGCCATGCGTGGGGCATGACGGAGACCTCGCCGCTCGGCACCATGGCCCACCCGCCCGCCGGTCTGACCGAGGAGCAGGAGTGGCCCTACCGCGTCACCCAGGGCCGTTTCCCGGCCGGGGTCGAGGCACGGCTGGTCGGCCCCGGCGGTGAGCACCTGCCGTGGGACAACGAGTCGGCCGGTGAGCTGGAGGTGCGCGGCCCGTGGATCGCCGGTGCCTACTACGGGGGCGCGGACGGCGAGGACCTGCGGCCCGCGGACAAGTTCAGCGCGGACGGCTGGCTGAAGACCGGCGACGTCGGGGTGATCAGCGAGGACGGCTTCCTCACCCTCACCGACCGGGCCAAGGACGTCATCAAGTCCGGCGGCGAGTGGATTTCGAGCGTCGCGCTGGAGAACGCCCTGATGGCGCACCCGGAGGTGGCCGAGGCCGCGGTCGTCGCCGTCCCGGACGAGAAGTGGGGCGAGCGCCCGCTCGCGACCGTGGTCCTCAAGGAGGGGGCCGACGTCGACTACGAGGCGCTGAAGGACTTCCTCGCCGAGTCCGGCATCGCCAAGTGGCAGCTGCCGGAGCGCTGGACGGTCATCGCGGCGGTGCCGAAGACCAGCGTCGGCAAGTTCGACAAGAAGGTGATCCGCAAGCAGTACGCGGAGGGCGAGCTGGACATCACCCGGCTCTGACCCGCCGACGACCGGCCCCGGCCCCGGCCGGGGCCGGTCCGGCGTCCGGCGGAACGCGGCGAGGGCGGTACGGGATCTCCCGTACCGCCCTCGCCGTATCCGTGCATCCGCCGGATCAGTTCGTGCCGATCTTCGCGAGCAGGTCGACGATGCGCGACTGGACCTCGTCGCTCGTGGAGCGCTCGGCCAGGAAGAGGACGCTCTCGCCCGAGCCGAGGTTCGACAGGTCCGACCCGGACATGTCGGCGGAGGTGTAGACGACCAGCGGGGTCCGGTTCAACTGGCCGTTGGCGCGCAGCCAGTCGATGATGCCGGCCCGGCGGCGGCGCACCTGCATCAGGTCCATCACCACCAGGTTGGGCCGCATCCGGCCGGCGAGCGATACCGCCTCGCTGTCGGTGGCGGCCCGCGCCACCTGCATGCCGCGCCGTTCCAGCGCCTCCGTCAGCGCCTCCGCGATCTCCTCGTGCTCCTCGATCAGCAGCACCCGCGACGGGTGCTGCTCGCTGTCGCGCGGGGCGAGCGCCTTGAGGAGCACGGCGGGGTCGGCACCGTACGCCGCCTCCCGCGAGGCCTGCCCCAGACCGGCCGTCACCAGCACCGGGACCTCGGCCGCCACCGCCGCCTGGCGCAGCGACTGGAGGGCCTTGCGGGTGATGGGGCCGGTGAGCGGGTCGACGAAGAGCGCGGCGGGGAACGCCGCGATCTGGGCGTCGACCTCCTCGCGGGAGTGCACGATCACCGGCCGGTAGCCGCGGTCGCTCAGTGCCTGCTGGGTGGAGACGTCGGGCGCGGGCCACACGAGCAGCCGGCGCGGGTTGTCCAGCGGCTCCGGGGGCAGCTCGTCGTCGACCGGCTGCGGGGACGGCCGGTTGGCCACCTCGACCGCACCGCCCGGACCGTCCAGCGGCTCCGGTCCCTCGGCGCCCTCGTCGGGCGCGCCTATGGCGAACGAACGCCCCTCGGCCTCCGGCGCGGCGAGACGCTGCCCCGGCACCTGGCCGTGCGCGGCCCCGGCCGGACCCTCCGGCGTCCCGGCGGACGGCGCGGGCACGGACGGCGACGGCTGGGCCGCCTGGGACGGGGCGCCCTGCGCCGGGGGCACGGGCTGCGGGGCGTGCTCGTCCTCCGGCGGGGCGGCGAGCTTGCGGCGCCGCCCGGCACCGCCGAGCGTCTGGTTCTGCTGGTGCGCGATGTGCTGGGCGAACGGCACGCCCTGCCCGAGCGTCCGCACGCTGAACGCGCGCCCCTGCGTCGAGTCGGACGAGCCGCCGGGCATCGGGGCCTCCGCGGGCAGCGGCTGCCTGCGCGCGTCCTGCACGGGCGCCGCATCCCGCGAGGGGCCCTCCGCACCGCCCGCGGGAGCGGGAACGGCCGTGGTGCCCGTGGTGTGCGTGGTGAGCCCGGGGGCGTCGGCCGCGGCCACGGCGTCCTCGGACCGCTCGCCGGGCGCGACCGGCATGGCCGGACCCTGGCCGGAGGAGTCGTCCTCGTCCCAGCCGCCGGGTCCCTGGGGCCCCTGCGGCGGATGGGCCTGCTGCCCCACGCCCTGCCCGTCCTGGGCGGCGGCCTGCCCCGGCTGCTCGGGGGTCTCGGGACGGCGGGCCCGGCGACGACCGGTCGGCATGGGGTGCGGGTGGGGCGGGGTGTGGTCCTCGCCCGGTGCGAGAACCACGGCGTCATGGCGTCCGGGCAGCGAGGCGTCCGGATCGGCCGCCTCGGACGGGGACCGGTCGGCCTCCGCGGGCGGGAGCGCGAACGCCGTACGGGCCTCCGCGGGCCCGTTCCGGGCGGACCGCTCCTGGGCGGAGGCCAGCGCCCGCCGGGCCCTGCGCCCGGTCGGCTGCTGGGGAGCCTGCGCCGGAACGGCCGCGGAGTCCGGCACCGGGGCCGGGGAAGCGGCGTCCGGGGAGACGGGGGCCGGAGCCGTGTCCGCGCCCGGGGCCCGCACCGGTACGGGGGCGGCGGCCGGCAGGGCCGGCTGGTTCCCCGCGCCGTGCCGCGCCCGGTGACTGCCCGTCGGCACCGGCACCGGTGCCTGCTCCGGCAGCTGTTCCCCGGCCGGAACGCCCTGCGGCGGCACGGTCCGGCCGAGCTGCGGACGGTCGCCGTCCTGCGCGCCGGCGTCCGCCGTCACCGCGCTTGGGGCCGCGGGCAGCGCCAACGCCTGGCCCGGGGCCTGCTGACCGCCGGACTGCCCGGCACCGGGCTCCTGCCCCGGCTCGGGCGACTGGAGCAGCTGGGCGGGAAGCGGGATCCGGGCACCGCTCTCGGCCGGGCTGGGCCGTCCCCGCCTGCGCCCCGACCCCTGGGTCTGCTGGGCCGCGGCGAGCTCCTGCGGGTCGTAGGCGTTGCCGCCCTGCGAGTCGTTCGCCTCGGGGCCGCGACGGGCCCGGCGCCGCCCGGTCGGCTCGGCCGCGGCCGTGTCGCCGCCCGGACCGGAACCGCCCACCGGGCTCTCCAGGAACGCGTCCGTGGACGCCCGGCGCGCCCGCCGCCGGCCACCACCGGTCTGCTGCCCCGTGCTCTCCGGGCTCCCGTCGCCGGCCGGCGCACCGGCCTGCGGCCCGGCCTCCGCCTCCGGTCCGGGAGCGGGCGGCGCCACCGTGCCCGAACCCGCGCCCAACGGCACCTCCAGCACGTACGCGCTGCCGCTCGTCCCCGGTACCTCGTGGGTCTGGAGCACGCCGCCGTGCGCCCGCACGATCCCGCGCACGATCGGCTCGTGCACCGGGTCCCCTCCGGCGAACGGGCCGCGCACCTCGATCCGTACGACCTCGCCGCGCTGTGCCGCCGCCACGACGATCGTCGAGTCGACGTAGCCGCCGCCCGGCACCACGCGGGCCTTGCCGGTCGAGTCGACCCCGGCGACGTCCGCGACCAGGTGGGCGAGCGCGGTCACCAGCCGGGCCGCGTCCACCTCGGCCTCGATCGGCGGCGCGTGCACCGCGAACTGGGCGCGCCCGGGGCCGATCAGCTCGACGGACGCGTCGATGCCGGCCGTCACGACCGAGTCGAGCAGCACGTTCGACTTGACCAGCTTCTCGGCACCGGCGTCCAGGCGCTGGTAGCCGAGCACGTTGTCGACGAGCGTGGTCATCCGGGCGTAGCCCGCCGCCAGGTGATGCAGGATCTGGTTGGCCTCGGGCCACAGCTGGCCGGCCGGGTCGGCGGCGAGCGTGGCGAGTTCGCCGCGCAGCTCCTCCAGCGGGCCGCGCAGCGACTCGCCGAGCACGGCGGTGAGCTGGGTGTGCCGGGCGGTCAGCGCCTCCAGCTGCTCGGTCCGGGCCTCCAACTCGGCCGCGGCCCGCTCGGAGCGGTCGGCCAGTTCCGTGCGGTGCCGCTCGTCGAGCGAGGTGATCTCGGCGGTGTGGTTCCCGGTCAGCTCGGCGATCTCGGCCCGGTGCCGCTCGGTGAGCTCCTCGTACGGCCTGCGGTCGGTGAACGTCATGACGGCGCCGACCAGCTGGTCCCCGTCGCGGACCGGCGCGGTGGTCAGGTCGACCGGCACCCGGGCCCCGCTCTTGGACCACAGGACCTGTCCGCGCACCCGGTGCTTGCGCCCGGACCTGAGGGTGTCGGCCAGCGGCGACTCCTCGTACGGGAACGACTCGCCCTCCGCCCGCGAGTGCAGGATCAGCGGGTGCAGCTCCTGGCCGCCCAGGTCGCTGGCGCGGTAACCGAGTATCTGCGCGGCGGCGGGGTTGACCAGGACGACCCGGCCGTCCGTGTCCGTGCCGACGACGCCCTCGGCCGCGGCGCGCAGGATCATCTCGGTCTGCCGCTGCGAACGGGCCAGCTCCGCCTCGGTGTCGACGGTGCCCGACAGGTCCCGCACGACGAGCATCAGCAGCTCGTCGCCCGAGTAGCCGCCGCCGTACCCGTTCTGGAAGTCGTTGTACGCGGCCTGCCCGTCCTCCAGACCGGCGCTGGTGACCTCGACGGGGTACTCGGTCCCGTCGGTCCGGCGCGCGGTCATCCGGGTCGGCTTCGTACGGCCGCGTTCGTCGGCCGTCTCGGGCAGGCGCATCGAACCCGGGATCAGCTTGGAGTCGAACTCCGGCAGCAGGTCGAGGAGCCCGCGCCCGACGAGCGCGGTGCCCGGCGTCTCGAACATTTCGAGCGCGATGGTGTTGGCGTTGACGACGGTGCCGTTGCAGTTGACGAGCAGCAGCCCGTCAGGAAGGGCATCGAGTATGGCTGCGAGGCGAGCAGTGCCTCGGGACGGCCTGCTGCTCACGACGACGCTTCCTCCCTGATTACCGCACCTTGCCGACAGCGGGCCCCATCTTGCCCCTCGGGCCGCAGGCTGTCACTGGACGAGTCTAAAGGCAGCCGGGGGGCGGGGGACGGCGGATGAGGGGGAGCTCTCACCAAGGACCTGTGCATGTGGTGTACGACTCCTGCCCGTCGTGTGCTGTCCGATGGCCCCGGCACGGCGCGCGCCGCGCCCGTCCGGGGTGACGAACCCCTGGTCACCGGGGTCGTCCCCCGGCCCGTACCCGGAGCGGCCCCGTCCACTCGCCCCCGTCGTCGATCTTCCGGATCCGTTCGAACGGATCCGGATTCGTCGGACTCATCGGTTCCGCCGGAGCCGCCGAATCCATCGGATCGTTTCGTCGAACGGATTCGACGGCCGCCTCACCGGACGTTGGGGAGCACCGGCCGCAGGTTGTTCCAGCGGGAGATCTCGCAGCCGTCGGTCCGGGTGAAGACCGTGTCGATGCTCCGCCCGTCCCAGGTGCCGGTGACGCGGGCGGTGGCGGGCCCCCCGTACTGCATGGTGCACGGCATGTCCGCGGGCACCGGGGCGAACGGGTTCTCCCCCTCGTCCGCCAGCTCCTCCAGCCGCCCGCATGCCCGCCCCGCCACCGGGTGGGTCCCGCCCGCCGGGTCGCACCGCAGCTCGAAGGTGCCCTCGGCCGAGGGGTCCCCCGAGTCCGAGACCGTGATCGTCAGCCGGGTGGGGCCGTCCTCCCCCTCCGGTCCGGGCAGGGGCAGCGGAATCGGCAGCGGGAACGGACGGCTGTCCGCGGTCGCGGCCGGTGCCGCCGCGGACAGCACGGCGAGGGACACGACGGCGGTGAGGGCGAGACGACGCAGCATGCGGGCTCCTGTGCTCGTGCACTTCGAAGGGAGTGCCGGTGGAACGACGTGAACGACCGGAGGACGAGCCTCCGCCTTCACTAACGCTCCGCACGCCGCGGCGTTGCGCAACCGCAGGCACTTTGCCCTCGCGCCCGAATGCCTAGTACCGTAGGCGGCGATTGGTGACACGGCGCTCAGCTGTGTCATCATCTGCACACACCGCTCGCGCTCGCGCGGGGAGTGTATGGAGGCGTCGCCTAGTCCGGTCTATGGCGCCGCACTGCTAATGCGGTTTGGGTCTTAAAGCCCATCGAGGGTTCAAATCCCTCCGCCTCCGCTTTCTCTTCGGGGAGTCCGGCCACTTCGGCCGGACTCCCCGAAGTCGTTTCCGAAGCTTTCTCCGGAGCCGGTCCGCGGTCCGCGGCCCGCGGTGCTCGCGCCGTCCGGCGACTGCTGCTTCCGGCCGGCTGATCCCGGTCGGCTACTTCCGGTCGGCGCAGGGGTCGCAGCAGGTCGGGGCCGGCTCGACGCAGATGACGACGGTGTCGGTGTTGTCGCGGGGGTCGGGGTCCTTCTCCTCGGCGGTGGCCGTGGCGGAGTTGACGACCGGACCGGGCCCGGTGGCCTTGGCGCGCAGCACGAGGGTGGCCCCGGCACCGACGTCCAGGGTGCCCACGGCCCACCGGCCGGTGGCCGGGTCGTGGCTCCCGGGCCCGTCGGCGGACAGCAGGACGAGGCCGTCGGGGAGCCGGTCGGTGACGGTGACCCCGGTGGCCCGGTTCGGTCCGGCGTTGCGCACGGTGACGCGGTAGGTCACCGTCTGGCCGACGGTGACGGTGGTCGCGTCGGCCGCCTTGACCACGGACAGGTCCGCGGCCGGATCGACCTGAGTGACCTGTTCGTCGGAGACGGCCGTCAGCGGCTCCGGGGCGTCGCCGAGCCGGTTCTCGTAGGTGGCGGTGGCGGTGTTCCTGATCTGCCTGCCGCCGGAGGCGCGGTCGATGGTGACCCGGTACTCGGCCGTGGTTCCCCCGGGCAGGGTCTCGGTGTTGGGCAGACTGCCGCCCTCCCCGGTGGTGGCGGTGTTGCCGAGTCTGAAGACGACCCTGTCGGCCGAGGCGTCGTAGTACGCCTGGTCGCCGTCCCGTGCATCGGTCTTCACCCCGGCGTTCGGGCCGTCGACGATGCGCAGGGAGCCGGGCAGGTACGTCGTGCCCGGCGGGATGCCGTCGGTCAGTACGAGGTTCTCGGCCGCGCCGCCGCCGTCGTTCCTGGCGTTGACGCGGTACGTGATGACGTCGCCCACCTCCAGCGGTCCCGTGGGCGCGGCGGTCTTGGTGAGCACCACGTGGGGAGCGGTGCCGAAGAAGATCCCGTCCAGGAAGTTGCCGATGCTCTGGTTGCCGCCGGCGGCGGAGACGGAGCGGAAGGCGAAGCGCGTCAGCGTCTGACCGGCCGGGACGGTGTAGGTGCCGGTGTAGTGGCCCCAGGCGGTGTTGCCGTCGGTGAAGCGCCGCTGCTGCACCGCGGCGCCCGGCGCGCCGATGTCCAGCGCCATGGTGTCCTCGCCCTGGCGGCCGCGGTGGTACAGCCGCCAGTACAGCTTCGTCCCGGGGGTGGTGGGCAGATCCTGGTAGAGCGTGGAGACCTGATTGGCGTTGAGTTCGGCGAACTGCGCGCCGTCGGCCGCCGGCACCCCGTTGAAGCCCGAGTGCCACAGCTCGATCAGGTGGTCGGAGGCGGTGGTGCGCCAGCCCGGAACGTGCTTGGGCGCCTGCGGCTGCGAGGCGTCCGGCAGGAATTCCATACTGGCGACGGCGGGCTGTTCGAAGCTGCCGTTGGCCAGGTTGACCCGGAGCGGAGCCGGAGGTGTGGACATGGTTCTTCCCCTCAAGTCGACGCTGCTGGAGTGCGCCGCCGTCCGGCCGCACGTCCGTGCGCCGCGGCGGAGCCGACACACCCGGTAGCGCAATGCATCGAGGACGCCACGTAAAGTGACGATCGAGGTGGTTCGGTCAATCCCGCACGACGGGTTTGCGCCCCCGCTCCCGTTTCCCGCATGCCGCCCCCGCCGCCCGGCCCGGCCTCCTCGCGCCGCACCCGTCGCGCAGGTCCCCCGGTCCCCTCCCGCCCACCCCGTCATGGCCGGAAACCTCCGCCGTGCCCCCGGCGCCCACCCTCGCGCAGGGTGAAACCGTCCCCAACGGAGTTGACGCCCCCGGCGCCACGACGACGCCCGTGAGGAAACGGCCTCGCGGCCCGCGGGTCGCCGCGGACCTGGACGTTCCGGATCCCGCACCGGCTCCGCGCCGCGACCGGGACCCCGCGCGGGGAGCTGTTGCACGAATGGCGGCGGAGAGGCCCGCCCGAGTCGCCCACCGACTGCCCCGCACGACCTCGAATCGAGGCGTTTCTGCAGGTAGGGGCGGGTTTGGCTAATGGATTTCGCGCTACGGCGCAGGTCATGTAATGTTGTTCTCGCAACGCCGACCGGGAAGAAAAAAGCCCGGAACGCCAAGCACTCGTAGCTTAACGGATAGAGCATCTGACTACGGATCAGAAGGTTGCAGGTTCGAATCCTGCCGAGTGCACAGCAAGCAAGAGGCCCCGGAGAAATCCGGGGCCTCTTGCGTTGTGTCGTGACGGCAACGGCTGATGGCAACTTCTTCTGGGGTGGCTGTCGGATCGGTCGGACGTCCTGCTGCCACTGTCCGGCCTGTTGCTGTTCTCTTCGACGTGTCCCTGGCACTGTCCGAACAGGACACCGGCCAGGCTGCTCCGGCCGACTGGCAGGCAGCTCGCTCGGACAGTCCGCGACGGCGAGCCGGTTCAAGGAGCCCGACGGTATTCGCGCCAGGTGGTTGCGGCGGCCGCGAGGCGCAGGGTCCAGAGGTCGGGGTTGGGGGTGCTGATCTCGGCCCAGACGTTGTTGTTGGCGGTGGCGAAGGCGGTGATGCCCTCGCCGGGGGCGGTGTGCCGGGCGGGGATCTTGGCGGCCCAGCGGTCGGCCGATGCGGGGGTGTGGCCGGCGGCGATGAGCCAGATGTTCCAGTAGCCGACGGCCGCATCGATCCAGCTACTGGCAGCGGCCCACGACGGCATGGTCCTGGCCCAGCGGCAGGTCGCTTCCAAGAGCAACGAGATTCCCTCCTTCGCGCCGTTGCTGGACGGTCTCGAGCTGGAGAACACGGCAGTGACCGCCGACGCCCTGCACCCCCAGCACGACCACGGGGCCTGTCCGACCAGTCGCGGCACGCACTGCGTGGCCGTCGTGAAGAAGAACCACCCGGGCCTGTACACCCAGGTCAGGAAGCTGCCCTGGGTGTACATCCCGCTCGGGCACCGCACTCGCGACCACGCCCACCACCGCGACGAGGTCCGCCGGCTCAGGGCCGCCGCCTTCAGCCACCTCGACTACCCCGGCGCCCGCCAGGCGATCCAAGTCGTACGGTGGCGACGCGACGTGAGCACCGGAAAGTTGACCATCGAGCGCGTCTACCGGATCACCAGCCTGAGTGTCTTCGACGCCACCTGCGCCGAACTCGCCACCTGGATCAGAGGCCACTGGGGTATCGAGAGCCTCCTGCACCACGTCCGGGACCGCACGTTCCGCGAAGACGGCTCCAAGGTCCGCACCGGCACCCTGCCCCGCGCCATGGCCTCCCTGCGCAACCTCGCCATCGGGGGAAGCCTCCCATCACTCCCTGCAGCGCGGCCGGTACCTGCCGCGGCCAGTACCGCGACACCGGCACCGGCCTTCAGCGCCACACCGGCACCGCCTGGGCGGGCCTCGCCGCCGAGATCATCCCGGTCGGTGCAGTACACGATGGTCCCGCGCAGCCTGTCCTTGATACGGCTTCACGCGCGCCGCTGGGCGGCGGAGCTTGGCTGGATCGGCGACAGCGACACGGCCACCCAGGTCGTCGCGGAGCTCTCTTCCAACGCCCTGCGTCACGCGCATCGCAGGGGCAAGCTCATGGAAATGCGGCTCGCGGTATGCGAGGACGGCAGTCTCGTTGCTGAACTCTCCGACCTTGTCGTGCACTTCGACAACTTTGAGCAGATCCTCGCCACAGGGTCGCTTCCCGGCCCCTCCCTCGATTCACCCGACCTGGACGAGATGCCCGAGGACGGGCGCGGCCTGCCTTTGATCATGGCCCTTGCCGAGTCGGTGACCTGGCACCCGCGCCAGTATTGCGGAAAGACCGTTTGCGCCCGGCCGGCCCGGTGAGCGTATGCCGTCCTTCGAAGCCGAGGCTCCCCGATTGGGCCGCCGTGCTCGGCTGAGACTGAGCTCAGAACGCCTTCAGGTAGACCCTGGCCTGATCGTCCTTGAGTGTCTGGACGTAGATGTCGATCCACTGCACCTTCTTGCGGCGGTCGTCCTTCACGCACGGGGGGCAGACCCCGGCCGAGCGTGTTTCCTTCAGCGTCTGGGGCTCGGCCAGCCCCAGGTGCTCGAAGAGCTCGCCATCCGGGGCGAAGTCCACCTTCTTCGCCTTGAGCGGTTCTTCGGAACGAAGGTCCTTCGCGATGTCTTCGGCCTTCTTCTCGCTGGTGACGAACGAGAGGAGGTAGATGTCCTCCTGCGGGTTGATCTGTACGGCTCCCTTGACCTCGGTCGCACCCGTCGGCGCCGCCACGTCCATGAACGCCGACGCCTCGGGCGCGCCGGCGTTCTTGTCCCACTGCGAGGTGCGCCCGTCGGTCACACGACGATCGTCCGTGTCCGGGCTGGAGCACGCGGAAAGCAGGAGGGCGGCAGTCAGCGCCGAGATGAGGGCGGCACCTCGCTTGATCGTCACCGGTTCTCCTCGTCGCCGCGGGAGACATCGCCGCGGGTTCCTTCTCGTCCTTGGTCCGGTGGGTCGACCGTCGGTTGTGCGTCGTTGTCCAGGTCGTACGTGCACGTGGAGCTGCTGCCCCGCATGTCGAACTCCTGGGCAAGACCGGTCTTGTGGAGGCGTCCCATCTCGGAGTCCGGGACCACCACGCCTCCGGGGAAAGTGGCCGACTTGCCGGCGTCCCAGTTGTACCGGTCCCACACGTTGGCCTGGTAGTCGAGCGAGACCTTGGGCTTGCCGTCGGCCCCGGGAGTGACGGTGACCATCCCCGACACATTCTGTTGGTGGGAGCCGACCGCGTGGAACCACTCGTCGCTCTGGAAGGTGCGACCGACTGCCTTGCTCTCCACCGGCACGACGACTGTCCTGTCGTTGCCGGCCCTCTCGAAGGCATCGAGCCCTTGCCGACGCCACGTGTCCTGGTTCTGAGCGATGTGGACCGAGACGTCGTCGCGAAAGCCGGAATCGTCCTTGAGGATGCGGTCGATGTCCAGATCCAGCGGCTCACCCGACTTACCCAGATAGTGCTCCATGTTGCGCGACGCGGCGTTCTCCCCCGTGAAGTCGCCGCCGGCCGCGATGGCCTGCGCGCGAGCCAGGTACCACAGATCCTTGGCCGTCGGATCTTCGGTGTTGAACGCTCCGGAACCCTCATCAGCAGCATGCCACTTGTACAGCGGGCTCATGATCCCCGCCTTGCGCAGTTCGTCGCCCTTCTCCTGGAGGAGGATGCCGCGCGTTACCGGATCAAGGCCACGCCACCACTCGGCGACCGCCTTCTTGCCCTTGGGGATGTGCTGCGCCTTCGCCGTCTCCTCAAGCGACGGGTACGGGTTCGACTCCACGTCACGGTTGAAACCGCCGACCGTGCCGTCCAGGGGGTTCTTGTCCTGAATCAGTGAGGCGAGGGCGACCTTGAATCCTTCGTCCGCGTCGTTCAGGGCCGCGACTGCCGCGTCCAGTTGTTCGGTCCATCCGGCAGCAGCCTGGCGAGCGCTCTCTTGGTAATCAGGGTCGTGCGCGTAGGCCGTGTAATCGCCATGATTCAGCTTGGACGTGTCGAATTCGACCGAGCCTTGCTCGGATACCTTCATGTCGGACTTCACCGCGTCCTCTCGCACATGCTCGATCTTCTTTCGAAGACGACTGAATTCCGCGTGTGCGTCACGGAGCAGTTCAGCGACGGCCTTCGCCTCGTTCTGCGCCCCTTGGTACTCCTTCCACGTCACGTCGAAGCGCGCGGAGCCAGCGTCGGCACTCAGGCCCACCCATGTGTCACCGAGGGAGATCTTGCGCACGTCCTGTTCGTAGGCCCGCGCCAGCTTGTCGAAGTCTTTGGCCATGGTGGCCCAGTCATCGGCAGCAGCGGTGAGTTTGGACAGGTCGGTGCCCATGATCTCGTAGTACGTCGCCACGCCTGAACTCCTATTGCAGCGCTCGCAGTTCGGTTGGGTCTGCGCGATCAGAGCGAGTCGAGCGCGGAGGACTTGCGGATCCCCAACTCCACGCCTGTGTCGGTGTTCTGCAGCAGCGTGTTCGTGGCGCGCAATGCGACCTTCTCCGAGCCGAGGCGGTTCATCAGCGTGGTGAGCTGCTCGCTCCACGTCTTACGCGCGGTCTTCAGGGCAGGGCCGGTGAGCCACCCCTCAAACTCCCGTGCGGCTGCCCCTGTGCTCTCGCGCGCCTGAGTACCGTCCCGATGAGTGTCCGGCTCCAGGTGCTTCTCGATCGCCTCGGCCGCCTTCTTCTTCTCGGCCGGGCTCGAGGCGAGGTCCTTGCCGCCGGACGGCGAGCCTCCACTGCCATCGAGTGGGGCCAGATGGTTCGGGCGCATCCGAGTCGGCGCCGCGCTGCCCGGTGAGGTGTCGCCTTCGGTGAAGATCTCTCCCCCGAGTGTGATCAGATGCCGCAACTTTATGCGGGGCGCACTTGGGGCGGCAGAGGTCCGGTGAGGCGAGGAGAGCCTCGTTCGGCTGGATGACTCACCTCCCGCGCCACGCATACGACTGGCTCTCGTGCCGGACGGCACAGTCGTAACGGGCGAGAGCCGCAGGAGCGATGTTCGCAACTGCGGCAAAGCGGCGGGCGGTGTTCCGGCCACGGAGGTCGGTGACGTATCCCACGGCTTGCGGATCTTGAACGAGTGAGGGTCTTCTCCGGGTTCGGTGTGGATTGCGACATCTCCGCCGAGCGATCAGAAGGCCCTTGTGCCCCACCGCAATGCACCCCTGACCGAGAGCATCCGCGTCAGCGAGAAAATGGCCGCATGACTTTGACGATTTGGGTCGATGACTGGCAGATGCAGTGCTGCGGAGAGCGCTTCGCGCCGGGGGACGTCGTCTCGTGGACGCTGCTGGAGGCCGATCCGGAGGAGTACACCGGTGTCGTCGGCGGCGAGCGCGCGGCCGGGATCGACTTCCGCGAGGAGCACCACGGCCAGGGGGAGGAGACCGCGCCCACCTCGGTGGAGGTGGTGTCGATCGACGAGGTGCACTGCCGTTACGAGGTGCTCCCGGGCTTCACGGACCAGGTGAACTGCCCCGTTCCGGGCACGACCGTGCTGGTTCCGGTCGAGGCGGCGGACGGGTGGGCGAAGGCCAGGCCGAAGCTCCGCTTCGCGGGTTACCTGGTGACCGCCCGGCGTGCCGCGGACGGGGTGTAGGGCGCGGCTGCTCGTGGACGCCGGGGGAGCCGGCGGGAGGCGTGGTCCTCCGGGGCTCCCCGTCCTCCCAGGCCTTCCGGGGCTCCCCGGGCTCCCCGGCTTCCAGGGCTTCCTGCGTCGGCCGTACGGTGACGGGCACGTCGATGTCGATGGTGTCGGGGAGGACGGTCATGGGCGTGGTGCATCCGCACGGGTGGGCGGTCGACGCGATCCGGCGGGTACGGGGCGACGGCCTTCCGGCACCGACGCCGCTGCGTCGGCTCCGGCTTCCGGGCCCCGCCTTCCAGGACGTCGAGGTCCATGCCAAGGACGAGTCGGCGCATCCCACCGGCAGCATGAAGTACCGGTTGGTGCGGGCCATGTTCTGCCATGCGATCGCGAGCGGAACCCTCACGGCGGACACGCCCGTGATCGCCGCGACGAGCGGGGCGGTCGCTGTCGCCGGAGCCCGTTTCGCGAGGCTTCTGGGGCTGGAGTTCACGGCGGTCGTACCGGGGCGGACTCCCGCGCGTGCCCTCGCCGGGATCGAACGGGAGGGCGGGCGCTGGCAGGTGGGCGAACTGCCTCCGGCCGCGGTGCAGGAGGAGGCGGGAGCGTTGGCCGGGCGGTGCGGCGGCTGGTTCCTGGACCACTTCACCGACGCGGAGCCGGCGACGGCAGGATCGGGTGAGCCGACCGTCGCCGACGAGATCTTCGAGCAGATGGAGGGCGAACCGCACCCCGTTCCCGCGTGGATCGTCGTCGGCGCCGGGACGGGTACGACGTCGGCCACGATCGGGCGCCATCTGCGGAGGCACGGGTACCGGTCCCGGCTCGCGGTGGTGGACCCGGAGAACTCGGCCTACTTCCCGGCGTGGGCGAGCGGCTGCGCCGACTACGCCACGGGGATGCCCTCGCGCATACCGGGCATCGGCCGCCCGCGGACCGAGCCCGGTTTCCTGCCGACGGTGATGGACCTGGTCATCCCGGTACCGGACGCGGCGTCCATCGCCGCCACCCGGTGGCTTTGCACCGTCACCGGGATCGAGGCGGGGCCCGCCACCGGAACCAACCTCTGGGGGATCTGCCGGCTGACGGCCCGTATGCGGGAGGAGGGGGTGCGGGGCAGCCTGGTCACCGTCATCGGGGACACCGCCGAGCCGTACCGGGCGACGTGCCTCGACCCGGACCGGGCGCGGGCGCAGGGGCTCGACTGCGCGCCCCACGAGGCCGTTCTCCAGGAGTTCGCCCGCACCGGGCGGTGGCCGGGGGTGTGATGCCGCCCGGTGAGCGGTGAGCGGCGGGGCCGGGGGACGTGGTTCCCCCGGGGCGGGGTTCTTCTGGGAGCCTTGGGGTTCTTTTCAGTGGTCCTGCGCGGGGGTTTGTACACATGGGGTGGCAGTGCACCGGGATGCGGTGGCCCGAGGAGCGGGGGGTGCCCGTGCTGGGGTGGCGGCGGGGCGGAGAGGTGCGGGAGAGCGCGCCGGCGTACGGGGCGGAGCTGGGGTTCCGGGCCGGGGGTGAGCGGCACTGCGTCGGCGCTCGGGGGAACGTGTGCCCGGTGGGGGCCGTGGTGCCGGGGCGGAGCACGGGGGCACGGTGCCCGGAGTGTGCGCGGCTGGACCGGGCGCACTCGGTGGCCGCCGACACGATCGTCGACGACCCGAGGACGTACCGGGTGTATCTGGCGTGGTTCGGGCCCGGGATGGTGAAGGTCGGGATCACCGCGGAGGAGCGGGGCGCGGCGCGGCTGCGGGAGCAGGGGGCCGTGGTGTTCAGCTGGCTGGGGCGCGGGCCGTTGATGGCGTGCCGCCGCACGGAGGAGGTGCTGCGGTCGGCGCTCGGGGTGCCGGACCGGATTCCGTACGCGAGGAAGAGGGCGGTGCGAGGAGCCTTGCCGGGGGCGGCGGAACGCGGTGCGGAGGTCGCCGGGCTGTACGGGCGGGCCGTGGCGCTGGAGGGGGCGGGGTGGCCGGAGACGCTGGAGCGGTTGCCGTTGGAGGCGGTCGACCATGCCGCGCTGTTCGGGCTCGACGGCGGGGTGGAGGTGGCGTGGGCGGTCACCGAGCTGGTGGACGGGGGCGCGGTCGTGGGGCGGCTGGTGGCGGCGGCCGGGCCCGATCTGCACCTGGAGACGGCGACGGACGGGCCCGTGGTGCTGGACACCCGGTTGATGACGGGGTGGGAGCTCGGGGCCGCCGGGGCGGGGAGCGGGGCCCGGGTGCCGTTGGGCGACATCGGGGGCGGCGGGGTGCAGGGCGGGCTGTTCTGAGCCGGAGGAGCGGGGCAGGGCAGGGGCAGGTGCAGGGGTGAGACAGGCGAGGTCAGGGGCCGGTGGGGCGGGGAACGGGGGGCTCTGGGATCGTCGGTCCGGGACGGTGGTCCGTCCGACGGCCGGGAGAGAGGCGTACGGGATGAGCGGCACGAGCGGTGACATCGACGACGTCGTGCGGTTCCGGGAGCGGCTCGGGCTGCCCGGACTCATCGACGTCCACACGCACTTCATGCCCGAACGGGTGCTCCGCAAGGTCTGGGCGTACTTCGACTCGGCCGGTCCGCTGACCGGGATGGAGTGGCCGATCGCCTACCGGCACGACGAGGACGAACGGCTCGCGTTGTTGCGCTCGTTCGGCGTCCGCCGGTTCACCTCGATGCTGTACCCGCACAAGGCCGGCATGGCGGCCTGGCTGAACGGCTGGGCGGCCGACTTCGCGCGCCGGGTGCCGGACTGCCTGCACACCGCGACCTTCTTCCCGGAGGAGGGCGTGGAGCGGTACGTGCGCGAGGCCGTGGAGGCGGGGGCGCGGGTCTTCAAGTCGCACGTCCAGGTCGGCGCGTACGACGCCAACGACCCGCTGCTGGAACCGGTCTGGGGGCTGCTCGCGGAGGCCGGCGTCCCGGTGGTGATGCACTGCGGCTCGGGCCCGGCGCCCGGGAAGCACACGGGCCCCGAACCGGTCGGCCGGCTGCTCGCCCGGCACCCCCGGCTGCCGCTGATCGTGGCCCACATGGGGATGCCGGAGTACACGGACTTCCTGGACCTCGCGGAGCGGTATCCGCGGGTGCGGCTCGACACGACGATGGCGTTCACGGACTTCACGGAGGAGCTCACCCCGTTCCCGGCGGCCGAGCGGGGGCGGCTCGCGGCGCTCGGCGACCGGATCCTGCTGGGCACGGACTTCCCGAACATCCCGTACCCGTACGCGCACCAGCTGCACGCGCTGGAACGGCTGGGGCTGGGGGACGACTGGCTGCGGGCGGTCTGCCACGGGAACGCGAGCGCGCTGTTCGGCGTGGACTGACCTGCCGGGGCGGTCCGTCCTCCGGGTTTTCTCAGGGAATTCACAGAAACGGGAAAGACCTCTCTCAGAGGGGCCTCACAGGGTTGGGGCATGACGACGACCTCGCCCCGGACCACGACTCCGCCCCGGACCACGACGCCTTCGCATCGGACGGCGGCACCCTCGCCCCGGACGGCGGCGCCTTCGCCCCGGACCACGACGGCCTCGCCCCAGGGGCGTACCGAACTGCTGAGGGCGGACCGCAGCCCCGTCCGTGTGCTGGTGGTGGACGACGAGGCACCGCTCGCCGAGCTGCTGTCCATGGCCCTGCGCTACGAGGGCTGGGAGGTGCGCAGCGCCGGGGACGGTGCCGGGGCCGTCCGGATGGCGCGGGACTTCCGGCCGGACGTGGTGATCCTCGACGTGATGCTGCCCGACACGGACGGGTTCGCCGTGCTCGGCGGGCTGCGCCGGGAACTCGCCGAGGTACCGGTGCTGTTCCTGACCGCGCGCGACGCGGTGGAGGACCGGATCGCCGGTCTCACGGCGGGCGGCGACGACTACGTCACCAAGCCGTTCAGCCTGGAGGAGGTCGTGGCGCGGCTGCGCGGACTGATCCGGCGCTCCGGCACGGCGACCGCGCGCAGCGGCTCGACGCTCACCGTCGGCGACCTGGTGCTCGACGAGGACAGCCACGAGGTGAGCCGGGGCGGCACCTCCATCCACCTCACCGCCACCGAGTTCGAGCTGCTGCGCTTCCTGATGCGCAACCCGAAGCGGGTGCTGAGCAAGGCGCAGATCCTCGACCGGGTGTGGAACTACGACTTCGGCGGCCAGGCCAACGTCGTCGAGCTGTACATCTCGTACCTGCGCAAGAAGATCGACGCCGGGCGGTCGCCGATGATCCACACCCGGCGCGGGGCGGGATACCTCATCAAGCCCGGGGAGTGACCCCGATGGGCACCACGGGACGGGCGGGGCGTGCTGGGCGCACGGGACGCGTGGGGCGCACAGGACGTGCGGGACGCGCGGGGCGGTGGTCGCGGAAGGGGCCGTGGACGCTGCGGACCCGGCTCGTGGTCTCGGCGGTGACGCTGATCGCCGTCGTCGCCGCGGTCATCGGGTCGGTCACCACCATCGCCTACCGCAGCTACATGTACAAGAAGCTCGACGACCAGTTGGACGCCGTCGCCGTACGGGCCGCGAAGCCGCCCGGCGGCGGGCTGCCGATGCCCGGCGGCGACCGGCCGTGGACCCGCGACCCGCTGGCCTTCGTCGACGCGCGCGGGCTGCCCGTCGGCGCCTTCGGGGCCGTGGTGGCGGACGACGGCTCGGTCACCGGGTCACGGGTGGTCGTGGAGAGCGCCACCGCACCGGGGCCCGGGGACGAGGACAGCGGGCAGCCGATGACCGCCGCCCAGCGCGACGCCCTGGCGGCGGCGGACATCGCCGCCGGGGACGGGGCGCGGAACGTCGACCTGCCGGGGCTCGGCTCCAACCGGGTGCGGGCGGTCACGGACCCGAACGGGAAGACCCTCGTCGTGGGCCTCCCCGCCGCCGAGGTGGGCTCCGCGCTCACCATCCTGATCCTCGTCGAGGTCTGCGTCACCGGGGCGGGCCTGATCGCGGCCGGCATCGCGGGCGCCGTCATCGTCGGCGTCGCGCTGCGCCCGTTGCGCCGGATCGCCGCGACCGCCACCCGGGTCTCCGAACTCCCGCTCCACAGCGGTGAGGTGGCGCTCCTGGAACGGGTGCCGGACGCCGAGGCCGACCCGCGCACCGAGGTCGGCCAGGTGGGCGCAGCGCTCAACCGGATGCTGGGCCACGTCGGTTCGGCCCTGGCGGCGCGTCAGGAGAGCGAGACGCGGGTGCGCCGGTTCGTCGCGGACGCCAGCCACGAACTGCGCACCCCGCTGGCCTCGATCCGCGGCTACGCCGAGCTGACCCGGCGCGGGCGCGAGGAGACCGGGCCCGACACCCGGCACGCCCTGGGGCGGATCGAGTCCGAGGCGGAGCGGATGACGGGCATGGTGGAGGACCTGCTGCTGCTCGCCCGGCTGGACGCCGGGCGCCCGCTCGCCCCGGAGCGCACCGACCTCTCCCCGGTCGTCGTCGACGCCGTGAGCGACGCCCGCGCCGCCGACGGGGACGGTCACCACTGGCGTCTGGAACTCCCGGACGAGCCCGCGACCGTGCACGGCGACCCGACCCGGCTCCACCAGGTGCTGGTCAACCTGCTGGCGAACGCCCGCACCCACACCCCGCCCGGCACGACCGTGACGGTCGTCGTGCGGGCCGCGACCGGTCGGCCGCGGGTGACGCTGGAGGTCCGGGACGACGGGCCCGGCATCCCGCCGGAACTGCTGCCGCACGTCTTCGAACGGTTCGCGCGCGGTGACGCCTCGCGTTCGCGCAGCGCGGGCTCGACCGGGCTCGGGCTGGCCATCGTGGAGGCCGTCGTCACCGCGCACGGCGGCCGGGTGGAGGTGGAATCGGCGCCCGGGCGCACGGTCTTCGCCGTGCACCTGCCGGTTCCGCCGCCGCACGCGCCGGCGCATTCACAGGTGGGGGACAGGCTCGGCACATCGGTGTGACAGCGCGGTTGGCGAACGTCGGGGCATGCGAACCGACACTCCCCGGAGCGCCCTGCCGGCCCGGGACCACCTGCTCGCCGCGACAGCCGACGCGGCCGGTCCGGCGGGTGCCCCCGTGCTCGACGTGGTGGTACCCGTTTACAACGAGGAGAAGGACCTCGAACCCTGTGTGCTGCGCCTGCACGAGCATCTGACGCGCACCTTCCCGTACGCCTTCCGGATCACCGTCGCGGACAACGCCAGCACCGACCGGACGCCGCAGGTGGCGGCCCGGCTCGCGGCGGCGATGCCCCGGGTGCGGTCGTACCGGCTGGAGGAGAAGGGCCGCGGGAGGGCGCTGCGCACCGTCTGGTCGCACTCGGACGCCCCGGTCCTGGCGTACATGGACGTCGACCTCTCGACCGACCTCAACGCGCTGCTGCCGCTGGTCGCGCCGCTGATCTCGGGCCACTCCGACCTGGCCATCGGCTCCCGGCTGGCCCGCAGCTCGCGGGTGGTGCGCGGGTCGAAGCGGGAGTTCATCTCGCGCGCCTACAACCTCATCCTCCGTTCGTCGCTGGCCGCCCGGTTCAGCGACGCGCAGTGCGGGTTCAAGGCGATCCGCCGCGAGGTGGCGCAACGGCTGCTGCCGATGGTCGAGGACACCGGCTGGTTCTTCGACACGGAGATGCTGGTCCTCGCCGAGCGGGCCGGGCTGCGCATCCACGAGGTGCCGGTCGACTGGGTCGACGACCCCGACTCCACCGTCCACATCGTGCGGACGGCCACGGAGGACCTGAAGGGCGTGTGGCGGGTGGGGCGGGCGCTGGCGGTCGGCGCACTGCCGCTGGACCGGCTGGCGCGGCCCTTCGGGGACGATCCGCGCGACCGCGTGCTGAAGGGGGTGCCCGGCGGCCTGGCCCGCCAGCTCGTCGGGTTCTGCGCCGTCGGCGCGCTCTCCACGCTCCTCTACCTCGCCCTGTACTCGCTCTTCCGGCTGGGCGTCGGCCCGCAGCTCGCCAACGGAGGCGCCCTGCTGGTCTCGGCCGTCGCCAATACGGCGGCCAACCGGAGGCTCACCTTCGGGGTACGGGGCCGGGGCGGGGCCGTCCGCCACCAGGCACAGGGCCTTGTCGTCCTCGCCATCGGCCTCGCCCTGACCAGCGGTTCGCTGGCCGCGCTGGGGGCGGCCTCCGGATCGCCGTCGCACGGCACGGAACTCGCCGTGCTGATCGCGGCCAATCTCGCGGCGACCGTACTGCGGTTCCTGCTCTTCCGCGCCTGGGTCTTCCCGGACCGGGCCACCGGGGTCACCGGGGGCACCGGGACCGTCGAGACCACCGGGGTCACCGAGACCGCCGGGACCGCCGCAGACACCCACCACGAACAGGGGAACGCCCGATGAGCACGCTGCATCCCGATCGCTTCCCGCCCCCGCAGGACCCGCCCCCGATGCCGTCCTCGCCGCCTTCGCCTTCGCCGTCCTCGTCCCCGGCCGCCGCCGCGCCGGGCCACGGGCGTCCGGGCGGCCCGGCGGGCCGCGTCCTGCGGGGCCGGCCCGAGGACCCGCGCTGGGTGCGCCCGGCCTTCCTCGGCCTGCTGCTGGTCGTCGCGCTCGCGTACTTCTGGAACCTCAGCGCCTCCGGCTACGCCAACTCCTTCTACTCCGCCGCCGCCCAGGCGGGCAGCCGCAGCTGGAAGGCCCTCTTCTTCGGCTCGCTGGACGCTGCCAACGCGATCACCGTCGACAAGCCGCCCGCCTCGCTGTGGCCGATGGCCCTGTCGGTACGGGTCTTCGGCCTCGGCTCCTGGGCGATCCTGGCCCCGCAGGTGCTGATGGGGGTGGCCACGGCCGGAGTGCTGTACGCGGCGGTGCGCCGCCGCTTCAACGCCGCGGCCGGGCTGATCACGGTGGTGGTGTTCGCGCTCACGCCGGTCGCCGCGCTGATGTTCCGCTTCAACAACCCGGACGCGCTGCTGGCGCTGCTGATGACCGTCACCGTCCACTGCGTGCTGCGCGCGATGGAGAACGGCCGGACGGCGTGGCTGGTGTGGGCGGGGGTCGCGGTCGGGGCGGCCTTCCTGGTGAAGACCCTGCAGGCGTTCCTGATCCTGCCGCCGCTGGCCGTGCTGTACGCGGTGTTCGCGCCGGTGTCCGTCCGCCGGAGGTTCGGCCAGCTGGGGCTCTCGGCGCTGGCGATGACCGTCGCGGGCGGCTGGTGGGTCGCGATCGTCGAGCTGTGGCCCGCCTCGTCGCGCCCGTACATCGGCGGCTCGCAGAACAACTCCTTCCTGGAGCTGACCTTCGGCTACAACGGCCTCGGCCGGATCAACGGCAACGAGACCGGCAGCGTCGGCGGGGGCGGCCGGGGCGGCGGTCCCGGCGGCGGTGGCGGCGGCGGTCAGTGGGGGGAGACCGGCATCGGCCGGATGTTCAACTCCGAGATCGGCGGCCAGATCTCCTGGCTGCTGCCCGCCGCGCTGATCCTGCTCGTCGCGGGCGTCGTGCTGACCCGGCGGGCGAAGCGCACCGACACCGCCCGCGCGGCGTTCCTCGCCTGGGGCG
The DNA here is from genome assembly GCF_040612315.1 of Streptomyces sp. NPDC006435. Taxonomy (NCBI): domain Bacteria; kingdom Bacillati; phylum Actinomycetota; class Actinomycetes; order Kitasatosporales; family Streptomycetaceae; genus Streptomyces; species Streptomyces sp. NPDC006435. Next base: position 329,447 of record NZ_JBEXPY010000001.1, read on the forward strand.
GCTCGCTGCTGATGACGGCGGTGGTCTTCAGCTTCATGGCGGGCATCTTCCACCAGTACTACACGGTCGCCCTGGCCCCGTACCTCGCCGCGCTCATCGGCATGGGCGTCACGGTCCTGTGGGAGGAACGGGCCAGGTGGTGGACGCGTGCGGTGCTGGCCGGCTCGGTCGCCGTGACCGCGCTCTGGGCGTACGTCCTGCTGGGCCGGGCCCCGGACCACCTTCCCTGGCTGCGCTGGGCGGTCCTCTTCGGCGGCCTGGCGGGTGCGGTCGGGCTGCTGTTCGTCGCGCGGGCGGGGCGCCGGCTGGCTGTCGCGGTGGTGGCGGTGGGCTTCGCCGCGTCGCTGGCGGGCCCGACGGCGTACACCCTCAGCACGTTGAGCACCGGGCACCAGGGCTCGATCGTCACGGCGGGGCCCTCCGGCGGCGGCCCGATGGGCGGTCCGGGCGGCGGCGGTCGCGGCGGACGCGGGGACGGCGGCTTCCCCGGCGGCATGCGCCCCCCGGGCCAGAACAACCAGCAGAACGGCGGCAACCAGCAGAACGGCGGCAGTCAGCAGAACGGCAACCAGCCGGGCACGAACCCGGGCACGAACCCGGGCACGACCCCAGGAGCCGGTCAGGGCTCGAACCAGGGACCGAACCAGGGGACGCCTCCCGGCGGCACCACCGGCACCTTCCCCGGCGGGATGCCCGGCGGCACGTTCGAGGGCGGTCGGGGCGGTCCCGGCGGCGGCGGAGGCGGTGGCATGGGCGGCCTCCTCAACGGCGCGTCCGTCGGCTCCGAGGCGAAGAAACTCCTGGAGAAGGACGCCGGGGACTACACCTGGGTCGCGGCCGCCATCGGCTCGCAGAATGCCGCGAGCTACCAACTCGCCACCGAGGAACCGGTGATGGCGATCGGCGGCTTCAACGGGAGCGACCCGTCCCCGACGCTCTCCCGGTTCAAGGAGTACGTCGAGGAGGGCCGGATCCACTACTTCATCGGGAGCGGCACGGGCGGCATGGGCGGCGGTCCGGGCGGTGGCGACGGCACCTCGTCCTCGATCTCCTCGTGGGTGGCGGAGAACTTCGAGGAGGTCACGGTCGGCAGTGCCACCTTCTACGACCTGACCAGCCCGAAGATCGACACGTAGGGGCGCAGGGGCGCAGGGGCGCAAGGGCCCAGGGGGCCCAGGGGCTCAGCGCCGCAGCAGCAGGTCCGCGACGACGGGGCGGTGGTCCGAGGCGAGTGTCTCGGCCACCGCCGCGTCGCGCACCCGCACCGAGCCCTTCGACACCGCCACGTAGTCGATCCGCTGTGCCGGGGCCGCCGCCGGGTACGTCGGCCCGCCCGGATCGGCGTCCGTCAACTCCTTCCACAGCGGGGCGAGTTCGGGTGCGGTGGGCGGCGCGTTGAAGTCGCCGAGCAGGATCTGCCGAACCGCCCCCGGCCCGGCCGCCCCGTCCCCGCCCCTGCGCCCGTCCTCGGCCATGATCCGCCGGGTGTCGGCGACCTGGGCGGCCCGTACGGCCGGATCGGCCCGGTAGTCGAGGTGCGTCACGTACACGTGCACCGGCAGCCCCTTCACCCGCAGGACCACCTCGCCGAAACCGGGCGCGGGCGCGGGCACCGGGTCGGGGTCCTGGGTGGAGAGCCGGGTGATCTCGTGGTTCTCCGCGCCCACCACGCGGTACCGGGACAGCACCGCCACCCCGAACTCGCGCCGGGGCGCCCCGGGGTCCTGCGGATCGAGGCTGTAGATCGGGGCGAACGACACCCGCATGTCCAGCCGTTCGGCCAGCTCCGCCGCCAGGTCGCGCCACTCGCTGCGGGTGCCCCAGTGGGAGTCGACCTCCTGGAGCCCGATCACATCGGCGTCCAGCGCGCGCAGTTCGGCGGCCTGGCGGGCCGGGTCGAAGACGCCGTCCGCGTCCGCGCCCGCGTGGATGTTGTACGTGACCACGCGCAGCGGCACCGCGGGCCCCCGCCCCGCCGCCGTCTCCGCGGCCGACGCGGGAGGCGCCGGAACGGCCCCCGACAGCCCTGCCGCGACGAGCACTCCCACCGTACGACGACGCAGTGACATACCACTCCAGCCCTTGTCGGATCAGCGGCGAGCAAGGTACCGCGGACAAACGCGTTGTACACCGTACGAGAACCCTTGTACGGTGTACAACGACCATCTCTTGTACGTCGTATAGGAAAGCGGGGAACCGTATGACGGCGACCGCCGCGGAGCAGAGCCCCCTCTCGCCGCCGAGCCATCCGCAACGCTGGCTGATCCTCGGCGTCATCTGTCTCGCCCAGCTCACCGTGCTGCTGGACAACACCGTCCTCAACGTCGCGATCCCCTCCCTCACCCGGGAGCTGAAGGCATCCACCGCCGATGTGCAGTGGATGATCAACGCCTACTCGCTCGTCCAGTCGGGCCTGCTGCTCACGGCCGGCAGCTCCGCCGACCGCTACGGCCGCAAGAAGATGCTCATCACGGGGCTCGCCCTGTTCGGCGTCGGTTCGCTGGCGGCCGGGCTGTCCCAGTCGTCCGGGCAGCTGATCGCGGCCCGCGCCGGCATGGGCATCGGCGGCGCGCTGCTGATGACCACGACCCTGGCCGTCGTCGTGCAGATCTTCGACGACAGCGAGCGGATCAAGGCGATCGGCATCTGGTCGACCGTCAGCTCGCTCGGCTTCGCCGTCGGGCCGCTGGTCGGCGGGGTGATGCTCGACCACTTCTGGTGGGGTGCGATCTTCCTGATCAACATTCCGGTCGCGCTGCTCGGCCTGATCGCCGTCGCGCGGCTGGTCCCGGAGACCAGGAACCCCAGCGGCGACCGTCCCGACCTGCTCGGCGCGCTGCTCTCCACCATCGGCATGGCGGCCACCGTGTACGCGATCATCTCCGGCCCGGAGCACGGCTGGACGTCGGGCCGGGTGCTGCTGACCGCCGCCGTCGGCATCGCCTTCGTCGCCGCCTTCGTGCTGTGGGAGCTGCACATCCCGTACCCGATGCTGGACATGCACTTCTTCCGCAACGAGAAGTTCGTCGGGGCGGTCGCGGGCGCGATCCTCGTGGCCTTCGGGATGGGCGGCTCGCTCTTCCTGCTCACCCAGCAGCTCCAGTTCGTCCTCGGCCACGGGCCGCTGGAGGCCGGTCTGCGCACCGCCCCGATGGCGCTGAGCGTCATCGCCCTCAACCTCACCGGCCTGAGCGCCAGGCTGGTGCCCAGGCTGGGCACGCCGGTCACGATCGCGGCCGGGATGGGCCTGCTGTCCGCGGGGCTGGCCGCCGTCGCGCTGCTCGGCGGCAACGGCTACGGCGGCATGCTGCTCGGCCTGGTCGTGATGGGGGTGGGCATCGCGCTCGCCGGGCCCGCCATGGCCAACGCGATCATGAGCGCCATTCCGCCGGAGAAGGCGGGCGTGGGCGCCGGGGTCAACGGCACGCTCGCCGAGTTCGGCAACGGCCTGGGCGTGGCCGTGCTCGGTGCGGTCCTCAACTCCCGGTTCGGGGCCCTCGTCCCGGCCGCCGTCGGAACCGCGTCGCTGCCCGCCGCGCTCGCCTCGGCCGGCGACGACGGCGAACGGGCGCGGATCACGGACGCCTTCGCCTCGGGGCTGGAGACCAGTCAGCTCGTCGGGGCGGCCGCGGTGCTGGCCGGCGGGCTGCTCGCCGCACTGCTCCTGCGCCGTGCGGAGCGGACCGAAGACGCTCGGGGAGCCACTGCGGGGACCGCGGCATAGCATCGTGCCGGGGCGTGCGGGTCCTGCCGCAGGTCCGCCGCGCGCGCACGGGCGCACGTGGCGGAACCGTCCCAAAGGCAGGGTCCCGTCCCCCACGGGCAAGATGAGGAGAGTTGCGCCATGGTGTCCGCGACCGGTCGTGTGAAGAAGCCCGCCAGGCCCAGCGTGTGGCTGGACCGGTCGGCGCCGTCACGCACCCGCCGGGCGGACCAGCAGCCCGGCCTGGACCGGGACAGGATCACCGCGGCCTCGGTCCGGCTGCTGGACGCCGAGGGCCTCGCCAAGTTCTCCATGCGCCGGCTCGCCGCCGAGCTGAACGTCACGGCGATGTCCCTCTACTGGTACGTGGACAACAAGGACGACCTGCTGGAACTGGCCCTCGACGCGGCCTTCGGCGAACTGCCGCCCCTGCGCGAGGACGCGCACTGGCACGACCGGCTGCGCGAACTGGCGACCGAGTACCGCAGCCTGCTGGTCCGGCACGTCTGGGTGTCCACGCTCGCCGGGCACTACCTCAACATCGGCCCGCACGCGCTGCTGATGTCGCACTCCGTCCAGGACGTGATCCGGGCGACGGGCCTGCCCCTGGAACGCCAGGCCGGCGCGATCTCCGCGGTCTTCCAGTTCGTGTACGGATTCGGCACCATCGAGGGCCACTTCGTCCAGCGCAGCGCGGCCGCGGGCATGACCCAGCAGGAGTACTACCAGTACGCGCTGGGGACCGTCCGGGACCAGCCGCAGGCGAACCGGATCATGGAGTCCGCGCAGGAGCTGATGGAGGCCGGCGGCGGCGACACGGTCGAGGAGATCCGCGACCGCGACTTCCACGTCGCCCTGGACCTGCTCATCGCGGGCATCGAGGCGCTGCGGGACCGGTAGCGGGGCCGGTAGCGGGGCCCGGGCGCGAGGGGCGTACGGCCGTCGGCCGCCGTACACGGGCCCGGGCGGGGCCCGCCCGGTTGTCAGCCGCCGGACGACAGGCGGGCCGGGAAACCGCCGGTGGCGACCGGACCCCAGCGCTCCGGGGTGATCCGGATGATCGACTTGCCCTGCTCGACCATCGCCGTCCGGTACTCGTCCCAGTCCGGGTGCTCACCGGAGATGTTGCGGAAGTATTCGACGAGCGGCTCGACCGACTCCGGTGCGTCGATCACCTCCGCCACCCCGTCGATCTGCACCCACGGGCCACTCCATTCGTCGGACAGCACGATCACGCTGACCCGCGGGTCCCGCTTCGCGTTGCGGGTCTTGGCCCGCTCGGGGTAGGTCGAGACGACGATCCGGCCCGCGTCGTCGACACCGCAGGTCAGCGGGGAGCCCTGCGGACGGCCGTCGGCCCGGGCGGTCAACAGGATCGCCCGGTGCCGGGGCCGTACGAAGGCGAGCAGGCCGTCGAGCTCCACGGTCGTGTTCGTCGCGATGTTCGGTGCCATGCCCGCAGGCTACGACGACGGGGCCCGCCCCGCACGGCCCGGACCACGACCGGGACCACGACGACGGGGCCCGCCCCGCACGGCCCGGAGCCGGATCACGACGGCAGGGAGTCGCCCTGCACGGCCTGGATGTCGAGGTCCACCCGCAGCGTCGTGCCGATCGCCGAGATGCCCGCCCGCACCACCTGGTTGTAGTTCATCGCGAAGTCCTCGCGGTGCAGCTCCGCCGTCGCGTTGAAGGCCGCGCGCACCCCGCCCCACGGGTCCGGGCCGGTGCCCAGGTAGCTCAGGTGCAGGTCCACCGGGCGCACCACGCCGTGCAGCGACAGCTCGCCGTGGACCAGCCAGCGGTCGGGACCGACCGGGGACAGCCCGTTCGAGCGGTACGTGATCTCCGGGAACCGGTCCACGTCCAGGAAGTCCGGCGAGCGCAGGTGCTTGTCCCGCATGCCGTTGCCGGTGTCGATGCTGGCCGCGCCGATCACGGCCTCCACCCGGGACTGCTCGACGTCCTTCGAGATCTCGATCCGGCCGCTGAAATCGGTGAACCGGCCGCGCACGCTGGAGATCCCCAGGTGCTGCGCCGACGCGCCGACCGAGGAGTGCGCCGGGTCCAGCGACCAGGTGCCCGGCGGCGGCAGCTCCACGCCGCCCTGGCGGGCCAGCACCACCGTGCCGGCCTCGACCCGGCCGCTCGCCGTGACGAGGGCGGTGGAGGCGGCGGGGGCGTACCCGATCGCCGTGACGATCACCGTGTACGCGCCGGCCTGGAAGGGGGTGTCGGTCCGTACCGCCCCGTCCTCGTCGGCCGCGGCCCGCAGCACCTGCGCGCCGGTCATGTCGGTGACCGTCACGATCGCGTGCTGGACCGCCCAGCCGTCCCGCGTCCGTACCTGTGCGCGAAGTCCCATCCGTCTCTCCCTGCTCTTCCTGCTCGCCTTGCCGGTACTGCTCGTTCTGCTCGGTGCCCCCATGAGTCGGGCCCCGGGGCGACGACGGCAGGCCGTCCCCTGCCTGCCGTCCCCGCCACCGGGGCCCATTTCCACCCGCGGCTGCGGCGCCTCCGCTCGAAGCGCCGCCCCCGCCGGAGGTCCGTTACTCGCCGGGGTGGGCGAGTTCGATGTCGTGGCCGTCGACCCCGTGACCGGCCACGGTCAGCGCGCCGGCCACCGGCGGGTAGCCGGTCGCGATGACCGAGTACTCGCCCGCGTCCAGGTCGGCGAAGGCGTACGCCCCGTCCTCCCCGGTCGTCGCGGTGGCGACCACATTGCCTGCCGCGTCCACCAATGTCACCCGTGCGTCGGCCAGCGGCCCCCGGGCGGCACCGGCCCGCACGACGCCCCGCACCAGGGCGCCGGACCGCAGCGCGGCCTCGATCCGGGTGACGCCCTGGCCGCCGATCTCCACCGGCAGGGCCAGCGGACGGAACCCGGCGGCGTTCACCGCGACGGTCACCGGACCGGGCACCAGCTCCCCGAAGACGAACTCGCCCGTCTCGCCGGACGCGCCCGTGGCCAGTACGTCGCCGCGCACATCGGTCACGATGACCATGGCGCCCCGGACCGGCTCGGCGGTCTCCGCGGTCCGCACGGTCCCGGCCAGTCCGCTCGTACCGGAGAGCAGGATGTCGAACGCGACCGGCTCGTCGCCGACGACCACGGTGGACGCCTGCGGCTGGAAGCCGTCGGCGGACGCGATCAGGACGTAGCTGCCGGAGCCCGGCGCGTCCAGCTCGTAGCCGCCGTCGGGCCGGGCGACGGAGCGTCCCAGCTGCCGGCCCGCCAGCGAGATCAGCGTGACGGCGGCACCCGCCAGGGGCGCGCCCTCGGAGCCGCGGACCACACCGCGCACGGCCGTGCCGTGCGTGGTGGCGACCGGCGCCTCCAGGGTGTCGGCCGGGGCGGGGGCGCTCCCGGCCGATTCGACGGCGACGGCTGCCGGTGCGACGGCGGTGGCGGTGGCGGTCCGGGTCTCCACGGCGGCGGCCGGGGCCTCGACCGCGGCGGCGACGGGGACCGTGTCCGTGACGGCGGACTCGACGGCGGTGGCCTCGACAGCGGTGGCTTCGACGGCGGGGGTCTCGCTCACCGTGTTCGACTTCAGCGCGACCTCCTTGATGAAGATCGTGATCAGGAAGGCGACCAGCGCGGCCGGAGCGGCGTACAGGAAGACGTCGCCGACCCCGTGCCCGTAGGCGCTCTCCACGACCGTGCGGAACGGCTCGGGCAGCTTGTCCAGGTCGGGGATGCCCCCGCCGCCGGTACCGCCGTGGCCCATGGCCGCGCCCTGGGGACCGAGGTCCGCCAGGCCGTCCTTGACGTAGTGGGTGACCCGGTTGGCCATGACGGCGCCCAGCGCCGAGACCCCGATCGCACCGCCGAGGGAACGGAAGAAGGTGACGACGGAGCTGGCGGCACCGAGATCGGACGGGTCGACCTGGTTCTGCGTGGCGAGCACCAGGTTCTGCATCATCATGCCGATGCCGAGACCCATCACGGCCATGTAGACCGCGATGTGCCAGTACTCCGTGTCGTACCGGATGGTGCCCAGCAGCCCGAGCCCGGCGGTGACCAGGAAGCCGCCGCCGACCAGCCAGGCCTTCCAGCGGCCGGTCTTGGTGATGATCTGGCCCGAGGCGGTCGAGGAGATGAACAGGCCCGCGATCATCGGGATCGTCAGGACACCGGACATCGTCGGCGACTCGCCGCGCGCCAGCTGGAAGTACTGGCTGAAGAAGACGGTGCCGGCGAACATCGCGATGCCGACGAACAGCGAGGCCAGCGAGGCCAGCGTGATGGTGCGGTTGCGGAAGAGGCGCAGCGGGATGATCGGCTCGCTGGCCCGGGTCTCGACGGCGACGAAGACCGCGCCGAGGAGGACGGAACCGGCGACCATCACGGCGGTCTGCCAGGACAGCCAGTCGTACTTGTCACCCGCGAAGGTCACCCAGACGAGCAGCAGCGACACGGCGGCGCTGATGAAGAACGCGCCCCACCAGTCGACCTTGACCTCGCGCTTCACGACCGGGAGCTTCAGCGTCTTCTGGAGCACGATCAGCGCGATGACGGCGAACGGCACACCGACGTAGAAGCACCAGCGCCAGCCCATCCAGCTGGTGTCGGTGATGACACCGCCGAGCAGCGGGCCGCCGACGGTGGCGACGGCGAACACCGCACCGATGTAACCGCTGTAACGACCGCGCTCGCGCGGGGCGATCATCGCCGCCATCACGATCTGCGCCAGGGCGGAGAGACCGCCGACGCCGATGCCCTGGATCACGCGGCAGGCGATCAGCATGCCGCTGCTGGTCGACAGACCGGCCACGACCGAACCCGCGACATAGATGACGAGGGATATCTGGACCAGCAGCTTCTTGCTGAACAGGTCGGCGAGCTTGCCCCACAGGGGGGTGGTGGCGGTCATCGCCAGCAGCGAGGCCGTGACGACCCAGGTGTAGGCGCTCTGGCCGCCGCCGAGGTCGGAGATGATCTCCGGGAGGGCGTTGGAGACGACCGTCGACGACAGGATCGCGACGAACATGCCGAGCATCAGCCCGGCCAGGGCCTCCATGATCTGCCGGTGTGTCATCGGCGCGCCGGACGAGGGATCGGATGACCCCCCGTGCTTGGCGTGGCCGCCCCGCACACCGGTGGGTGTGGTCGTAGCCATTGAGTTCCTTGTCTTTGCTTCTGTTACACAGGTGTACGGGTGTGCAGGTCGTTGTCGCCGTCGGACTGCCGGGAACGGCAGTCGCCGCCGTGCTTCCCGGGGCCGCACCCACCGGGGCCGCGACAGGTGAAGCTGTCGCGCAGCCGGGTCAACAGCGTGTTGAGCTGTCCGACCTCGTCGTCGGACCAGTCGGAGAGGTTGTGGGCGAACATCTCGGTGGTCCGCCGGTTCAGATCGCCGAGGACATCGATCCCGTCGGGGGTCAGCCGCAGGATGCGGGACCGCTTGTCCGCCGGGTCGGGGTACCGCTCGATCCAGCCGCGTTCGGCCACGTGGGCGACATGGCGGCTGGTCACCGACATGTCGACGTCCAGCAACTCGGCCAGCCGGCTGATCCGCATCTCGCCGTGCTTCCGGAGAAGGGACAGCACGACGGCGGAGCCGGCCGGACAGTCGGCGGGCAGGCTGCGGGCGAGACCCCGCTTGACGGCCCCTACGGCGCTGAGTTGCCGGGCCAGCTCTTCGTACTGACTCCGTGCGGCCACGGGACCCCCAGACATCTCATCAGTTCATGTTGTTGCTTAGGGCAACCATATGAGCCGTTGGTTGCTACAGGCAAACGAAAAGGGGCTTGCAGAAGTAAAGGAACGCAAAAGGCTCCGTAGGGTGCGAGTCAAAGGCGCAGCATGCGAGGGGTGCCTCGCGACGGATGTGTCTCCTGACACAGGCAGGGCCGGTGGGGCGGGCACGGAGGCGGCCGGGACGGTGTCCCGGGGTGGTCGCGGAAGCGGCCGGGAGGGCGGTCGCGGGGTGGTCGCGGGAAACGGGCTGCGAGGGTGGGTCGGCGGCGGCTCGGGAAAACGGGCACGGAGGCTTCCGTACCGGTTTCCGGGGGTTCCGCTCCGGCCGCCGGTCCCGGCTCCGGCCCTTCGCCGACCCGGGGGTTGGGCGGTTGTGCCGAGTTCGCTAGGGTCCTGGCACATGGCACACAACCCCCACGCCCCGCAGGGCCCCGAGGGCAATCACGACCCGGCCGGCAGCACCCAGATGTTCCGCGCCTTCGTCGACGAGGGCGAGCCGCAGCGCCGGCAGCAGCCTGCCGCGTCGTCCGGACCGAAGGTCGGGGTGATCGCCGCCGTCGTCGCGGTGGTCGTCGTCCTCGGCGCGGTCGCCTGGCTCGCGCTCGGCTGACCGGAGCAGGACCGCTCCACCGGCCGCCGGGTGATCATCACGATCGCCGCGACCGCCGCATGATCACAGCGGCCGCCGCGTGATCACCGCGATCGCCGGGTGATCACCGCAGCCACCGCCCGTCCCCGTCCGTCCCCACCCGTCACTCCGATACGGCGGTGACCTCCCTGGTCTCGACATGCATCCCCAGGGGCACCCGCCAGGCGTCCACGCAGACGGTGTACGTCCTCGTCCGCGCCGCTCCCGCGTCGATCGGCGCGGGCAGCGGCCCGGTCGACTCGACGGTCCCCCAGTCGACTCCCAGCCCGCCGATGATGTGCGTGGCGAACGTGACCGTCCCCGAGCGCGCCGGAGACCCTCCGGTGTTCCGGAACTCCACGGTCACCTTCTCGCACCAGCGCTCGTCCGCCGCCGCCCGCACGGGGGCGCCCACCGTGAGCACGGCGGGCCCCGCCGGGGTGGTGGTGCCGGGGCCGGGACGAGAAGGGGACGCGGACCCGCTCCCCGATCCGGGCGTACCGGGGGTGCCGGGCGGCCGGGAGGCCCCGCCGTCCGCGGCACCCGTACCGCTCCCCGTACCGCTCTCCGGCCCGTCGCCCGGTGCCGACGGCCCCGGTGTGGGCCCGGGGCTCCCGGAGCGCCCCTCGCCCCTCCGGTCGTGGCCTCCGTCGCTCCCGCCCCCGCCGTCGTCACGGCCGCGTCCTCCGTCGCGGCCGTCCCGGTCCAGCGGGACCAGCGTCACCTTCCCCGACGGCGCCACCGCCCCGGCCGGACTCCGTCCGGAGCCCGCCCCCGCCGCGCCGACCGCCGTGTAGCCCTCGCCCGTCGCGCCGCCGCAGCCGGCCAGCGCACCACCCAGCCCCAGACACAGCACGGCCGCCGAGGCGGCTGTCACGGTGCCTCGGCGGCCGTTCGAATCGAGCATCTGACGTCGCATCGCGCCAGTGTGGCTGACGGACCGTCAAATCTGAACCCTCGTGCTCCGGTGCGGGAGTCCACGGCGATCAGTCGGCGATGAGTCCTTCCCTGAGCTGGGCGAGCGTACGGGTCAGCAGGCGCGAGACGTGCATCTGGGAGATGCCGACCTCCTCGCCGATCTGTGACTGGGTCATGTTGGCGAAGAACCGCAGCATGATGATCTGGCGCTCGCGCGGCGGCAGCTTGGCCAGCAGCGGCTTCAGCGACTCGCGGTACTCGACGCCTTCCAGCGCCGAGTCCTCGTAGCCGAGCCGGTCCGCGAGGGAGCCCTCGCCGCCGTCGTCCTCGGGGGAGGGCGAGTCCAGCGAGGAGGCGGTGTACGCGTTGCCGACGGCCAGCCCGTCGACCACGTCCTCCTCGGAGACCCCGAGCGCCTTGGCCAGCTCGGGCACGGTCGGCGACCGGTCGAGCTTCTGGGCGAGCTCGTCGCTGGTCTTCGTCAGCGCGAGCCGCAGCTCCTGGAGCCGGCGCGGGACGCGCACCGACCACGAGGTGTCGCGGAAGAACCGCTTGATCTCGCCGACGACGGTCGGCATCGCGAACGTCGGGAACTCCACGCCCCGTTCGCAGTCGAACCGGTCGATCGCCTTGATCAGGCCGATCGTGCCGACCTGGACGATGTCCTCCATCGGTTCGTTGCGGCTGCGGAATCGCGCCGCGGCGTACCGCACCAGCGGGAGGTTGAGCTCGATGAGTGTGTCCCGTACGTAGGCACGCTCCGGGCTGTCCGTTCCGTCGGGGTCGGCGGGGCCCAGCGCGGCGAGCCGCAGGAACAGGGAGCGGGACAGAGTGCGGGTGTCGATGGCTTCCGGCGAGCTGGTGAGCGCTGCGGGTGCGGGTTCGTTCTTGGTGAGCGTGAGCACCTTCGAGCTGCCCTGTTCTTCGGACATGCCACCCCCTTGAGGTCGCGGACGGTCGCGTCGAGCCGCGACCATCGGAGGAACGCAGCCTCCACCTGAATACCGGAGGCGAGGCCACGGCAAACGCGGTTCCCGCAGAATGTCACATGTCGGCAACACGCTGTAGTGACAAGTCGACAAGTCTTTGTGGCGTATGTGCAGTTAACAGGGGGTGCGGCTGAACGTGGCCGCGAGAAACGGACTTTGGCTTCTCTACCCGATCCGGTTAGGCCTCGATCCTGTTTGCGGATCGGAGTCGGGCGAAGCTTCTGGCCAGCAGCCTTGACACGTGCATCTGGGAAACGCCCAGCTCGGCGCTGATCTGCGACTGCGTCAGGTTGCTGTAGTAGCGCAGCAGGAGGATGCGCTGCTCGCGCTCGGGGAGCTGTACGAGCAGGTGTCTGACGAGGTCGCGGTGCTCGACCCCGGCGAGGGCCGGGTCCTCGTAGCCGAGCCGGTCCAGCAGGCCGGGCAGCCCGTCGCCCTCCTGGGCGGCCTCCAGCGAGGTCGCGTGGTACGAGCGCCCCGCCTCGATGCAGGCGAGGACCTCCTCCTCGGAGATCTTCAGCCGCTCGGCGATCTCGGCGGTGGTGGGGGAGCGGCCGTGGGCGGTCGTCAGGTCCTCGGTGGCCCCGGTGACCTGCACCCAGAGCTCGTGCAGCCGGCGGGGGACGTGGACGGTCCGCACGTTGTCGCGGAAGTATCGTTTGATCTCGCCCACGACGGTCGGCATCGCGAACGTCGGGAACTGGACGCCGCGTTCGGGGTCGAACCGGTCGATGGCGTTGATCAGCCCGATCGTGCCGACCTGGACGACGTCCTCCATCGGCTCGTTGCGGCTGCGGAAGCGCGCCGCGGCGTACCGGACGAGGGGCAGGTTCGCCTCGATGAGCGCCGCCCGCACGCGGCCGTGCTCGGGACTGCCCGGCTCCAGGTCCTTGAGCTGGCCGAAAAGCACCTGTGTGAGAGCCCTGGTGTCGGCTCCCCGGCTCCTGGCGGGCGTCGCCGTGTCACCCCGTTCGACGCAGTCGCCCTGATCGCCCCGGTCGACCCGCCCGCCCTGCGGGGCGTGACCGGGCCCCTGCCCGGCATGACCGGACTGGCTCGTCTGTGCGGACTGGGGAGGCACTTGAGGCGCTGTACTGGCCGGCACGATGAGGCCACCCCTTTGCGGTCGACTTCGGTCAACTCGTCCATTAAAAGCGGTCATAGCATCACAAGACATGTGCACTGTGTGCAAGCACCGTATAACATCGTGTTGGGGTCAAACTGGTTCAACTTGGTTTAAACGCCAAAAAAGCCCCTCACCGTGATGGTGAGAGGCAATCGAGCGATGGCAATCCGTCAGAAGTGCGCGGGCATCGAACGAATCGGGCCCGTCGGCCCCGGGGGATTCACCGGGCCCGTGAGGTCATCCGCCCCGCCCGGTTTCGATCAGTCCTGATCAGAACGGGTAGTCGGCGATCACCCAGGTGGCGAACTCGCGCCACTGCCCGGCGGCGGCCTGGTGGGCGGGGTGCTCGATGTACCGCTTCAGGGCGTCCTCGTCGGCGACCGCGGAGTTGATGGCGAAGTCGTAGGCGATCGGCCGGTCGGTGATGTTCCAGGCGCACTCCCAGAACTCCAGCTCGGGGATCTGCCCCTCCAGGTCGCGGAAGGCCTGGGCGCCCGCGACGGCCCGCGGGTCGTCCCGCTCGACGCCGTCGTTCAGCTTGAACAGGACCAGATGGCGGATCATGGGGTACTCCTACTTCACGAGCTCGGACATGAAGTCGCCGACGCCCTGTGCGGCACTCGAAACGCCCTCGAACCCTACCTGGACCAGGTCGGCGGCCCGTGCCGGGGAAGTGATGATCGTGTACAGCACGAAGACGACTATCACGTAGAGAGCTATCTTCTTCGCTTGCGCCATCAGCCCCTGCCTCCCCGTTCGATCCCCCTGCGCGGTCGGGCGATTCTATCCGTACGTACGACCGCATCCCCGTGGGGATTGCGCCCCCTCACACAGCCTTTAAGGACGAAGGACCCACCGATCGAGGCCCTTCGTCCACCCGCCGGCCCCCTCCGACGCAGCAGGATGGGGAGTGAGCCCGACGGGTCCGGCAGGAATCCGAAGGGCGAGGAACAGGCCCTCACCACGGGACCACGCCGCGCGATCCCCCCCTGACCGCGACGAGTCCCGAGAGCCCGTTCCCCCGGGGGAAGCGGCTTGTCCCCCCGATGCCGCTTCCCCCGCCAGTCCTTCCCCGCATCGGCCCGGGACCGCGTCGCCGGTCCCGGGCCTGCGACGTCCCGGGACCATCCCGCGAGCGGAGTTCATCGGTGGAGCGCTGCTCTTGCAAAGCAGATGTCGGAACCACCCCCGCGAGCGGAATCCACCCCGGGCGTCCCGTGTCCCCGGCTCACCCCGTGCCCCCGGCCGGCAGGTCCCGCGCCGTGTAGTAGGCCCGGAGCGCGGCCTCGCTGCCGGATCCCAGGGCGGTCTGGATGCGCTGGTAGCGGGCCGAGCGGAGGTCGCCGGCCACGATGAGGCGGGGATGCTGGGCGACGGGAGGGCAGTAGCCGGAGGAGTCGCGGACCAGGTCTCCGGGTGGGGACGTCGGGGCGCTGCCGAGGGCGAGGTGGGCGGTGTCGGCGTTCAGGGAGTGCGTGGTGCCGCTCCGGTCCAGGAGCTCCGCCGTCACGGACGCGGGGTCCGACGGGTGCAGCGTCAGGTGCTCGGCGGGGAGCAGGGTGACGCGGGGGTCGTCGCGGATCTCCTCGGTCTTGTAGTCGTCGGCCGCCGGGTACGCCACCAGCAGGCGGGTGCGGACACGGGGGTGGGCGCGCAGGAACGTACCGATCGGGCGGTCGCCGCCGAGGACGAGGAGGGTGCGTCCCGCCGCGTCCTGTGCCCCGGCCCGCCAGAGCGGGGGCGGGGAGAGGCCGGGCGGGGCGGTGATCCAGGGGACGTCGCCGGGCCCGCGGGGGCCGACGCCGGTGGCGACGATCGCGTGGGGCGCGGTCAGTCGGCGGCCGTCGTCGAGAACGGCGGTGACGTGGTCCTCGTGGGCGCGCAACCCGGTGACGTACCGGCCGAGTTCGATGCGGCACGACTCGGTGCCGTGCAGTTCCGCCGTGACGGCGGCGGCCAGCGCGGTGCCGTCGGTGTGGCCGCCCAGGACGTTGTTCAGCGCCGGGATCCGGTACAGGTTGCGGCACAGGGCGTCCGGCTCGATCAGGACCGAGTCCATGCCCACGCTCGCGGCCGTACGGGCCGCAGCACAGCCGGCCGGGCCTCCGCCGACGACGAGGAGATCGGTGTCGAAGGGGCGGGACGGGGAGGACATGGAGTCATTCCAGCACTTCGGTGCTGGGCGTGGCGGGCCGTTCCCCGGGATGCGAGGAGAAACTCGAAGGGCCCGACGCGATGCGCCGGGCCCTTCATAAGAGCGGTAGCGGAGGGATTTGAACCCTCGGTGAGTTTCCCCACACTCGCTTTCGAGGCGAGCTCCTTCGGCCGCTCGGACACGCTACCGAGAGAGAGCTTAGACCATCACGGGCCGTGGACAGAAATCGGTTCCCGGGGGCTGCGGGAGCGGGGCTTCAGGAGGTGCGGAAGAAGGACGTCAGGAGGGCCGCGCACTCCGGTTCCAGGACGCCCTGGACGACCTCCGGGCGGTGGTTGAGGCGGCGGTCGCGCACGAGGTCCCAGAGGGAGCCCGCCGCGCCAGCCTTCTCGTCGCGGGCGCCGTAGACCACCCGGTCCACGCGGGACTGCACCAGGGCGCCCGCGCACATCGTGCAGGGTTCGAGGGTGACGACCAGGGTGCAGCCGGTGAGCCGCCACCGGCCGAGCGCGGCCGCGGCCCGGCGCACGGCGAGGACCTCGGCGTGCGCGGTCGGGTCGCCGGTCGCCTCGCGCTCGTTGTGGCCCGTGGCGAGCAGTGCGCCGTCCGGGCCGAGCACGACGGCGCCGACCGGCACGTCGCCGGCCCGCGCCGCCAGGTCGGCCTCGGCCAGGGCGCGGCGCATGTGCGCCCGCCACGGGTCTCTCACGGGGTCGTGCGGTTCCGGCGGTCCTTGCGGGTGCGGTGCTTCGCTCACCCGCGGACCCTAACGGACGGTCTCCAGGACCTCGGCCGCACCCAGCGCGTCCGCGATCTCCGCCAGCGCGTCCGTGCGCAGCATCAGAAGTTCCGCCTCGGGGAGTCCGAGGTCGGCCAGGATCCGGGTGTCGCCGAGCGGCCCCGCCGGTACGGCGTCGGCGTCGAACCCGTCATCGTCGTCGGTGTCGGTGTCGGTGTCGGTGTCGGTGTTGTTGTCGGGGGCGGTGTCCGGGTCGTCGTCCTCCGAGCCGTCGAGGCCGACGAGCTCTTCAAGAGCGGCGATCGTGTCCTCGGCCCCGGGTTCGCGGCCGAGCAGTTCGTCGGTGAGCAGGATCTCCCCGTAGGAGGAGCGGGCGGCGGCAGTGGCGTCCGAGACGAAAATACGGGGGTCGTCCTCACCGTCCACCCGGACGACGCCGAACCAGGCGTCCTCCTGTTCGATGAAGACGAGCACCGTGTCCTCGTCGGGCGATGCGTCGCGGGCCAGATCCGTCAGGTCGGACAGGGTCTCCACATCGTCGAGTTCCGTGTCGCTCGCTTCCCACCCGTCTTCGGTGCGCGCGAGCAGTGCGGCGAAATACACCGTGACTCTCCCACTTGTCATAGGGGTGTCGGTCCGGCGGGAGGGCATCCGGTGGCCCGGCTGTCCTGTGCCCCGCCCATCGGAATCGTGGCAGAAACATGGGCTTCGCGAGAGGAGTTCGGCCGTTGAGTCGGCCATCAGTTCTGTCGGACGCCGCCAGCAGGGGGACACCTGCGGCACTCGGGTCACCAGCGGAAGGTGCGCATGCGCATGGCCTGACGCATCCGGGCGGCCCTGGCCCGGCGGGGTTGCACCCGGTCGCGGAGCGCCTTCGCCTCGTGCAGTTCGCGCAGGAACTGGGCGCGCCTCCTCCGGCGCGCCGCGTCGCTCTCCTGTTCGTCCTGCGGGACCTGAGTGTCCTGCGGGGCCGGTGCGTCGGACCGGCTCCGCTTCGACTTTTCCGCGTCGGGCATCGGCTCATCACCCCAAGGCTGGGTCCGTATGCCCCCACCTTCCCTCCGAACATGCGGTTGATGCCAGCGCACGGGTGCGGGGAGCCCGGTTACTGTTGAGCCCATGCGGATCCACGTCGTCGACCATCCACTGGTCGCGCACAAGCTCACCACCCTGCGCGACAAGCGCACCGACTCCCCGACCTTCCGGCGGCTCGCCGACGAGCTGGTCACCCTGCTCGCCTACGAGGCCACCCGGGACGTGCGCACCGAGCAGGTCGACATCGACACCCCGGTCACCACGACGACCGGCGTGAAGCTGTCGCACCCGCGCCCGCTGGTCGTGCCGATCCTGCGGGCAGGACTCGGCATGCTCGACGGCATGGTGCGGCTGCTGCCGACCGCCGAGGTGGGCTTCCTGGGCATGATCCGCGACGAGGAGACGCTCCAGGCGTCCACGTACGCGACGCGGATGCCCGAGGACCTCTCGGGCCGCCAGGTGTACGTCCTGGACCCGATGCTGGCCACCGGCGGCACGCTGGTCGCGGCCATCAAGGAACTGATCGCGCGCGGCGCGGACGACGTCACCGCGGTCGTGCTGCTCGCGGCGCCCGAGGGCGTCGAGGTGATGGAGCGCGAGCTGGCCGGTACGCCGGTGACCGTGGTCACCGCGGCGGTCGACGAGCAGCTCAACGAGAACGGCTACATCGTCCCCGGGCTCGGCGACGCGGGCGACCGCATGTACGGCACGGTCGACTAGCCGGACCAGCTGGACCAGCAGGGATTCTTCGGCGGTGCTGTCGGGTCGCGGGCCCGGCGGCACCGCCGGTGCCGTCCGTTCCGGCGGCACCGTTCGTTCCGTCCGGCCGATCGGGGCCGGGCGCCCCGGACCCCACCACGGCACAGGGGCCGGGGGAGCGGTACGGCGAAGGGCCCGACGGCGCCGTCAGCAGGACGGTGCGGGAGCCGGCTTCGTCAGGGCGGCGAGGGCCGAGGCGGCCGACTGCGGCGTGTTGAACGACTTGAACTTCGTACCGAGGATCAGATCGACGTCCGCCGTTTTGCGGGCATCCGTCTTCGGGGTGGCGCCCTGCAGCTGCGTACCGAGGACCGGGAACGAGCCGTTCGCCGACGACGGGGCGCCCAGCAGCACCCCGGGGCCGGGGACCTTCTTGTCGTACGCGGCCGTGGCGTTGCCCACCTTGCCGATGGTGAAACCGCGCTTCTTCAGCTCGTCGGCGGCCTTCTTGGCGAGTCCGCTGCGCGGCGTCGCGTTGTAGACGTTGACGGTGATCCTCGCGGGCTGCGGCAGCGCCTTCGCGGGCGCGGACGGCTTGGCGGACGGGCAGTCCGTCTTGTGGTCGGCGGCGCTGGCCTTCCGGTCGCCGCCGGTGAAGACGTCGATGAGCTGCATCGTTCCCCAGCCGGCCAGCCCGAGGGCGACCACGGAAGCGGTGGCAGCGAGGATCAGTTTGCCGCGACGCCGGGGGCGGCGCATCCGGGGGTACTTGTCACCCGTGATGCGGTACTTTCCGCCCATGCCGGGGGGAGTGAGCATGCTCATGGGCGCAGCGTAGTGCGACCCGGTGATGATGCCTACTAAATGATCAATGGATCGCACCCGTCCGAGTGCGAAAGCACCCGAACGAACCCCGGGGCCCGCGGGGCGTGCAGTCGCCGCGGCCCGTACGTCTCACGGGCCGTCCGGGCCCGGAGGGTCGGGGGCGGGGCCCGCTGCGGTCAGCCGAGTTCGAGTACGCGGGCGTGCAGCACCTGGCGCTGCTGGAGCGCGGCGCGGACCGCACGGTGCAGGCCGTCCTCCAGGTAGAGGTCGCCCTGCCACTTCACGACATGCGCGAACAGGTCGCCGTAGAACGTCGAGTCCTCCGCGAGGAGGGTTTCGAGGTCCAGGTTGCCCTTGGTGGTAACCAGCTGATCGAGGCGGACCGGGCGCGGCGCGACGTCCGCCCACTGCCGGGTGCTTTCCCGGCCGTGGTCGGGATAAGGCCGCCCATTTCCGATGCGCTTGAAGATCACACGGAAAGCCTACCGGGCCAGAGCCTCCGGGCGCAGCCACGGGGCGGCACCGCGATGCCCGCGACAACTCCGCAAAAGCGATCATTGCCGCCATTCCGGAATGAGGTCCGCTGCGAGTGGCGGTGACAGCACGGGAGGAATGCATGCTTCCGGACGAGGGTGACGGTTCTGGCGCGGAGGCGACGCCGGGCAGCGGTTCGAAGTGCAGCGGTTCGAGGCGCAGTCGTTTGAGGGGCGGAGGTTCGAGGAGCGGCAGTGCGGGCCGGGCCCCGGGCCGGGGACTGCCACTGTTGCCGTCGCTGACGTCGCCGCGGTCGTACCGGGCGTTCCTCCGGGTGCCCGAAGGGGCAGCGGCGGCTGCCCCCGGCCGACGGGGTCCGGGCTGGACGGGGCGTCGGCCCGTCATGAAGGTGGAGTGGTGAGGCCATCACGACGTGCCCTCGACCGGGGGCGCGGTCAGGGGAGATGACGATGCACGCACAGGAATGGGACCGGGAACACGACCACGAGCGGGATCACGGGCACGGCCACGAGCACGACGAGGCGCCGCACGCGTCATGGACGTCCGAGGGCCGGGAGCCGGCGGGCACCCCGCACCTCTACCGTGCCGCCGCCGCCGGGCGGCCCGATGTGGTCGGGACGGGCGGCATGGGCGTGCTCCAACGCGCCGTCGGCAACAGCGCCGTGGGGGCGGTGATCCAGCGCAGGGCGCAGGAACAGGAGCAGGAGGAGCGCTCCCCCGTGCACGACGTGGTCTCCTCCGGCGGCGGGCGGCCCCTGGACACCGACACCCGTGCCGACATGGAGCAGCGGATGGGCGCGGACTTCTCCGACGTGCGCGTCCACACGGACTCCGCGGCGCACGAGTCGGCGAAGGGCGTGGGCGCCCACGCGTACACGGTCGGCAACAACGTGGTCTTCCAGCGGGACGCCTACGACCCGTCCTCGTCGCAGGGCCGCACCACGCTGGCCCATGAGCTGACCCACGTCATCCAGCAGCGCAACGGCCCGGTGGAGGGCACGGAGGCGCCGGGCGGCATACGGGTGAGCGATCCCTCCGACCGGTTCGAGCGGGAGGCCGTGGCCAACGCCGACCGGGTGCTCGCGGACCCGGCCCCGGCTCCGGCACCGGACGCGAAGGCGGCCCCCGCCGCCGCCCCGGCGCCCGCCGTGCAGCGGTCCGCCACGGAGGACGAGGACGAGCAGCCGGCCGACGTGCAGGGTTCGTTCGTCCAGCGGGAGAAGAAGGGCACCGAGGAGGAGGAAGAGGCCCCGCCCGAGTGACCTCGTCCGACGGACCTCGCCCGATCGACCTCGTTCGGGGCCGGTCCGTCGTACAGGTCCGTCGTACAGGTCCGTCGTACCGGTTTCTCCGCATCGGTCCGCACGACGTGCGCCGCGGCGCGCCGACCAGCATCGTTCCGGGTCGACGCGCCGTGTCGTTCCGCCGGGTCAGCCGGCCGTCTCCGTCTTCATCGTGCCGCCGAGGAGCAGGGACTCCGCGCATCGCGAGGGCGTCGGCGCGTTCACCGGCTTGCCCACCTTGCGGCAGTCGACGGTCATCGTGACCTTGCCGCCCGCCGGGACCAGGAGCGGCGTGACGAAGTGGTAGTCGGAGTCCCGGAAGTTCTCCAGCGCCAGTCGGATCAGGGGTGCGTTCCGGCCGGTGGAGATCACGACCGTCCCCGCGTCGCCCTGCGGGTTCTGGACCACGATGTCGGTCAGCTGGAAGGTGCTTCCCTCGGGCACCTGCAAGGCCGCCGAGGTGTTCGACCCGCCGCCCACCGAGTCCTTGACCTGCACCTGCGCACTGGTCGGGGACGGGGCCGAGGCATCCGACGAGCCGCCGGGGCTCGCCGAGGGGCTGGGTTTCGGCGACCCCCCGTTCGCCCCGGACGAGTCGCCGCCGCCCGATCCCGCCCCGCCCGAGGAACCCTTCTCCGGGGCCTTGCTCTTGTCGGCCGCGGCGGCGGACCGGACCACGTCCGGCGTGACCGCCTCCCGGGCCGCCGACTTCACGGTGGGGCGCAACAGCGCGTACCAGAGCCCGACCAGCGCGATCAGCAGGACGGCCGCGGTGATCAGGGCCCGGGGCAGCCAGCGCGGCAGGATCGGTTCCTGCTGGTAGGAGCCGTCCACCACCACCGCGGCGGGCGGCTCCTGGTCCTCCGCCGCATCGGGGGTCGCGACCACCTGGAAGGGGTGCGTGATCGCCGTGCCGCGCCACACGCGCTTGGCCGGCCGTATCCGCACCTTCCCGAACTCCGCCCGCCCGGCCTCGATCCGCAGCTCGTCGGAGGCGAACGAGACCCGGGCCCGCTCCGTACCCGACCGGGAACCCAGCCGTACCGTGACCGGGGCGTTTCCCCGGTTGTCCACGGCGATCCGGTGCCGGCCCCGCCAGGCGCCGTGCGAACTGTGCGGCACCAGCTCGGCGGTCGTCTCGGTGAAGGGCAGCACGGTCACCCGGCCCTCGGGCACCACCGTGTCGCCCTGCTCGCTGGTGGGCACCACCCGTATCCCGAAGGGCGTGTCCCCCGCGGGCACGGTCGAATCACGGGGCGGACGCAGCACGAAGGACACCGTCTGCGAGTCGCCCGGATACAGGGACAGGATCGCGGGCTCGACCGTCGACCAGGCGGCGCACGCACCGACCACCTCGAAGCGGTACTCCTCGACGGTGCTGCCGGAGTTGAGGATCCGCAGGGGGACGGCCGTCGCCTCGCCCGGTGCGGCGGTGACGGTTGAATCGTCGAGGCTTGCCGTGAGACTCATAGGGCGCACCGTAGGTTCGGCACGGAACCCCGACATCGGCCGTGAAGGAACACTTCCGGGCAGATTCCGTGCCCGGATCGGCTTTTTTGTTTCCCTGTAGGGATACCCGGGCATCTTTTGACCGCCTCACGACGATTGAGGCATACGAAACAGCCGTGCCGGTTGTGTTCGCTGTGACGTCATGGCTGTTGCTCAGGGGGAGCATTGCCATGGAGCGAACAACTGTCGCGTTGAGGGCCCAGGACCCGATATCACAAGCGGGGGTGGCCAGTCAGTTACGTACCCGGCCCGAAGTCAGTGTCATGGAATGGGGGGAAGGCGATGCCTCCCCCCAGATCGTTGTCGTCGTCGTGGACGCGGTCGACGAGGAAGTGCTGACGATGCTGCGTCACATCCAGCGCACCAGCACCTCGCGAACCGTCCTGGTCACCACGGACATCGACGAGCAGAAGCTGGTGAGCGCCGCGGAGTGCGGGGTCGCCGGTGTGGTCAGGCGCTCCGAGGCGACTCCGGAGCATCTGGTGCAGGTCATCGGGACGGTGGCGAGGGGCGAGGGCCATCTTCCGTCCGACCTGCTGGGACGGCTGCTGGAGGAGGTGGGACGGCTCCAGGGCCAGGTGCTCGGCCCACGCGGGCTGCACTTCACCGGACTCGCGGCGCGCGAGGTGGATGTGCTGAGGCTGGTCGCGGAGGGGTACGACACCGCGGACATCGCGACGAAGCTGGCCTACTCCGAGCGCACGATCAAGAACGTGCTGCACTCGGTGATGACCCGGCTGCAGCTGCGGAACCGGTCGCACGCGGTGGCCTACGCGATGCGTCAGGGGCTGATCTGAACCGTCCGGCACGGCCGCGCACGGGGTTTTGACGGCGGCCGAGTACGGCACCTCGGTCGCGTCCGTGCACGGCACCTCGGCAGGCCCTGCTGCACGAAAGGGCAGCGGGGCCTACCCGGGGATGTGACTCCCGTACCTCTGTACGCGGGCCGCGCGTACGGGACCGTGGGGCCCGGGTACGCCGATCGACCGGCGAGGGTGGGGGAGGACTTCCGTGCGCTGGTTCCAGCCACTTCAGCGGGTACCGCGGCCGGGCCGGTCGGGCCGGCCGACCCGGTCCCGGCCTCCCGGCGCACCGCGCCGCGGCCTCGCCGTGTTCCGCGTCCCGGTTCTCGCGCTGCTCCTGGTGGCGACCGGGATCTCTTCCGGTTCGGCCGTCGAGCCCGGGGTGCCGACGGTCGCGGTGCCCGAACCCTGGGTGACCCCGGCCGAGTTCACCGACGCCGTCGACCCGGGCGGATCCACGGGCGTGGACAAGCAGGTGCGTACGCCGGTGATTCCGCCGAGGCCGGACGTGGTCCTGCTGGTGGACGGCACCCGCAGCATGGAGACACCGATCCAGCGGGTGAAGGAGCGCATCCCCGAGATCACCAAGGCGATCCGCGACGAGCAGCCGGAGTCCCGCTTCGCCGTGGCCACCTTCGGCGACGAATGGGCGGACCCTCCCGAGGCCGGTTTCAAGGTGCTCCAGGGGCTGACGTACGACCTGGGCGAGGTGCAGACGGGCGTCAACCAGCTCAAGGCCAACCTGGGCACCGACAGCAAGGGCCCCGCGGAGGACTGGCTCTACGCCCTGTGGAAGCTGGCCAACGGCGGTGACGGGAAGACCGTGTTCCGCCCCGACTCCAGCCCGGTCGTCGTACTGGTCGGTGACGCGTCCAGCCACGAGCCCAGCAACTACAGATGGAGCTTCGGCGACGCCGAGGCCGCCCTCCAGGACGCGGGGGCGCGGGTGATCGCGGTCGGCCTGACCAGCACGCTCGGCGACGGACTCAACGGCAACGGCCAGATCCCCGATTACCACGGCGATCCGCCGCACGAGCCCGAGCAGGCCAGCCGCATGGTGGAGGCCACCAACGGCCGGATGATCGACGGCATCGAGGGCGATGACGTTGTCGACGCCATCATCGACGGCTTCCGCAACCTCCCCACCAACGTCGGCTACCGCCTCGACAACTGCGACCCGCACCTGTCCGTCAGCCTCGAACCGCCCACCCAGCGACTCACCAGCGGGGAAACGGCGCACTTCGCGGAGAACATCGACGTCTCCGCCGACGCGCCCCAGGGCACCCGGCTGAGCTGCACCGTCCAGTTCCTGATGGGCACCCAGATCCCGGGCACGGACACGATCGGACCGGCCGCCGCGGCCGACCCGGACTTCCAGCAGCAGATCGACATCGACGTGAACGACGTCGACGCACCCGTCGTCACCGTGGACGACCTGACCGTGCGGGCCGAGGACGACGAGGGCGCGCGCGTGACGTACGACGCCACCGCCCGGGACGCCACCGACGGCACGCTCCCGGTGACCTGCGCCCCCGCCTCCGGTTCGCTCTTCCCGGTCGGCCGCACCACCGTGACCTGCTCGGCGACCGACTCGGCGGGCAACACGGGGACGGACACGGCGCAGATCGAGGTGCTCGAACCACCCGTGCCGCCCTCGGCGGACGTGGCGGTGAAGGTGGACGTCGGCCCGGACCGTACGTACACCGGCCGACCGGCCCGTGCCCGCTTCACCGTCACCAACGCGGGACCGGACCCGGCGACCGGGGTGGTCCTCGGCGCCACCTGGCCCAAGCCCTCCAGGGCGAAGGACCGCAGCCTGCCCGCGCTGTCCCGCTGCACGGCCGCCGCCCCGTGCACCATCCCGGCCGGCGGGCGCCTCGTGGTGACCCAGACGGCGACGTACGAAGCGGCGATCACCGGTGACGTACGGGCCACCGTGCGCGGCACGCTGCCGGACCGTCAGTCGGCCGACAACCGGGACACCGACCGGCTGCGCGTGCTGAAACCCTCGCTGACCGTCACACCCCAGGTGGTCAAACCGGGCCAGGTGGTCCTGGCCCGAGGCAAGGACTATCCGCCGGGGCAGACCGTACGTTTCACGTGGAACATCGGGATCACCGCGGAGATGTCCGGCGCGACGGTGGGGCGCGACGGCACCTTCGAGATCCAGATACCGGTCCTGCGCAAGGACAGGCTCGGCCCGCGCGAACTCCGCGTGGACACCCGGGACATCGACCGGCTGAAGAAGCCGGTCCTGGTGGTCCAGCGCAATCTGCAGCCACCGGACTTCGCGGGCCGCGCATGAGCGCCGGCGACCGTACGGGAGTGATTGCGGGAGCGGTTACGGGAGCGGCTACGGGAGTGATCAGGTGATCCACGAGGTCGACGACGTACTGCGGGCCCTGATCAGGGCGGAGGTGCTCGAAGGCGGCCAGATCGCGGTGGTCTTCGACGCCCCGACCCGGGAGTGGGCGGCGAAGGTCAACGCGCCCATGGTCAACCTGTACCTCTACGACATCCGCGAGGACATGCGCAGGCGTGAACGGGGCCTGCACAACGACTACGACGAGAACGGCGTGATCGTCGCGCGCCGCCGCCCGCCCCGTTTCTTCAAGCTGTCGTACCTGATCACGGCGTGGACCAAGCGCCCGGAGGACGAGCACCGGCTGCTCTCGTCGCTGCTCGGCTGCCTGCTGCGTCACGAGGCGCTGCCGCCGGAACGGCTGACGGGCACCCTGGCCGGGATCGGGGCGCCCGTACCGATGTCGATCGCGCTGCCGCCGCCGGAGGACCGCTCGTTCGCCGATGTGTGGAGTGCCCTGGGCGGGGAGCTGAAACCCTCGCTGGACCTGGTGGTCAGCGTGCCGGTGACCGCATCGCCGAGCTATGTGGCCGGTCCGCCGGTCGGGGACGAGGGGGTGCTGGCCCGCTTCGGGGACGTGCCGGAGAGGGACGACCCGGTGTCGGAGCCGATGCCGGGGCGTGGGGGACTCCCGGTGTACGGGGGGCGCCCGGGACGGCCGGGCGGGGATCCCGCGTCGCGCGCCCGCGACGCGGAACGGCGACGCGGTCTGTCCCTCCGCATCACGGAGACCCGAAAGGCCCGTACGGCCGCCACGCCTCGTACGGCCACCACGCCTCGTACGTCCCCTACGTCCCGTACGGAGGACGGTGCGGAATGACCACCCCCGGCGACCCGAACCTGCGCCACCTCCTCGCCCGCGCGGTGGTGGTGGAACAGCGCGTCCGACGGGCGGTCGAGGCCCGTCGGCTCACCGACCCGGATCCGGACGACACCTTCCGCGGCCTCTACCTCACGGACGAGAACGTCGCCCGGCTGCTGGACGCGGACGAGGCCCGCGCCTACCCGTCCCCGGTCCCGGATCCGTTCCCGGACTCGGACTCGGACTCGGCCCCGGGCCCGGCCCCGGACTTCGGCGAGGTGCCGGGAGAGCGGTCCGGACTGACGTCCCTGGCGGACGAGTTCGGCCTCACACCCCTCGACGTCGAGATCCTCCTCATCACGCTCGTACCGGACCTCGACGACCGCTTCGAGGCGTTCTACGGCTACCTGAACGACGACGTCACCCGCCGCCGCCCGTCCATCGGGCTGGCGCTGGGCCTGTGCGGCCTGTCCCCCGCCGACCAGGAGGCACGCGGTCGGCTGGCGGCCCTCGCACCCCTCCGCGAGGGCCGCCTCCTCCTGGTCGAGGACCTGGACCGTCCGTTCCTGAGCCGAGCGCTCCGCGTCCCCGACCGGGTCACCGCGCACCTCCTGGGCGACGACACCCCCGACCCGCGCCTGACCGGTCTCCTCGCCCCCTGGCACGCCGTACCGGGCGTCGGCGACCCGGCCCCGCTGGCGGCGGCCCTCGCCCACGGAGTCTCGCCGGCCTATCTGCGCGAGGACCAGGGCGGCGCGGGCACGGCCCTCGCGGCCTCCGCGCTGACCCTCGCGGGCCACCGGGTCCTGGGTCTGGACCTGGCGCGGCTGGCCGAGGACCCGGCACCCGCCGAGGCGGTCCGCTCCCTGGTCCGTGAGGCCCGGCTGACCGGTGCCGGGGTGGTCTGCGCCCCGCTCGACGCGGTCTGCCGCGAACACCCGGGAATCCTGCGGCTGCTCACCGACACCCCGGTTCCCACGATCCTGGTGGGCCGGGCGCCCTGGGACGCGTCCTGGTCCGCCGCCCCGCCCCTCCTGCTGCACGCGCCCCGCGTGGAACCCGCGACCAGGGCCGCCCTCTGGACCGACGCGTACGCCGCCCCCGTCCCCGGAACCATCGACGTGGACCGGCTGCTCTCGCCGTTCCTCCTCACCCCGGAACAGATCACCCGCGCAGCCCAGGGGGCCGCCCGCACCACCCATCTGGACGGCGGCGTCCTCACCGCCGACCACGTCCGCCAGGGCGCCCGCGCCCAGAACGCGGCGGGCCTGGACCGCCTGGCCCGCCGCATCGAACCCTCCGTCACCTGGGACGACCTGGTCCTCCCCCCGGACACCCACGCCCAGCTCCGCGAACTCACCGCCCGCGCCCGCCACCGCGACCGGGTCCTGGGCGAGTGGGGCATGCGCCCCGGGGGCGGCAGGGGGCGGGGCGTGTCGGCGCTCTTCGCCGGCGACTCCGGCACCGGCAAGACGATGTCCGCGGAGGTGATGGCCGCGGACCTGGGCCTGGACCTCTACACGGTCGATCTGGCGACGGTGATCGACAAGTACGTGGGCGAGACGGAGAAGAACCTGGAACGGATCTTCTCCGAGGCCGCGGGGGTGAACGGGGTCCTCCTCTTCGACGAGGCGGACGCGATCTTCGGCAAGCGTTCGGACGTGAAGGACGCCCACGACCGCTACGCGAACGTCGAGAGCGCGTACCTCCTCCAGCGCATGGAGTCCTTCGACGGCCTGGCCATCCTCGCCACCAACCTCCGGGCCAACCTGGACGACGCCTTCACCCGCCGGCTGGACCTGGTCGTCGACTTCCCGGTCCCGGACCCCGAACAGCGCCTCGTCCTCTGGGAACGCTGCCTGGGCCCCGTACTTCCCCGGGGCAAGGACCTGGACCTCGCCTTCTGCGCGGAGAACTTCGAGCTGGCGGGCGGCAACATCCGCTCGATCGCGGTGACGGCCGCCTACCTGGCGGCGGACACGGACGGGCCGGTGACGATGCCGACGCTGATCCACGCGATCCAGCGCGAGTACCAGAAACTGGGCCGACTGACCCTGGCCTCGGAGTTCGGGCCCTACCTGGAACTGCTGACGTGAGCGCCCGACACCTGCCGACCGCCCGGAGGACCCACCCGCCGTGCCCGGACGAGCAAGCCGGTCACGGTGTCAGACGATCACGACACGGGATCCGTTGAAGTTGGCAACGATCTCCAACTGCCCACCGAGCGCGGCAATGTAGGCGGCGATGGTTCCCACCTCCGTGGCCGTCGTCCTCCCGCGTTCGATGGCCGACACCCGCTCCTGCCGGACATGCATGCGGTCAGCGATCTCGCTCTGGGCCAGACCCAGCTGCTTCCGCATCTCGACCAGCCGATGCGCTCGTGCCTCGGCCACCATTTCAAGGCTCCAGGACATGTGCCCGTGCCCTCGCCATGTAGTGCGCATGCGTACTAGGACGCTGGCGTGCTGCAGGCGGGGTGAGGCAGAAATGCGCCGGTTGTCCCCCGGACGGGTGGCGCGTCGAGCCGCGACGGAGCCTTGCGCGAAATCGGGGTTGCCGCCACCGTGGTCATGGCCGGTCGGTGATCGCCCGGTTCCTCTCCGTACAGCGACAGGAGTCAGCGTGACCGCAACGCTCGTTCTGCCCCACGAACTGCACGGCGACGGACCGCACAAGGTGATCGCGGTGCACGGCTGGCTCGCCGACCGTTCCGCGTACGCCCCCGTGCTGCCGGACCTCGACCTCGCCTCGTTCCAGTACGCGGTGGTGGACCTGCGGGGGTACGGCGAGGCCCGGGACGCGAGCGGCGCGTACACCACGGCCGAAGGGGCCCGGGACGTGCTCGCGCTGGCCGACCGGCTCGGCTGGGAACGGTTCTCGCTGATCGGCCACTCGATGGGCGGCTCGGTCGTCCAGCGGGTGCTGGCCGCCGCGCCGGAGCGGGTGCGCAGGCTCGTCGGCGTCTCCCCGGTCCCGGCCTCCGGGCTGCCGCTCCTGCCCGAGCAGTGGGAGCTGTTCGCCGGGGCGGCCGGGACCCCGGACAACCGCCGCGTCATCCTCGACACCACCACCGGGGGACGGCGCCCGGCGGGCTGGCTGGACCGGATGGTGCGCCGCTCGGTGGAACGCAGCGACGCGAAGGCGTTCCGGGCCTGGCTGGATTCCTGGGCGGGCGAGGACTTCCACGAACAGGTCGAGGGTTCACCCGTGCCCGCGCTGGCCGTCGTGGGCGCCCTGGACCCTGCGCTGTCCGCCGAGTTGCAGCGGGCCACCTGGATGCGCTGGTTCCCGAACGCCGAACTGGTGGAGCTGCCCTCGTGCGGCCACTACGCGATGGACGAGACCCCGCTCGACCTGATCCGGGTGGTGGAGGACTTCCTGCGGGCGGACGCGGAGGACGGCGAGGCGCAGGCATGACCGGGTCCGTACCGGACGTCTTCGACCCGCGGTTGTACGGGCAGGGCATCCCCCACGACCGTTACCGCCTGCTGCGCGACCATTACCCCGTGGCGTGGCAGGAGGAGCCGGAGGTGCTCGGCTGGCCGGCGGGCCCCGGCTTCTGGGCGGTCACCCGGCACGCGGACGTGGTCCGGGTCCTGAAGGACTCCGCGACGTACTCCTCGTACCTGGGCGCCACCCAGATCCGCGACCCGGACCCGGCCGACCTGCCGTTCATCCGCCGCATGATGCTCAACCAGGACCCGCCGCACCACCGGCGCCTGCGCACCCTCGTCAGCCGTGCCTTCACCCCGAGGCGCATAGACCGTTTCGCCGATGTCGTCCGGGAACGCGCCCGCACCCTGCTCGCCGACGCGGTCGCCGGGGCGCGGGCCTGCGACGGCACCTGCGACCTCGTCGCCCGGGTCACCGACGACTACGCCCTGCTCAACCTCGCGGACCTGCTGGGCGTACCGGACACCGACCGCGCGCTCCTCCTCCACTGGACGCAACGCGTCATCGGCTACCAGGACCCCGACGAGGCCGGAACGCCGACCGTCGGCCCGGACGGCAAACCGCTCAACCCACGTTCCCCGTCCGCCCTGCGCGACATGTTCGACTACGCCCACGCCCTGGCCGCCCACAAGCGTCGGCAACCCGCCGAGGACGTGATGACGGCCCTTGCCACGGATCCCGAACTGACCGCGCCCGAACTGGAGATGTTCTTCTTCCTGCTGGTGGTGGCCGGCAACGACACGGTACGCAGCGCGGCCCCCGGCGGCCTGAGCCTGCTGGCCCAACACCCGGACGAGTACGGCATGTTGTGCCGTGGCGAGGCCGGATTCACGGGCACAGTCGACGAGTTGCTACGCCGTCACCCTCCCGTCCTGACCTTCCGCCGCACTGCCGTCCAGGACATGGAGCTGGCCAGCACCCGTATCCGCACCGGCGACAAGGTGGTCGTCTTCCACGCCTCCGCCAACCACGACGAACGCGTCTTCCTCGACCCGTTCACCCTCGACCTCACCCGCACTCCCAACCCCCACGTCTCCTTCGGCGACGGCCCGCACGTCTGCCTGGGCGCCCACTTCGCACGGCTGCAGCTGAGCACCCTGTACGAGGAGGTGTGCCGGGCCCTGCCACCGGGCCACCTCCAACTCGCGGCTCAACCAGGTCGGTTGGTGTCGAACTTCATCAACGGTCTGAAGTCGTTGCCGGTCCGGGTGGATGGCAACTGACAGCTCCATGGGTTGTGGGGGCGGTCAGATCGTGGGTGGAGCCAAGGCAGGGCGGACGAGGCCGAAGGGATTGGCAAGGACCTGGACGTTCATGCCATGGCGGTTGTGTTTGCCTGAGCAGTACCGGTGATCCGGCTGATCGGCAGCAGGGTGCTGTCCAGGGACACGAATATTTTGGTCCGTGCGAGGCGCATCGCCTTAGCCAGGGTGGACGGGAGGGATGCCAGAACGCCGACGGTCTCACATATGTAGCGGTAACGGGTTGCGATACCAAGACTGAACCCGTGGCGATCTGGACATATACGTCGCTGCACCGCAGGTGGGCCAGGGTGAGGAAAGCCTGGTGGTCGGTAGTCAGGCGCCACCATCGAGTTTTTCATCCCATGGATTCGTCCAACGAGTGGCCGGCATCGTCAATTATGGAAAGGATCAGTGCTTGCTCACTGATTCGCTGAGATGAGCATGGGTACTTCGGTGGGCCTGCGTTCCGGTGCATTCGTTGCGAAACGCAAGAATAATTTTAAAGATGCTTTCCAGTCCTGGGTGGATAATTTATTGGATTCAAGGTGTTTGTGCAGAAGTAGTCAATTGCGGGACTGGCGGAGGCTCGATCCGGTGTGCAGCCGATCAAGAGGCAGCCCCTCTTTACTCCTATCCTGCAGGAGGTTGATGCCTGGTAGGAGCGGTCAGTGGATTTCTCGGACTGTCATGATGGTGGTGGATTTTTGTGCTTTGCAGACTCGCTTTCCAGGATGGTCGACCACTCTTCGAATATCTTCTTCAAGTACTTGATGTATGTATTTTTTCTCTTGGGGTCACGCAATTTTCCGTACGGATCTCCGGGGGGAGTGATCCACCCGTGTTTGCGCATTAGATCCGCGATGTTATCAGGTGGGTCGACGAGGATCGTCTCGATGCATCGAGTGTACTCGGCTGCTGTCCACCAGTGGTTCTCGCAGGTGTACTTCCACCTTTCTGTCGCCTCCCCTTCGTTGTGGTCGAGCCAGTAATGCCGAAGCCATTCAATGAAACATTCCGGTACCGGCGGTGCGGTTGTGGCTTTTTCGGCCAGATCTGCGACTAATTTACTCCTGTCTTCCGCGGTAAATTCTTCAGTGCTGTAATTTTTGGTATCTCTGTTTTCTGGTGTCACCGATTTTCTCCTACGATACGGGGTAGGCGCGGAGGATGAACCAGCCCTGTGGGGCAGTTACTTTTGCGTCGATGGTCAGCAAGACGGCGGTGCATGGGACGATGACGGTCAAGGGAGGGAGGTCCGGGCGGGATGCCTTGCTGTCCCCCGGGAAAAGTGGTCCCAGGTATTCTCCTTTCAGATAGGTCGGCAGGTCTCCGGGGCGTGGCTGTCGGCGCGTTCCTTTTTTGGAATGCCAGACGATTTCTTCCTGGTTCATCGCCACGGACATTCCAACTGGGCCAGTATTAATTTTTTCATACTCGCGTGACTTACCTGATGCTATTTTCTTGCGGGCTTCCGGCCAGTCGTTGAGGACATGGGAGATCAGTGCGCGCTTAATGACGCTGTTGCCCTCGTTCAGGCTCACGAAATAGCTTGCTTGATCCTCCGGCCTGGGTGAAGGTATGCCCATCGACAGCCTGTAGGCCAGTGCCTCCAATCCTTTTTCCATGGTACCCATTCCTTTTACGTGTTTTTCTACTGTGTGACCTCCATAGGCGTCTTCGGTGGTGAGGCTTTCGAGTGGGCGTATTTCCGTTCCCCCCTTGTACGAAGTGATGGCATCGAGCATTGGCTCGGTTGCCGACTGGAGGCGCTTCATCAGGTTGGCCTTGGCCAGCTTGGCGCGGTTGCTTCGCTCGGCATCTGTCTCATTGTGCCCCCAATGGTTGCTTTCGGGGTCGCAGTCGTACCAGATTTCGATGTCGCTTCGAATTTTTGGGTTGTACTCGGAGGTTACATTCCCAAAGAAATCATAATAAGGGTTGATTCGACCGGTCACTTTTACCTGGTTGGTCGAGTCTCCGGATTTCTTCTCCGTGATGCTCAGTTGGTTTAGGTTGTACAGTTTTTTTATCTGACTCAGGCGGGTTTTCAAGACAGGCATGCTTGGGGTGTCGGCCAGTGCTCGACCAGTGGCTGCTGAAGCTTTTCTGATCCGATCTTCTGGTTTTTCTTCGGCAGTGGCTCCGTCGCGGTTGTCTGATTTTTTATTTTTGAGTTTGTTCCAGAGGGCTTTGCCTTTTCTGGCGATGAGGTCGACGATTTTGTCGATGGCGCGGTTGACGGGTTTGGCGACGGTGTGGAAGACGGATTTGACTTTGTTGGCGAGGTTGCCGATGCCGAGGAGTGAGGCGAGGAATCCGATGAGCAACGGCACGCTTGCCGCTAGGGCTGTTTCGACCATTTTGGGGACGCCTGCGGAGCCGCCGTTGGCGATGGCGATGACCGAGTCCAGGACGGCGTTGACGAAGTCGATGATCTGGGCGCCCTGGTTCACGATGAAGGTGACGATGTCGATGATGCCTTTGACGGCGCGGACGAAGGCGGAGGCGGGGTTGAGGAGGGAGATGATCCAGGTGATGCCGGCGATGATGACGGTGGGGATGAGGTAGCTGGTGAGTTTTTCGAGGATGGTGGCCTTGAGGTCGCCGGCCTCGGCCTGGATTTCCTTGACGGCTCCGGCGGGGCCTTCGGTGGCGAGGGTTTTGGCGACGGGGACGGAGGACTCGACGGTGTTCATGGCCTGGTCGGGGACGCCCTTGCGGGTGATGCGGGCGCGGATGTTGTCCCAGGTCAGGCCGAGGAGGGAGGCGATGAGCTGGATGATGCCCTTGAGGTCGAACTTTGGGGGGAGTTCGAGTCCTGCTTTGACGGCGGTGCCCAGGAGCCAGGAGACGACGCCGGTTTTGAGGTGGGTGGTGATGTTGGTGATGAAGAGGTTGAGTCCGGCGCCGACCGCCTTGACCAGGTTGCCGAGGAACCCGATGGGGTCCTTGATGATCTTCATGATGGCGGAGGCGGCCTTGGCGAGGATGCCCAGGAGGAGGTTCTTGAGTTCGTTGATGGTCTTGAGGACGCCGACGATGGCGTCCTTGGCCTTGTCGACGAGGCCCTTGTTGGCTTCCTGGAGTTTTTTGATCTCCTCGTCGACCTTGTTCAGGGCGGCGGTGTATTTCTGGGCGAGGTCCTGGACGAGCTGTTCGGACTTCTCGTTGACGGTGGTTTCCAGGTCGTCGAACTTGCCTGCGAAGTCGGTGGCGGCTTCCTGGCCGAACTCGCGCAGGTCGGCGGGGAGTCTGTCGACCTCGGCCTTCAGCTCGGTGCGGCCCTTGGCGATGCGGGCCTTCGCGCGGCCGAGTTCGGTGCCGATGAGGTCGGCGACGGACGAGATGACGGTCTGCATCTTCGCGACGTAGAGCTTGCGGGCTTCCTGGAAGAGGGTGTTGGCCTCCTCGGGCATGCCCAGGAGCTTGTCCTTGGCCCATTTCGCGCCGCCGAACATGCCCGAGTACCGCTTGTCCTTGTACTTCTTCATCCGGCGCTTGTGGTCCGCGGTGAACGCGTCCCGCGCCGCCTTCTCGCCCTGCGTGAACGCCGAATCGACCTTGGTGTCGAGGCCGGACAGGGTGGTCTCGACGTCCTTCTTCGTGGTGTCGTAGACCTTCTGGAGTTTGGCGGTGACCTCGGCGCGCTTCTTCTCGTCCTTGGACTTCGTTTCGCCCTTGCCGCCGTCGACCTGTTTCCCGGCCGTGGCACGGGTCGCGGTGAGGGTGTTCAGGGCCTGGGCGCCGGAGGCGGCGGCGTTCGCCTTCGCCGCGTTCAGCTGCTGGGTTTCGGCGGTCTTTCCCTTGGCGGGGGCCTTGGTGGAGTCGGTCTCGGCGGTCTTCTTCGCGGACAGGGCCTGGTCGAATTCGGGTTCGTTGCCTTTGGCGAGCTGGTCCTCGGTGACTTCGGCGTCGGCCAGGGCCTGGTTGTTGGCGGCCGGGCCCTCGGAGAAGTCGGTGACGGC
Organism: Streptomyces sp. NPDC006435; assembly: GCF_040612315.1. Taxonomy (NCBI): domain Bacteria; kingdom Bacillati; phylum Actinomycetota; class Actinomycetes; order Kitasatosporales; family Streptomycetaceae; genus Streptomyces; species Streptomyces sp. NPDC006435. The sequence goes on from NZ_JBEXPY010000001.1 coordinate 363,884, forward strand.
GGCGGGCTGTTTGTCCGGGGTCGCGTCGGCGGGGGAGGGGGCGCCGGGGTTGGGCGGTGCCTGGTCCGGGGTGAGCGGGGTGACGGGTTTGTCCTTGGCCGCCGCCGTGTCGGGCGGGGCCTTGGTGGCGGTGTCGATGTCCTTGGCCGAGGAGTCCTTGCCGTCCTTGACCTTCCCGTCGACCTCGTCCTTGATCTGGTCGGCCTTGCCCGACTTGGAGAACTTGTCGGCCTGGTCGAGGTTCTTGGGGGCCTGGGCGTCGATCGCCTTGTTCACCGCGTCGATGAACGCCTTCTTGTCGAACTCGCCGGGCTTCGCGGCGTTCATCTTCTCCGCGTTCGCTGCCTTGCCCTGCGCCTCCCTGTCGTCCGGGGGCGCGACGGCTGCGTCCTGTGCGGACTTCGACTCGGTGGCGGCGGGGGCGTGCACCGCCAGCTTCGTCTTCTTCGCGGCCACGTCCGCCTTCACCCTGCGGAAGCCGGGCGCCTGGGCGGGGGAGGGCTTGATGGGGGCGGTGTAGCGCTGGGCGACCAGGCGGGAGACGGCCCGGTTGCCCGCCGCCCGTTGCAGGCGCTGGATGCTGCGGGGATCGGCGGCGGGGGCGGGGCGGTCGGCGGGCGGACGCTCCGGCACGGGGGCCTGCGTACGCGAGACGTCCGCACGCGAGGCATCGGTACGGGCAGGGGCGGGGTCCTTCTCCGGAACCGCCCTCATCCACCCTCCCGGCCCACCCGCCTGTGCCCTGTCGCCGTCCCAGGGTGTGTGCGGTGCCCGCGCGGTGCGCAGGGCGTGCGCACCGCGGTCCGGTGCAGCGCCCGGCGGCACGTACAGCACGACGGCATTGCCTGATCGGGCAGCGGCCGGTGCACGGGTGGGCGGCCGTGTGTCCGTTCCCGGTGATCGCCGCTGTCGCAAGAATTGCGGGCGTTCCCCGGCCAAGGAGAGACTTCATATGCCGTCGTACCTGTCCCCGGGCGTCTACGTCGAAGAGATCGAGTCCGGGTCCCGGCCGATCGAAGGGGTGGGCACATCGGTCACCGCCTTCGTCGGCTTCGCGCAGAAGGGCCCGTTCGACGAGCCGACGCTGATCACGAACTGGAGCCAGTTCGCCGGCACCTTCGGCGACTTCGTGGAGGGCGCGTACCTGGCCTCCGCCGTGTACGGGTTCTTCGCCAACGGCGGCGGTGTCTGTTACGTGGTGCGCATCGACGACGGCACCGAGCACATGGTGGACGACGGGGGCGACCGGGTCGCGGGGAGCCTGCCCGCCGGGTCGGAGACGCAGCTCGGCCCGTACGCGGTGAAGCCCCGCCCCGGCGTGACCGGCGAGATCAGCGTCGAAGTGGCCGAGGCGGAGGGGGACGACCCGCCGTCCGACGTCTTCCGGCTGATCGTGAAGCGGGACGGGCAGGCCGCCGAGGAGTACCCGGGCGTCACGACCAAGCGCAGCAAGGAGAACGTCGCCACCCGGGTCAACGCCCGGTCGGAGCTGATCGAGATCCGCGAGACGGCCCGCGGCGCCGCACCCGCCCGGCCCGAACCGCAGAGCGTGACCCTGGCCCCCGCCGCCCCGGCGACCCCCGGCACCGGGGCGCTGACCCCCGAGCTGTACGTCGGCGACCCCGACCGCCGGACCGGGTTCGGCGGCCTCGAAGCGGTCGAGGAGATCACCACGGTCGTCGTGCCGGACCTGATGAGCGCGCACGAACGCGGCCTGCTGGACCTGGAGTCGGTCGTCGCCGTGCAGCAGGGGCTGATCAGCCACTGCGAGCTCATGGGCGACCGGGTCGCCATCCTCGACCCGCCGCCGGGGCTCAGCCCGCAGCAGATCCGGGCCTGGCGCACCGACCACGCCAACTTCGACTCCAAGTACGCCACGCTCTACTACCCCTGGATCCGGGTCGCGGACCCCTCGTCCGGGCGGGCCCGGCTCGTCCCGCCGAGCGGCCACGTCGCCGGGGTGTGGGCGCGCAACGACGAGTCGCGCGGCGTGCACAAGGCGCCCGCCAACGAGGTCGTGCGCGGGGCGGTCGCGCTCCAGACCCAGCTGACCAAGGGCGAGCACGACATGCTCAACCCGATCGGGCTGAACTGCATCCGGTCCTTCCCCGGACGGGGCATCCGGATCTGGGGCGCGCGCACGCTGGCCTCCGACCCGGCCTGGCGCTACCTGAACGTCCGGCGTCTCTTCAACTACCTGGAGGAGTCGATCCTCGCCGGTACGCAGTGGGTCGTCTTCGAGCCGAACGACGACGCCCTGTGGGCGCGCATCCGGCGCACGGTCTCGGCGTTCCTGGTCAACGAATGGCGCAAGGGGGCGCTGTTCGGGCTCACCCCGGAAGAGGCGTTCTACGTCAAGTGCGACCGCGAGACCAACCCGCCGGAGAGCATCGACGCGGGTCAGGTCATCTGCGAGATCGGGGTGGCACCGGTCAGGCCGGCCGAGTTCGTCGTCTTCCGCCTCTCCCAGCTGACCGGGGGGACCGGCGGCGTGGACGAGTGACCCCTCCGCGCGGGTGGGCCGGGCCGGGTCGGTCCGGATCGGACCGGACCGCGCGTACCTCCGGAGATCCCTGTAGGCGGCAAGAGCGGTAAAGGAGCCTGTTGTGCCACTTCCCGATCTCGACAGCACCGTCGGGGCGTCGTTCGGCCTCGAATTCGACAGCGTCGTCATCAAGCAGATCACCGAGGTCAGTGGTCTGAAGATGGAGCAGGACGTCATCGAGCTGAAGCAGAACACCGCCGACGGCCGCTACGCCATCAAGAAGCTCCCCGGCCGGCCCAAGGCCGGTGAGGTGACCGTGACCCGGGGTCTGACCGAGGACAACAGCTTCGAACGGTGGATCAAGGACTCCCGCTTCGGCCGGATGACCACGGCCCGCCGCAACGGCGCGGTCATCGTGTACGACCACGAGGGCATCGCCATCAAGCGCTACAAGCTCATCAACGCCTGGCCCAAGTCCCTGGAGATCGGCACCCTCAAGGCCGGTGACACCTCGGTCCTGACGGAGAAGCTCGCCATCACCTACGAGAGCATGGAACTCGACTGATGCGGCGTACGGCTCCGGCGGAGGCCCCCCGGCGGCCGGACGCGCACCCCCCGGAGGGCGGGAGCGCGAGGTCCGGCGGGCGGGAGCCGCTGCGCACCGAATTCCCCTTCGAGCTGCCGCGCGGGTACGTCGACGACGCGGGTGTCGTGCACCGTACGGGCGTCATGCGGCTCGCGACCGCGCGCGACGAACTCGTGCCGCTGCGGGACGACCGGGTGCGGGAGAACTCCGCGTACCTCTCGGTCGTGCTCATCGCCCGGGTCGTGACCCGGATCGGCACGGTCGACGACATCCACCCCGGTGTCATCGAGGACCTGTTCGCCTCCGACCTGGCCTTCCTCCAGGACTTCTACCGGCGGATCAACGCCGAGGGGCACACCCGCGCCGCCGTCACCTGCCCCTCCTGCCAGGAGGAGTTCGCGGTGAATCTCGCCGGTGGCCGCCTGGGGGAATCGTGACGTACGCGGCCGACCTGCTCTACGAGGAGGTCGCGTACCTCGCCTACCACTTCCACTGGCCGCTCGATGAGCTGCTGGACCTGGAGCACCCGGAACGACTGAGGTTCGTCGCACAGATCGCTCGCCTCAACGGGCAGTAGCGGACGGCGCGGGGAGGACGGGAGGATCCATGGGCCTGATGTCCTGGCTGCGCGGCGGCGACGGGCGCAAGGGCACGGACACGAGCACGGGTACTGGTACAAGGGGCGGCAGCGAGGATTCCGCTTCGTTCGCCGGGCCGCGCGAGCGCGTCGACCCGGCCGAACTGCCGCCCATCCAGCGGACCCTGGGCACCCAGGACCTGGTCATCGACCCCTCCGGCTTCCAGGGGTCGCTCTCCACCAGGCAGGACCCGGCACTCGGCACTCCGCTCGGGCACCTGGTCAGCCCGGACGCGCCCACCGGGCTGGTGCACGGGATCACGGCCCCGGCGGCCCCGGTCGCCGCGGACCGTCCTTCGCCGGTGCAGCGGTCCGCGGAACGTGCGGAGGGGCTTTTGGGCGGGGCCCGGTCCGTGCCCCTGCCGTCGCCGCGGTCCCTGCCTCCGTCCGTCCCCGTGCAGCGCGTCGTTCCGGGGGAGGCTTCCGCGATGACGTCGGCCGGGGAGGCGGCCGTGGCGGAGCTGCCGGTGCGTCGACTGGTGGGGGAGCAGCCCCTCGTGACGGCGGTCGGACCGGCCGCTCCCGAGCCCGCGACGCCGCCCTCGTCCCCGACCCCGACCCCGACCCCGAATCCGTCCCAGCACCCGCCTTCGTCGGCGGCTCCGCCCGTGCAGCGCTCGGTGATGCCGCCCGCCCCCGGCTCGCCCCGGCGCGTGCCGGGGCTCGGCGCACCCATGTCCGCGCTGCCGCCGACGGCACAGCGGCAGGCCGCCGCCGACGGACCGGGCGTGGAGTCCGGGGCGGTTCCGGTTGCCCGGAGCGCGGCGGACGCCGGGGTGCCCGCGGTGCCGGAGCCGGAGCCCGAATCCGGCGGGCCCACCGCGCCGTTGCTCGGTGACTCCCCCCTGCTCCCCGCCGCGTCGGACCCCGTACCGCCGGCCCCCACGCCCGCGGTGCAGCGGACCTCCGCCGTGCCGTCGCCGTCCCCCCTGGCACCGCCCCCGAGCACCGATCCGGTCGCACCGCTGCTCGCCGACCGGCCCGTACCGCTCCAGAACGTGCGGAACGACGGACCGGGAGCCGTACAGCGCTCAGTGGCGGGCGGGTCGGACGGGGCGGCGCCGCTTCCGCCGGCCGGTACGGGGACGGTGCCGGGTCCCGGGCCGGGAAGCGCGTCCCCGGCCGACGCTGTTCCGGTGCGCTGGACCTCCGGCGGGGAGAGCGGGGAGGGCACGGCGTCGATGGCGGCGGTGACCCCGTCCGTACCGGCGGCGCTGCAACGTACCGTCGCCGCTCCGGGACAGGGGACGGGGGCGCCGCCCACCTCCCCGCCGCTTCCCGCCCTGCAGCGTCGGGCGGCAGGGGGACCGCCGGTGCCCCGCTCGCTGAACGCCGCACCCGCCTCCTCCGCACCGTCCGCACCCGCCTTCACCTCGGCGGGTTCGGTCGCCGTGGCCGCGGGGGTGGCCCAGCGGGCGGCCGACGGCAGCGTCGTCTTCGGCACCCCGCCCCCGGCGTACTCGTCGCCCGTCGTCCAGCGCGAGACGGAGACCGAGGAACCGCCGCCCCCGGACCCGCCCCAGGAGCCCGACCCCGAACCCGAACCGGCCCCCGGACCCACCGCCGCCGACCGCGACGCACCCGGAACCACGGCCTCCGGCGGGCCGCCCGGCCAGGGCGGCCGGGAGGGCGGCGCGCCCGTGGTCACCGACGAGCTGGTGCGTGCCCTGTACCCGCCGCTCAGCCGCCTCTTCAAGGCGGACCTGCGACTGGAACGCGAACGGGCGGGATTCCTCATCAACACCCGCCACTGAGGAACACCCGCCACTGAGACCGACGAGACCGACGAGACCGACCAGACCGACCAGACCGACTCAGACCAACGAGATCGACGAGACCGATCAGACCAACGAGACCGATCAGACCGACGAGATCGAGAGGTATGCACCATGGCCACCGCCCAGGACGACGATCCCGCCGTGAGCGTCTGCTTCGTCGTCACGATCGACGACATCGAGCTCGGGTCGTTCAACACGTGTGACGGGCTGGGCTGCGAAGTGGTGCTCGAAACCCGGGAGGAGGGCGGCAACAACGGGCATCTGTGGCAGCTGCCGACCCGTCTGAAGTACTCGAACGTGAAGCTCTCCAGGCCGCTGACCAAGGAGACCGAGAAGGTGGCCCGCTGGTTCGCCACCATGACGACCGGGTTCAGCCGCAAGACGGCGCACATCGAGGCGCGGACCGGGGACGGGCGGAAGGTGGCCCAGTGGGGGCTGCTGGAGGTCGTGCCCGTCCGCTGGACCGGCCCCTCCTTCACCCCCGAATCGCCCAAGGTCGCGATGGAGACGATCGAGATCGCCCATCACGGCTATGTGATGGAGGGCTGAGCGTCGTGAGCGGTGCGGGTCCCATCGCCTTCAGTGCCGCCGGTACGTCCGGTGCCTCGGCCGCGAAGGCCGGACGGGGCGGCTCGGCCAGGCCCAAGCTGGAGCACGCCTACCTGGAACTGCGGACCCCGCCGACCGGCGGCGGCCTGACCCCCGGCGGCCCGTGCGGGCGGATCGACTTCCAGTTCAACCCCAAGGAGCTGAGCCTCACCAAGGCCGCCTCCTGGAAGCGCAGTCCGGCCAAGGGTGCCAAGAGCTCCGGCCCGCCGGAGTACCAGGGCTCGCAGCCCAGCAAGCTCACCGTGGAGATGTTCTTCGACGCCAGCGACACCCAGGACACCCGGGTGGTGACCTCGGTGGAGCAGCTCTTCGCGTGCTGCGTGCCGACGAACGAGACCCGCCAGCAGCAGCGTTCCTCGCCGCCGTGGGTGGTCTTCCACTGGGGCGGGCTGACCGGGTTCCCCGGCTACGTGAGCCAAGTGCAGGCGAAGTACACCCTGTTCACCACGTCGGGCGTGCCGATCCGGGCCGTCTGCCAGGTGACGATGGAGGAGATCAGCGGCGAGACGCCGGGCCAGAACCCGACCTCGGGCGCGCTCGCCGCCCGCCGGGTGCACCGGCTGGGCGCCGGGGACTCGCTGCCGTCGCTCGCCCAGCGCGAGTACGGCGACCCGGCGGCCTGGCGGGTGATCGCGGAGGCGAACGGCATCGACGACCCGCTGCGGCTGGCGCCCGGACGGCAGCTGCTGCTGCCCGCGCTCGACGAGCTGAGCCGGATCGAAGAGGGCCGGGACGGAGGGCGGTCCTGATGGCCCCGCCGGGCGTCGCGTCGGCGCTGGTGGTGGAGTTCGGCGGCGGTCCGCTGCCGCCGAAGTTCGTGAACACGCTGGTCGAGGGGTACGTCGACGACAGCCGGACGCTGCCCGACCTGTTCCTCCTCCGGTTCCGCGACCCGGACCGGGTGCTGCTGGAACAGACCGGGCTGAAGATCGGCAGCGAGGCCAGGCTGCTGGCCCGCGCCGGTGGCGACACCGCGCCGAAGCCGCTGCTGAAGGGGGTCGTCACCGCCCTGGAGGTGGAGCTCGACGAGACCGGCACCTTCACCGTCGTGCGCGGGCTCGACGAGTCGCACCGGCTGTTCCGCGGGCGCCGGGTGGCCAGCTACCAGAACATGACGCTCGCCGACATCTGCGCCCAGGTCGCCCAGCGCGCCGGGCTGAAACCGGGCACGGTCGACGTGGCCGGGCCCGTGCTCGAACACATCGCCCAGCCCAACGTCACCGACTGGGAGTTCATCCGCGACCTGGCCGAGGAGGCGGGCGCCCAGGCGTACGTGCTCGACGGGCAGTTGCACATCACCCGGCCCGCGGAGGCGAGCGGCGCGCCGGACGGTTCGGCGCGCGCCGACCGCAACCCGCTGGTGCTGGAGATGGGCAGCAACCTGCTGCGCTGCCGGGCCGGGGTGTCGTCCGCCGAGCAGGTCTCCGAGGTCGAGGTGCGCGGCTGGGACGTGAAGGCCAAGCAGCCGCTGGTCGGGCGGGCCCCCGCGGGGAAGTCGGCGACGCTGGAGCTCGGGGTGAGCGCGGCCGAGGTGTCCGCCCCGTTCGGCGAGGCGCGGTTCGTGGTCACGGACGCGGCGTACGGGGCGCAGGAACAGGTGGACCAGGCGGCGAAGGCCCTGGCCGAGCGGATCGCCGGGTCGTTCGCGGAGCTGGAGGCGGTGATCCGGGGGAACCCGGAGGTGCGGGCCGGCAGTGCGGTGGCGCTCAACGCGGTGGGGGCACCGTTCGAGGGGCGGTACACGGTCACGTCGTCGCGGCACGTCTTCGACCCGGTGCGCGGGTACGAGACCTGGCTGACGGTGTCGGGGCAGCAGGAGCGCTCGCTGTTCGGGCTGACCGGCGGAGGGCCGGGGTCGGGTGGTTCAGGCACGGGCTCCGGCGGCGGATCGCGGTGCGCGGGACTGGTCAGCGGAACGGTCACGGACACCCACGACCCGGACGGTTCGGGCCGGGTCAAGGTGCGGTTCCCCTGGCTGTCGGACGAGTACGCGAGCGACTGGGCGCGCACCGCGCAGTCGGGCGGGACCAGCGGCGGCGAGGCGTTCATCCCCGAGGTCGGGGACGAGGTCCTGGTCGGGTTCGAGCACGGCCACCTGGACCGCCCGTACGTCCTCGCCGGTCTGTACAACGGGAAGGACCGGCCGTCCCAGGGAAGCGGGGGCGGTGGCTCCGGCAGTGGTTCCGGCGGCGACGCGGGCGGTTCCGGCGGCGTGGCCGGGGCGGTGGCCGCGGCCGTGTCCGGCGAACCGTCCACCGGCGGGGCGTCCCCCGCCTCCGCCTCCGCCGCCCCGGAGGCCGCCGCACCGGCCGCCCCCCTGGTGGACCCGACGAGCGGGGCCGTCAACCGGCGTTCGGTCGCCTCCAAGAGCGGCAATCAGCTGGAGATCCTGGACGACGCCAACGGCCCGCAGGGCGTACGCCTGCTCACCGGCGACGGAAAGCTGAAGATCGACCTCGACCGCAAGGGCACCGTGATCGTGATCAACAGCGACGGCAGCGTGAACATCGAGGCCAAGCAGCAGGTCTCCATCAAGGCGGCCCGCGGGGTCGCGCTGGACGGCGGACAGGGAACGCTCGAACTGAGCGGCGACAGCGTCACGCTGACCTCCCGCAGCGGAGTGAGCGTCGACGGCGGCAACGGCGAGGTGAAGCTCTCCACCGGCGGAACGGTGGACGTGCGGGGCGGCATGGTCGCGATCGACGGAACACAGCGCACCGACATCAAGGGCGGCTCCTCCCTGGCCATCAACGCACCCCTGGTGAAGATCAACTGACCGCGCGGACGCTCCCGACGGACCGTACGAATCAGGCGGAGCGAGCGGACCGAGCGGCGCAGAAGTACTGAACAGCACGGACCGAGCAGCGCAGGAGCACCGAGCAGCGCAGAAGTACTGAACAGCACGGACCGAGCAGCACAGGAGCACCGGACAGCACGGACCGAACAGCGCAGACGCACCGGACGCACATGAGCGAGAGGAACGGACTGCCATGTCAGCAGCCGCGGCGGCAGCCGCACGGGTCGGTGACCCCACCGGACACCCCGGCACGGTCGGGCCGCCCGGAGTTCCGACCGTGCTGATCGGCGGGCTGCCCGCCGCCACGGTCGGCACCCCGCACCTGTGCGCCTCGCCGCCGCCCGCGGTGCACGCCCCGTCCGTGATCGCGCCGCCCGGCAGCACCACGGTGCTGATCGGCGGCCGGCCCGCCGCCCGCGTCGGGGACCTCGCCGCCTGCGGCTCGCCCGTCGTGTCCGGTTGCCCGACGGTGCTGATCGGAGGCTGAGCGGCATGGGACAGGAGTTCATCGGCGCGGGCTGGGCCTTCCCGCCGCGCACGGACGCCACCGGTTCCATCGCCCTGGTGCGCGGCGAGCACGAACTGGAGGAGTCGATCCGGCTGATCCTGGCGACGTCACCGGGCGAACGCCCCATGCGGCCGGAGTTCGGCTGCGGCATCAACGACTACGTGTTCGCCCCGGCCGACGCGGGCACGGCCGGACAACTGGCGTACGAGGTACGCCTCGCGCTGGACCGGTGGGAGCCCCGGATCGAGGTGACCGAGGTAGTCGTCCGGTTCGACGACGCCGACGAGGGGGTCCTGTACATCGACGTCGGCTACACCGTGCGGGGCGCCAACGACCCCCGGAACCTGGTCTTCCCGTTCTATGTGATCCCGCAGCACGAGGAGGTGGACGGCGCGTGACGCTGCCCAGCCCGCATCTGGACGACCGTCACTTCCAGGGCCTGGTCGACGAGGCGAAACGCCTCGTCCAGCAGCGCTGCCCCGAGTGGACCGACCACAACGTGTCGGACCCGGGCGTGACCCTCATCGAAGCCTTCGCGACCATGGTCGACCAACTCGTCTACCGGGTGAACCGGGTGCCGGAGAAGAGCTATCTGACCTTCCTCGACCTGATCGGGGTCCGGCTGCACCCGCCCACCGCCGCCCGCACCGACGTGACGTTCCGGCTCTCCGCGCCCCGGCCCGAACCGGTACGGGTACGGGCCGGCACGGAGGTCGCCACCGTGCGCACGGAGACCGAGGAGGCGGTGGTCTTCACCACGGTCGGCGAACTGTCCATCGTCCCCTGCGAGTTCGCCCACCTCGCCACCTGGCCGACGTCCGGCGACGCCGCCGACCGCACCGAGGAGCTGGCGCTCGGCCGGGCCGTGCCCTGCTTCGACACCACGCCCGCCCCCGGCGACGCCCTCTACATGGGCCTGTCCGCCGCCGTGCCGTCGGGAGTCGTCGTGCTGCGGCTGGACTGCGCGGTCGAGGGCGTCGGCGTGGACCCGCTGCGCCCGCCTCTGCTCTGGGAGGCGTGGGACGGCAGCGCCTGGACGGCCTGCGAGGTCGAGAAGGACGACACCGGCGGCTTCAACCGGTCCGGCGAACTGATCCTGCACCTCCCCCAGGGGCACGCCCCGGCCGTCGTCGTGCGCCGCACCGGCGGCTGGCTGCGCTGCCGCCTGGTGGAGGCCGAACCCGGGCAGCCCACCTACATGGCGCCGCCGGTGGTGCGCCGGATCACCGCGTTCACGATCGGCGCGACCGTCGGGGCCGTGCACGCCGAGACCGTGACCGACGAGGTGCTCGGCCCGGCCGAGGGCGTACCCGGGCAGACCTTCGCACTGAGCCGCCCGCCCGTCGTCCCCGGCGAGTTCGTCGTCGAGGTCGCCGACCCGTCGGCGGGCCCGCGGGGCACGGAGTGGACCCGGGTCGACGACTTCGCGCACTCCGGACCCGACGACCGGCACATCACGCTCGACCCCAACTCGGGGCGGGTCGAGTTCGGTCCCGCGGTACGGGAACGGGACGGCTCCATCCGCTACTACGGGAAGGTGCCGCCGAAGGGCGCCACCGTACGGGTGCGTTCGTACCGCACCGGCGGGGGCCTGCGCGGCAACGTGGCCCGCTCCACCCTCCGGGTGCTGCGCAGCGCCATCCCGTACGTGGCCCGGGTGGAGAACCGCCGCCCGGCGCTCGGCGGGGTCGACGGCGAGACGGTGGAGAGCGCGCGGGTGCGCGGCCCGATGACACTGCGGACGCTGCACCGGGCCGTGGTGCCGCACGACTACGAACTGCTGGCCCGCGAGGTCGCGCCCGACGCGTCCCGGGTGCAGTGCATCCCGGCCGGCGGGGACTCGGACGTCGAGGCGGGCGGGGTGCGGCTGCTGGTCGTACCGGCCGGGCGCAGCGACGAGCAGGGCCGCATCCAGTTCGACGAACTCGTCCCGCCGCAGCACACCCTGGCCCTGATCGCGGGCCATCTGGACGAGCGCCGCCCCATCGGTGCCCGGCTGGTGGTCGAACCGCCGTACTACCAGGGGGTCACCGTCGTCGCGTCGGTGCAGGCCCGCCGGGGCGCCGTGCCGGAACGGGTGCGCGAGGAGGCGCTGGAGGCCCTCTACCGCTACTTCAACCCGCTGAGCGGCGGCCCCGGCGAGGACGGCTGGCCGTTCGGGCGGCCGATCCAGTCGGGCGAGGCGTTCGCCGTGCTGCAACAGGTGCCGGGGGTGGACCTGGTGGAGGACGTACGGCTCTTCCCCGCCGACCCCGTGACCGGGCAGCGCGGCGAACCCACCACCAAGATCGTGCTGGACCGGCACGCGCTGGTCTTCAGCTACGAACACCAGCTCCGGGTACGGGGGGCCTGACCGCCATGCGCACTTCCGTGACCGGCCTGCCGACCCCGCACCCGCTGATCGAGCAACTCCCCGCGGTCTACCTGGAACAGGACTTCCTGCGCCGGTTCCTGGCGGCGCTCGACGACGTGCTCGCCCCGGTGTTGCTCTCCATCGACAACCTGCCCGCCCACCTCGACCCCCGCAGCGCGCCGGAGGACTTCCTCGCCTGGCTGGCCGAGTGGGTGGCCGTCGACACCCGTGCGAACCACCCGGTCGAGCAGCGGCGGGCCGCGGTGCGCGGCGCGGTGGAACGGCACAGCAGGCGCGGCACCCGGCGGGGACTCGCGGAGGCGGTGTTCCTGGAGACCGGGATCGAGCCGGAGATCGTGGAGAGCGGCGGTACGGCGTGGTCGTCGACGCCGCACACCCGGTTCCCGGGCGGCCCGCGGCCGTGGGTGACGGTCCGGGTCCGGGCCGCGCAGCCGTACCAGGTCGACCGGGTGCGGCTGGAGGAGCTGATCCGTACGGAGATCCCGGCACATGTGGGCTTCGACCTGGAGGTCCTGTGATCTGCGAGACGTGCGGGCAGAACAACGCGCCGGGGACGCAGTTCTGCACGTCGTGCCAGGCGTACCTGGAGTGGGAGGAGCCGCAGGACGGGACCACGACGCCTCCGGCCCGCCCGTCCGCCCCGGCCCGCCCGTCCGCCCCGGCCCGCCCGTCCGCCCCGGCCCGCCCGTCCGCCCCGGTGAACCCGTCCGCCCCGGTGAACCCGACGCCCTCGGCGAGACCGACGGCCCCGGCTGCCCCATCCGTCCCGTCCACTCCACCTGCCCCATCCGCCCTGTCGGCTCTGTCCGCTCCATCTGCTCCGACGGCCTCACCTGCTTCATCTGCTTCATCTGCCTCACCTGCCTCACAGCCATCCCCCGTGCCTCCCACGCCTCCCGCACCAGCTGTTCCCGGGCCTCCCGCAGTCGCGCCCACCAGCGGCCCGCGTCGGCCGGGTGACGGGGCGGACGAGCCGGTGCCGGGGCCCGAGGCGCTGCCCGACGTACCGCCGACCCCCGCGAACACGCCTCCGGGGCCGTCGCCCGCCGCGCCCGTCCGCTGCCCCAACTGCCGCACGGAGAACGCCCCCGACCGCACCCTGTGCGTGCGTTGCGCACTGCTCCTGGACCCGGGGCCGCCGCCCGACGTCCGGCCTCCCTGGTGGCGCCGGATCTTCCGGCGGCGACCGCGACAGGCGCCCGTCGCGGGCACCCGGCCGCGGCGCCGGCTGTGGCGCCGCCCCGGTCTGGCGCTGCCGATCGTGCTGATCGTGCTGGCCTGCGGTGTGTGGTTCGCCCTGCCGCACCTGTCCGGGTGGCTCGGCCTCGCCAAGGACGAGACCGGGACGCCGGAGGCGGTGACGCCCACCCGGTTCCGGGCCTCCAGCACGGCCCGGAGCCATCCGGCGGGTGCGGCGTTCGACGGCTTCAACAACCGTTACTGGGCACCCGCGGAGGCGGGGCCCGACACGGGGGTGGGCCAGTACCTGGAGTGCGACTTCGAGCAGCCGGTACGGGTGCTGAAGGTGGTCCTCTTCCCGGGTGCGTCGGCCAGGAAGGACGAGTTCCTCGACCAGGCCCGCCCGGCGCGGATGACCGTCCGGCTCACCTCCGCCGACGGGACGTCGGTCGAGCGGAAACTGAGGATCAAGGACCAGCCGGGCCCGCAGACCTTCGACCTGCGCGGTTCGGAGATCGTCCGGGCCCGGCTCACCGCCGAGGCGGTGTACGGGGCGGGCCGCGACCGCAGACTCGCCCTCGCCGAGGTCGAGTTCTTCGGCCGCAGACCCTGAGCCGTACGCCGGGAAGCCCTCCGGACCGATGCCTCACGGACCGATGCTCTACGGACCGATGCCTCACGGACCGATGTCCTCCGGGCCGTACGCCGGGTGAACCGCTGACCGGGCGGCTGGCGGTTCACCCGTTGCGCAGCTCCACCAGGGCGTCCACCTGCGCGAGCCCGCTCTCCTCGACCAGCTCGCGCACGCTCTGCGCCGCGCGTACCGGAGCGAAGCGCACCTGCCCGTCGGCGCCCGTGCGATAGCCGTACACGGCGGGCCGGGGCAGCGAGTTGTACGAGAAGTGCGAGGAGAAGTAGTACGCCCCGGTGTCGTACAGCGCCACCACGTCACCGGGCTCGACGACGGGCAGTTCGCGCCCGGTCGCCGTGAGGTCGCCGGCGAAGCAGCAGGGACCGGCGATGTCCACGACCCGGGTCGGACCCTGCTTGGGGCGGCCCGAGGCGTCGAATATCCCGACGCGCAACGGCCAGGCGTCGGGCATGAACACGGTACGGGTGGCGACCTGGGCCCCCGCGTGCGTGACCGCGATCTGCCGCCCGCCCGCGGATTTCGTGTACTCGACCAGGGTCGCGACGGTTCCGCTCTTGGCGAGCAGCGACCGCCCGAACTCGGTGACGAGGGTGTAGCGGCCGTCGAGGAGACCGGGGGCCGTGGCGCGCAGTTCGGCGACGTAGTCCGCGTACGTGGGGCGGTCGTCCTCGTCGTCGAAGTTGACGGGCAGGCCGCCGCCGATGTCGAGCCCGGTGATCTGGGCCCGGCCGAGCCGTTCGTTGATCCGCTCGGCCAGGTCGTGGGCGGCGCCGACGCCCCGGGCGATGAGGGGCAGCGGGCAGCCCTGGGAACCGACGTGCGCGTGCAGCCGGTTGAGCCAGGGCCGGGCCGCGAAGGCCTCCGTCACCGCCTCGACGGCCCCCGGGTCGCGCAGCGCGACGCCGAACTTGGAGGTCGCCGTCGCGGTGCTCATCGCACCGATGGCCCCTGCCCCCACCTGGGGGTTGACCCGCAGTCCGATCGGCCCTGCGGGCTCCCGCCCGGCGAGCAGGCGGTCCACCCGGGCCAGCTCCTGGAAGTTGTCGAGGTTGATCGCGATGCCGTGCGCGAGGGCGAACTCCAGCTCCTCGACGGTCTTCGCCGGGCTGTCGAAGACGATCCGGTCGTACGGGAAACCGGCGGCAAGGGCCTGTTCCAGCTCCCCGGGCGAGGCCACCTCGCAGCCCATCCCGGCGTCCGCGAGCAGCCGGAGCACCGGCACGAGGCCGCACGCCTTGGCCGCGAAGGTGTGCTGCACGGCGGCCGGTCCCGCGAACGCCTCGTTCAGCGCGTCCACCGCGTCCAGCACCCCGTCGACGTCGAGGAGACCGATCAGGGGCGATCGGGGGCCGAGCAGCCCGTCCCGGACCGCATGTGCCAGCGCCGCGTCACGGGCGTCACCACGCCGATGGGCCGAACCGGAAGTCACCTGAACCACGCTCCGTAGGTCGGTGGTGCGCCATGCCCACCGGACGGAGTGGGCCGTGCGCCCATCATCGCCGCCGGCCCCGACCCGAAACAGACGTCTGCCCGGGCCTTCAGGCGCGGAGTCCGTCGAAGGCGACCTCCAGGTGCCGGGGCCCGCGCAGCACGGCGTTCCGGCGGTACGGGGGCGGGTCCGCCACCAGGCGGGGGCTGTCGAGCCTGCGGGCCAGCTCGGTCAGGGCGAGCTGCGCCTCCAGCCGGGCGAGGGGCGCGCCGAAGCAGCTGTGGATGCCGCTGCCGAAGCCGAGGTGCTGGTTGTCCCGGCGGTCGGGGTCGAAACGGTCGGGATCGGCGAACCGCTTCGGGTCCCGGTTGCCGGAGGCCAGGACGAGCCAGACGGCGGCGCCCCGGGGAATGGTGGTGCCGCCGATGTCGATGTCCGCGACGGTGGTGCGCTGCGGGAGCAATTGCACGGGCGGTTCGAAGCGCAGGAGTTCCTCCACGAGCGGGGCGGCCAGCCCGGGGTCGGTGCGCAGCCGTTCGAGGACGTCGGGGTTGCGCAGCAGGGTGAGCATCCCGTTGGTGATGAGGTTGACCGTGGTCTCGTGACCGGCGATCAGCAGCAGGGCGGCGGTGCTGAGCACCTCCATCCGGGTCATCCGCCCGTCGGCGCCGTGCTGGGCGACCAGGGCGGAGAGCATGTCGTCGCCGGGTGCCCCGCCGCGTTCGTCGATGAGTCCGGCCAGGTACAGGCCCAGGTCGGTGCGGGCCTGCCGGGTGGCGCGTTGGCGTTCGCCGGGGTCCTGGCCGGGGTCCGGGTCGAGACCGGCGGCGATGGTGTCGGCCCAGGAGTGGAAGCGCGCCTCGTCCTCGCGCGGAACCCCCAGCAGCCGGCAGATCACGGTCACGGGGAAGGGGTATGCGAAGTCGTCGACGAGGTCCACCTGCCTGCGGTCCCCGAAGCCGTCGACGAGGCCGGAGACGATGCGGGCCAGTTCGCCGCGCATGCCGTGCACGCGCCGGGGCGTTTCCGGCGGCCCGAACGGACGCATCGTCATGCGGCGCAGCCGGTCGTGCTCGGGCGGGTCCAGCCGCAGGAAGGAGGGCGGCAGCGGTGAGGCCTCCTCCTCCTGGAGCAGGGTGCCGGCGGCACCGGGGGAGAGGTTGCGGGCGTCCGAGCTGATCCGCGGATCGTGCAGCAGGCCCTTGATCTCCCAGTACGTGCTGACGACGAACAGGTCGTCCCCGTCCCGGAGCACCGGGGTCCTGCGGAGTTCGGCGTACAGCGGATAGGGGTCGGCGCGGGCGGAGGGGTCGAGGATCCGCCGCAGGAGCGTGTCTTGCGTCATGGTGGTCGGTCCTTGCCGGCGTCGGGGCGGGGGCGGCGCGTGCGCTGCCGTGCCCGGGGGAGGAGGGGGAGAGGGAGGAAGACCGGGCCCGTGCGGACGGGGTGCGGAGATCGGACCCGTGCGGACGGGGCGGAGGTTCAGGCCCGCGCGGGGGTGAACGTGATCCGCTGCTCGGTCGGCGAGTAGCCGCTGACGGTGACGGTCGGCCCGTGCGTGGGCAGCGAGGGGTCCGGGAATTCGGCCGGGACCGGCCGCAGGCCCTCGGGGCGGCTGTCCACCGTGGAGTGCTCCGGAGGGAACACCGCGGCCGACTCGATCTGCCGCTGGTAGAACTCCAGCCACTTCGTCCCGTCGAAGGAGACGGCGGCGATGACACGCCCCTGGTACCCGTACGCGCAGACGAAACGGCGTTCCGCGAGCGAGCCCTGGGCGACGACGAGTTCCTCGCCCAGGGACGGGACACCGACCGACTTGATGTTGACCCCGAACTGGGCGGACCAGAAGGCCGGGACCCACAGGTGCGGGCGGCGCTCCGAACTGCTGCTGATCATGTTGTGCGCCGCGGTCTCCGCCTGCGCGACGGCGTTGCCCCAGTGTTCGAGGGACAGGAACTGGTACCCGAAGAGCGGGTGCGGGGACCGGGCGACGTCACCGGCGACGAAGACGTCGTCGGTCACGATGCCGCGGACGTCGAAGGCCCGGCAGCCGGCGTCGCAGGCGATCCCGCGCGGCCCGGCACCGAGTCCGGAACCGGCCAGCCACTCGGTGTTCCGCGACGCGCCGAGCGAGACGACGGCGACGTCCGCGTCGAGGGTGGTGCCGTCCGACAGGTGGGCGCGCCGCAGCCGCCCCGCCGAGTCGCCCTCCAGCGCGGTGACCATGATTCCGCAGCGCAGGTCCACGCCGTGCTCGCGCTGGAGCTCCGCGGCGACCCGGCCGACCACACCGCCGAGGGCGCCCACGAGGGGTGCCGCCCCGCGTTCGGCGACGGTCACCGCGAGGCCGCGCTCGCGGCAGGCGGACGCGATCTCGGAGCCGGTGAAGCCCGCGCCGATGACCAGCACCCGGCGGGGCGATGCCGCCAGCCGCCGCTGCAACCGGGCCGCGTCGTCCCGCGTGCGCAGCGTGAAGACCCCTTCCAGCGCGGCCTCGGCCTCGTGCGGCCACGGACGGGCGTGGACGCCGGTGGCGATCAGCAGCCGGTCGTACGCCACCTCGTCGCCGTCGGCCAGCCGGACCTTCCCGGCCGCCATGTCCAGCCCGGTGGCGGCGACCCCGAGCCGCCAGTGCGCGTCGAGCGCCGCGCGGCGGGGCAGCGCGGTGCGGTCGGCGGTCGCGTGGCCCAGCAGGACCTGCTTCGAGAGCGGGGGACGGTCGTACGGTTCGTGGGGCTCGTCGCCGATCAGCGTGAGCGAACCGGCGAAGCCCTCCTTCCGCAGGGTCTCCGCGGCCCGGAGCCCGGCGAGGGAGGCCCCGACGATCACGATCCGCCCCTCGCGCCTCAGCCGTTCCAGAGCAGTGTCACCGGACACCGGACAGCCCCTCGCCCACCGGAACCGCCGAGCCCGTCCCGCCCGTCCCGCCCGTTCCCTCCGGGGCGCCGGCCCCGTCCGGGTCGTCCACCAGGATCGCCTGCACGGGGCACGCGGTGACGGCGCGCATCACCTGCTCCCGCTGCGTCCCGTCGGCGTGCGGGTTGTACAGCAGCGCCTCCTCGCCGTGCATGACGAAGACGTCGGGCGCCAGGAAGGCGCACTGCGCGTACCCCTGGCACCGGTTGAGATCGACGACAAGCCTCATCAAGGGGCCGTCCCTTCCAGTAGTGCTCCCGCCCAGGCTGCGAGGGCGGTACCGGAAGCGCGACCACGGGCGGACCAGTGGGGTCATCACCCGACCGCGCCCGGACACCGGCCGACCGCGCCCGGACACCGGCCGACCGCGCCCGGAGGGCGGTCGATCACGCCCGGACGCCGACCGGCCGCGGGCCCCGTCCTCAGCGCGCGAGGTCGGCCAGGTCGCGCAGCCCCCGGAGCACCTCGGCGGCGGAGGGCGCGGACTCCGGGTCGCCGAGGCACTGGATCATCACGCCCGACATCAGCGCCATCTGGACGCTGCCGATGGTGCGCACGGAGTCCTCCGGCACCTCGTCCTCGGGGACGCTCCGCAGGATCGCCGCCATGCCGCGGCGGCCCTCCGCGATGCCCGCGGCGAGCGGGGCGCGCAGCTCGGGCCGACGTCGGGCCTGCATGAACAGCTCCACCGAGGCCAGCCACAGATCGGGGTGGGCGGTGAAGTCCGCGACGAGGGACTCCCACATCCGCTCGAAGTGCTGCTTCGCGGACCCGTCGGCGTCGGGGACGAGGGCCCGCCCCATGGAGTCGCCCCACTCGTCGAGGATCTCGAACAGGGCCTGGTTGAGCAGCACTTCCCTGGAGCCGTAGTGGTAGCCGATGGCGGCCATGCTGACGCCCGCCGCGGTGGCGATGTCGCGGACGGTGCTGCGGTCGTACCCCTTCTCCCGCAGGCACTCCTTGGCCCCGACGAGCAGGGCTTCACGGTTCCCCATGCGCGGCAGGTTACCACCACCTGGAGCAAACGCCTCAGACGATCGAATCAGGCGAGCGATCCAGACATGCGTATTG
Source organism: Streptomyces sp. NPDC006435 (assembly GCF_040612315.1). Taxonomy (NCBI): domain Bacteria; kingdom Bacillati; phylum Actinomycetota; class Actinomycetes; order Kitasatosporales; family Streptomycetaceae; genus Streptomyces; species Streptomyces sp. NPDC006435. The sequence continues at coordinate 382,905 of NZ_JBEXPY010000001.1, forward strand.
CGCGATCGCCCAAATCTGTCTAGCGTGCTGCCCCATGAGACACACCAGGAGCGTTTCCAAGTGGTTCGTCACCGCGCTGGCGCTCGGGGGGCTGGCATGGGGTCTGGCCGCACCCGAACCCGCCGCGGCCCGGACGCCGGTCGCGGCCGGCGCCTCGAAGACGCGGGACGTCGGCACCGTCGTCGGCACGACGGCGGGCAAGGTGCGCGGCACCGCGAGCGAGCGGCTGCGCAGCTTCCGGGGCATCCCCTACGCGGCCCCGCCGGTCGGCGGGCTGCGCTGGACCCCGCCCCGGCCGGCCGCGCCCTGGACCGGGGTGCGCGACGCGACCTCCCCCGGCGCACCGTGCGCACAGCCGGTGGGGCTCCCGGTCGGCACGCCCGGCGAGAACGAGGACTGCCTCTACCTGAACGTCACCGCGCCCGCCCGCACCGACGGCGAGCGGCCGGTGATCGTCTGGATCCACGGCGGCAGCCTGATGTACGGCAGCGGGGACATGTACGGACCCGACCGGCTGGCCGCCCGGGGCGCGGTCGTCGTCTCGGTGAACTACCGGCTGGGGGTGATGGGGTTCCTGAGCGGCACCACCGTCGAGGGGGCCGACGGCCTCGGCCTGGAGGACCAGCAGGCGGCGCTGCGCTGGGTCCGCGCCAACGCCGCCGCCTTCGGCGGTGACGCGGGCAACGTCACGATCATGGGTGAGTCCGGCGGCGGCTACAGCGTCTGCGACCACCTCGCCTCGCCCCGTTCGGCCGGACTCTTCGACCGGGCCGTCGTGCAGAGCGCGCCATGCGCCACCGGCGGCACCCGGACCAGGGCCGAGGCGGAGGCCGACGCCCGACGGATCGTCACCGCGCTCGACTGCGACAAGACCAAGACCAGGACCAGGACCAGGACCAACAACACCACCAACATCAACACCACCAGCATCATCAACAACAGGAACACGGAGGCCTGCCTGCGCCGGGCGTCCGCGGCCGATCTGCTGAAGGCGTACGGCCCGTTCAACGAGCCCCGTCCGGTGGCCGGTACGGAACTGATGCCGCTGTCCCCCGCGGAGGCGCTGCGCACCGGCCGGTTCAACCGGGTGCCCGTGCTCGTCGGCGTCAACCACGACGAGGAACGCGGCAGCGTGCTCGGCCGGGAACTGGCACCGGGCGGCGCGCCCATGAAGCCGGAGGAGTACGGACCCGCCGTCCGGCAGGCGTTCGGCGACCGGGCCGACGACGTACTGGGGCGCTACCCGCTCTCCCGCTTCGCCTCGGCCGGCGAGGCCCTCGCCACGGCCATGACCGACGCGTCGTGGTCGGCGCCGACACTGGACACTGCCCGGCTGCTGTCGCGGTGGACCCCGACCCGGATGTACGAGTTCGGCGAACGCGACACCCCCTGGTTCGAGGGCTACCCGGCGCCGAGCTTCGAGCAGCGGGCCCAGCACATGTCCGAACTGGCCTACCTCTTCGACCTGGACCTGTTCCAGGACGTGAAGCCGGAGCAGACCGGGTTCCGCGACCGGATGATCCGCACCTGGGTGGAGTTCGCGGCCTCGGGCCGTACGGACTGGCCCGCCTTCCGGGGCGCGGACGGACACGTGCAGACGCTGTCCTCCGACACCTGGGGCCGCACGGACTTCACCCGCGACCACCACTACCGGTTTTGGAAGCGGCACAGCTGACCGAATGAGCCGCCGCACGGCTGGGCCGCCGCACGGTTCAGCCGGCCCACCGTCCGGAGAGGAAGGTGACGGCGAAGACCGTCATCAGGGGGGCCACGACGGCGAGATAGGCGGTCCTGACGCGCGGACTGCGCAGGCTCCAGGCGGCGAGCCCGGTCCACATGGGCCACCACAGCAGGGTCGCGCGGGGTATGGAGGTGTACCAGTAGGACGTGCCCAGCGCCCACAGGCTGACCGCGATGTACGCCGCCTCCGCCCAGCGTCGTTGCCGCAGCAGCACCCCGCACAGCACCAGGCCGATGAGCATGGTGAGGAGTTCGGCCTGGGACATCAGGGCGTATCCGGTGGACTGGGAGTGGCCGAAGGCGGCGTGCCAGGTGTTCTTCCACGCCTCCCAGGGGGCGTGGAAGTCGCGGTACCAGCCGCGTTCCTCGGCGTGCTTCCAGGCCATCCAGTCACCGGTGTGCACCTGGAGGTACCAGCTGTGGAGCAGGGGCGGCAGGGCGGGCAGCGCCAGCCAGGGCAGGCGGCGCCAGTGGGCGGGGGTGCGGGCGGTCACCAGGAAGTGGACCACCAGGGCCCCGGCGAGGAAGAGCCCGCTGACCCGGACCGTGGTGGCCAGGCACGCGAGGACTGCCGCCAGCGGCCAGTTGAGCCGCTGGGCGGCCAGCCACGCGGGCAGGGCGAACGCGAGGAAGAGCGCCTCGGTGTACCCGGCGGCGAGGAAGACCGCGCACGGGGAGAGCAGGAAGAACAGCACCGCCCGCGGCCCCGCCCCCTCCTGCGGCAGGTGCAGCCGGGCGATCCGTGCCAGGGCCAGTACGGCGACGCCCCCGGCGACGAACGAGATCAGCGCGCCGGAGGCCGACCAGCTCGGGACGACGGTGCGGACGGCCCGCAGCAGGAACGGGAAGCCGGGGAAGAACGCCTCCCTGTTGTCCCAGTCCGGCGTCCAGGGACCGGTCCCGTCCGGGAAGTAGCCGGACTGGGCTATGTGCAGGTAGTGCCACCAGTCCCACTGCTGCCACGAGGAGAAGAACGAACCGGCGTGGCGGGCCTTCCCGTCGTCGGGGAACAGCCACCGGGTGCAGTACGCGACGGTCCAGATGCCCACCCGGGTCAGCAGGTACAGCCACAGCACCTCGCGATCGGCGGCCCCGATCCGCAACACCGGCAACCGCGACCGCAGTTGTGATCGCGGCGGCAACGGCACGGACGACGGGCGCTCGCGCCGCCGTTGCGGGGTCAGAAGGCTCACAGCACATCTCCTGGGTGGTTCTCACGCGTGCCGGACGGCCCGGACGGCCCGGCGGACCGTCCGGCAAGGACTCGGGATCAGGACGGCGGCGGCAGGGTGGCGCTCCGGGTGGGGGAGGCCGGCGTTTCCGACAGGGTCCGGGTGGGCGTGCCCGGCGCGTTCGACGGGTTCCCACCGGAGGAGGGCGTGTACGACGGCGGCAGGGTGGTCTGCGGCGAGGTGGGCGAGGACGTCGAGGGCGAGGGCTTCGTGGGGGAGGGCGAGGGCGAGGGAACGGGGGACGGGGTGGTGGCCGGCACGGTGGTGCCCGGACTGTCGGGCAGCAGCGAGGCCACGGCCGCGCCCGCACCGGAGAAGACCAGACAGGCCCCCACGGCCAGCGCGACCATCCGGCGCCGGTGAGCACGCGCGCCGCGCTCGGTGATGTACGACGCCGGAGCGGAACGGGCACGGGCCTGCCCGGTGGCCGCGGCCTCCTTGAACAGGGACCTCAGCGGGTCCTGGGACTCAGGCACGGGGCCCCTCCTCGGTGCGCGGATCCTGCAGACGGTGCGAGAGCGTGGCCCGGCCCCGGGCCAGATGCGTCTTGACGGTGCTGGCCGACAGACCGGTCTCGGCGGCGATCTGTTCGATGGTCAGATCACAGACGTAGTGCAGGGCCAACGTGCGGCGCTGCTTGGGCGGCAGCCCCCGCAACGCCTCCACCAGGGCCACCGACTCCGTGCCGGGAGCCTCCGCGTGCGGCGGCACACCACTGCGCCGCCAGGCGTCCGCGGCCCGCCGCCGCCCCCGCCACCGGCTCACCGCCAGCCGCCACGCGACCGTGCGGATCCACGCCTCGGGCTGCCCGTCACGATCGAGCTGACGCCGCCGGCTCCACCCCTTGACGAAGGCCTCCTGCACCACGTCCTGCGCCTCGTGCTGGTCGCCGAGCATCACAAACAACTGCCCGGTCAGCCGGGCAGCCGTCTGCGCGTAGAACTCTTCGAACTCCTCGACGGTCAACAAACAACTCCTGGCTCTCCTCGGTCTCACCCGGAATACGCCCGGCACCCCTCATCCGGACGACACGAAACCCGAAGAACCCACAGTGACCCCGCTCACACCCCCACCAAACCCACCACACCCCACCACCCCCACAACCCGACCACCCGGCCGAACCTCCGCCGGACCCCCCGGACCCCCCGGACCCCCCGGACCCCCCGGACCCCCCGGACCCCCCGGACCCCCCGGACCCCCCGGACCCCCCGGACCCCCCGGATCCGAAGGGCCCCGGTCGAACCGATGGGCACGACACGATTCGGCCGCTCCGCGAGCCGGAGCGGCCGAACAGATGGAGCACGTGGATCCCACGCGGTACCTGGAGCACTCGGGGCACTCGCGGCACCGGCGGTACCCGGGTCACTCACGGCACCCGGTGTGCCGGAACACCCGATGGTCCCTCAGCCCTCCGCCGCATCGGGGTGGCCGAGTCCGCGCAGGATCTCGTCGCCCTGCGGGACACCCACGTCGCTCAGGACGCGCGCCAGGTTCACGCCGACGAAGCCCCGGTCCTCCGGCGTCAGCGACTGGAGCGTCGCCGCGAGGGTCCGCTCCCAGCCGTCCCGTTCGGAGAGGAGGTTGCGATGGGTCACCGTCCAGTCGAGGACCTCCCTCGCCTGCTCCGGATGGTGCAGGAGCCAGAGGGCCGCAAGTCCGACGGGACCGCCCGCGACGACCTCCCGGTAGAAGCGGTAGGCCTCGCGGTGGGCTTCCCCGAAACCTGGCGGAAGCGTCGGTTCCGCACCGGTGCCGGGGGTGGGCCGGAGCGCGGCAGGCGGGTCCAGGAACCAGTACGTGAGGCCGGTCCCGTCGATGACCCGCGACCGGCCGGGAGGCTCCACCTCGGTCGTACCGAAGTGGGGCGGCGGCTCCCGCAACGGATCGGGGGTGCCGGGCAGCGTGGCGTTCTCGTGGATGTGGCCGACGACCAGTTCCCGGGCCCGTTCCTCGGTGAGCTGCTTCTGCGCCACGACGACCGGGTTGCTGACCTTCCAGACGACCCCGTAACGGGCCGGCGGTTTCGGCGGCCGGCGGGGGATGTCGACCGAGATCCGCCGCTCCGTGAGCGAGACCCACGAGATCTCGAAGTAGGCGTCCTCCCGGATCCTGCGCCGCGTGGGCACCGGATAGCCCCAGTAGTCGCCGTGACCGGGCGGTACCAGCGCGTCGTTCCCGTCGTCCGCGAGGAACACCAGGGCCCGGTCCTCCGGGGCGCCGAACCAGGAGAGCCGGAACAACTGCCAGGACGCCGAGGAATCCAGGGGCGAGACGAGCGGGCCGGTCATGAGGCGGGCCTTTCTGCCGGGGAAGCCGCGCGGTCACGATGGCGGCGCAGGACGAAACGCAGGACGCCGCGGTGCTCCCGGGCCGTCGCGGCGAGCGCGGCGAGGAGGTGCGGGAAGGCGGTCCGCCGTCGCAGCTCCGGGTCGTTCTCGATCGTGGACAGGCCCGTTGCCGCGGCCTCGTGGGTCTCGGGGGCGTCCAGGGCCGCGACCACCAGGCCGCGGGCCCGTTCGGGGTGGGCCACGAGCAGATCGGCGAGACGCACGCGCCGCACCGCCGGGGCGCCGGGCTGCGGAAAGGCCGTCAGACTCATCGACGTGACGGCGTGGACGGCCAGGTCGTGGCGCCAGGTACCCCGGTCCGCCGCCTGCCACTCCCGCAGCAGGTCGAGAACGGCGGCGTGGTTGGTGTCCTCGGAGAGCAGGGCGCTGAGGGCGAAGGACACCGCGGTGCGCAACGGGCTCCCCAGCTTCTCGCCCGCCCGTCCGTCGAGCACGGAATCCAGGAGCTTCAGGGCGGCGGCCGGGCGGGCCAGGCCGTAGCTGCCCGCGCAGGTCTCGGCCACGGTGCAGCGGAGGGGGACGGGCGCGGCGGCCCGGCTCCAGTACCGCAACTGCTCCCGCACCGCCCCGGTGAGGGCGGGGTGCTGGACCATCTCCCCGAGCGCGTAGGCCACCAGACGGCGGCGCCAGCGCTTGTCCGACTCGGCGAAGGGGAGCAGCTGGCGCAGCGTGTCCGGGCCGGTCGCGTGGGCCAGCACCTTTCCGATCGCCTCGCCCGCCGCCAGTTCGATGCCGGTGTGGTGGGGAACCTCGTTCAGGCTTCTCCACAACAGCTCCGCCACGCCCTCGTAGTCCAGCCACAGGGACCGGAGCAGGGTCTCCGACCGGTGCCGGCCGAAGAAGGCGACCGGCTGGACCGGATAGCGCTGCGCCGCTCCGTAGCGGGGCGGCAGCAGGCGCGCACCGACGGCTGACAGCCGTTCCTCGAAGGCCGGGCCGAGCACGTCGTGCCGGGCCGACGGATCCCCGGACGGTCCGCGGGCACCACCGTTCCCCGGCACCCCGGCCGTGACCGGGGCCGGGCCGTCGCGGCCGTCGAGGTGGGAGCGCAGGATGGCGCCGAACCGTTCGACGACCGTGCGGTCCTGTCCGGGCAGCAGTGAGACCGCCGCCATCAGCGAGATCCGGTCGGCCCGGTCGCGGGCTTCCGTGAGTGCCGCGCGGGCCGCGGCGGGGCTGCCGGTCCGCAGGTCGTCGAGGACGGACGCGACGGGCTTCTCCGCACCGGCCTCCGCCACGATGAAGTCGCGCAACCCCTCCGCCACCGCGACACCGTCACCCGGCATCGGGTGGGCGTCCAGGTAGTCGGTGAAGTCCGGCGCGGCGAGATGGCGCAGCGCCTCGGCCTCCTGTCCGGCGGTGAGTTCCCCCGCCTCGACCATGGTGCCCAAACGCTTCACGGCCACATCGGCCGGTGGCGGCGGTCGGTGCGCGACCTGCCGGGGCAGCGTGCCGCCGGGCAGCGGCGTCTCCGTGCGCACGGTGATGACCAGGTGGGCGCCCGAGTGGCGCAGCAGCGAGGCCAGTTCGGCGAGCGCGACCCCGCCGAGCGAGGCGGCGGCCTTCGGGGAGAGCCCCTGGAGCAGATAGCCGCGCCGCTCCTTGGGGCGCCACCGCGACAGGTCGTCGGGCGAGTCCAGACCGGTGATGCCGCCGGTTCCGTACCGCTCCGCCAGCAGCGCGAACGCGGCCGTGCCCGCCCCCGAACCGCCCTCGGCCCGCAGCACCAGGACGTGCCCGTCCAGTACCTTCCGGCACTGCGCGTGGGTGGGCGGCTCGACGAATCCGCGCAGCCGCTCCTCGACGTCATCAGCGGGGTAGGGACCTTCCCGCAGACGGGGCTTGACGATGCGTTCGCTGATGTCCTCGTCGAACGGGGCACCGATGAACACGTTGCCCGCGATCCCGCCCATGACCGCTACGCCCCCCTCCACCCGCTGCTGGTTGCCGCGGTAGGAGTCGCCGGGGCCCGGGCCGGGCCCGCCTTCGGGATTGTCGGGATTCCCGTCGTCCGGGCCGGGCGGGGTGCCCGCGTCGGCACTCACCGCGAGCCCCCGGTGTCGCCGGTCCGCTTGTCGCCGGCCACGTTGTCGCCGCTGCCCCAGTGCTGGTTGGTGCCGTGGTACGTGCTGGAACCGCCGGTGTACGTGATGCCCCCTTCGACGTTCCCCATCACGGCGGCGCCCTCGCGCACATGCTGCGTGTTCCCGCTGTAATGCGTGCCGGACCGGCCCGCCCGTTCCCGGTCCGACCCCGGTCCGTCCGGCGTGCCGGGCTGCGGGGCGGACTCCTCGCGCGGCCGCACACCGGCCTGCACGAGATTTCCGGACGGCGACGGGACGTACAGCCACGCCCGCTGGGCGAAGTCCTTCCCGTCCACGGTCGCGGGGACCTCCACACAGCGGTCGGGATGCAGCCCGGTGTACCCGCCGAGCACGACGTCCTCGTGGACGCGCTGCGAGATGATCGCCGCCAGGTGGGTCACCTGCTCGCTCGCCGCGGTCAGGATGGCCTTGACCGGGCGGGAGTCCAGCAGCCGGTGGGTGTCGTTCCGGGCGGTGCCGTTGCCGTCGGCGTCCGGCAGCGGCCCGAGATGGACGCTGGCCCGCAGCCGGATGCGGGGCCCCACGCTCTGCTTGTTGTACGAGCCGAGGACGTCGTCCAGCACGTCCAGGAAGGGCCAGAGGACGAAGGGCAGCAGCGCCGGTTCGAAACCGAACACCACACCGTCCCCGGTGTTGGCCGGAAAGCGCTTGGAGTCGCGCAGCGCGTGGAGCCCGGCCTGCCCCAGCGCCTGGTCGACGAGCTCGGGGATCAACCGGCTCACCGGACCGTGCTGCACGGCGGGCAGACCGGTGAAGTCCTTCGCGTCGACGGCGAACAGGGCACGGTAGGGCGGAAGCGGGCGGCTCTCGCTGTACGGAGCGGGTACGGGCGCGGCCGTGTGCGTCTCGGTGTACGGGCCGGGCGCGGGCGTGGACATGCGGGATCTCCTCGTGGGCGGCGGAACGGTGGACGAGGCCGGCGACCGGCCGATTCGAGGTTCCGCCGGTTCCGGTTGCCCGACTGCACAGCACAGGGCACACGAGGGGTGTCCCACGTCACAGTCCGGGCGGGCGGGCCCGGACGGTGTCCGACGAATCCAGGAACGACAGGGGGACAACGGGGAGGAGCGGGGACGCCGAGCGGCCCCGTCGATCCCGCCCGGCATGATCCAAACGAGAGGCCCTAGGAGGGGGCGGCCCCCGGGGCGGCCGTCGCCCAGTCGCGCAGCACGCGCATGTCCTTGATGACGATCACCCTGCGGGCCGTCTCCACCGCGCCGGACTCCCGCAGCCGTTGCAGTCCGGTGATGACCGCGTTGCGGGTCACCCCGGTGGCCTGGGCGATCTCCTCCTGGCTCAGACCGGTCAGCCGTACGGGGTCCGGCCGGGCACCGGGAGCGGTGAGCTCGGTCAGCCGCAGGATCGTCCGTGCCAGCCGGACGACCAGCGGCAGGGTCAGCAACTCGGTGCGGTGCGCGTCGGACTCCCGCATCCGGGAGAGCGCCTGGCGCATCAGGTCCATGACCAGCCCGTGCTGTTCGATGTACCGGCGAAACCGATCCGCCTCCAGCACGACGGCCGTGCAGGGGGTGAGCGCGACCACCTCCGCCGTCCGCCGGGTGCCGTGGAAGACGGACACCTCGCCCAGCAGGTCACCAGGTCCCCGGAAGGCCAGCCAGGTCACGACGCCGTCCGGTTCCCGGCACACGACCTTGGCGAGGCCGTCGGTGAGGGCGAGCAGATGCGTTCCCGGGGAGCCCTGCCTCAGCATCACGCTGCGTTCGCGGAACGTGCGGATCGCTCCCTGGCCCCGCAGTTCGCGCCATGCTTCGCCCGACAGCACCCGTCGCCTTCCCCATGCACCCCGTACGCGGCCCTGCTCGGTCCCGTGCGGGACCTCCTGAGCCCTGCCCACATCCACGGATTTGTACGCCGCCCCGCCCGCCTCCCGCCGACCGTCGTACGACCTTGTCCGAGAACCGCTCCCGCGCCCGTTCCCGCCGCACGGCGTCGGCGACGGGACCGAGGTCCGGCCCGGTGCTTCGCCCCGGACCCGGCCTCAGGTCTGTCGGAGAGGATTCACCAGGGGAGCGGGTCGGGGCGCCGGTGCCACCACCAGCCGCGGGTCCGGGGCGCCGCACCGCCCGGCCTCGACGGTCGGGGGAGTCCGTCGATCCAGTCGTCGTCCTGGACCGTGAGTTCGAGGAACCGCACGTCCAGCGGCTCCACGGCCGACTCCAGCAGTTCGACGACTCGGGGGGTGAGCTGTCGCCGGATCGTTTCCAGTTCGTCTCGTGCTTCGAGGCGCTCCAGGTAGAGATCTGCGGGGTACCAGTTGGCCGGGGCCCACCGGTCGGTCATCGTGCGGACCAGTTGTTCCCAGGCGGCCAACCGGGTTCGGGCCATCCAGTGCGGCGTGCCCGGTTCCTCGGCCCGGTTGCTGTCGAGGGCCTGCAGGAGACCGGTGAAACGGTCGCTGACCGGAGTCGCCGTCCGTTGCTCACGCACGATCTCCGGCAGGCGGGTGACCGGAGTGCGCGGGAGCCGCGCCACGGGCGCTTCGACCGCGTCGATCGTGTACGCGGGCTCCTCGTCGTCGGAGACGAGCAGACGCGCCCTGGTGACCGTGCCGTCATCCGCTGCGAGCCAGTAGGCGCTGGGCAGGGCTTCTTCGGCCGGGTAGAGGACCACGGTGCGCGCCACACGCGCGAAGTCCACGGCGAGACCGGCTTCGTCCGGGTACGGTCCGACGCCGTCCCGGGTATGGACGTCCAGCAGGACCTCCAGGTCGCCCCGGACCGTCGCCTTCTCGCACAGCACCGGCGCGTCCCAGTTCCGCAGGGCCTGGTCGGTGTGTTCGTCGGCCATGTCGACATCGCGGACGGAGATGCCGAAACAGCGGGCGATCGCCTCGGCCACTGCTCCGTTGCTGAGCGGCCCTGTGATGAGCAAGCTGTGGATCATGCCGACCGTGCTTCTCCGTCAGGGCGTCGTCGTACGCGTCACCGACGCAGCCGGTCGATGCGGCGACACCGGTCGAGTCCAGACCCACGAAAGAAGGGTCCGGGCTACATAGTCGCAGCCCGGACCCTTTCCGGCGGAGGATACGAGATTCGAACTCGTGAGGGGTTGCCCCCAACACGCTTTCCAAGTCTTCGCTCGGCCGTTCGGCAACAGTCGCGGGCGTCTGGACCTGTGGCGGAGCCGACGGCTACAGGCTCGGTGAACTGTGTGAACACCTGCGAATGAGACCGGAACTGAGACCAGGAGCTCGTTCATTTACCGGACACCGGGCCGTACCACTGCATGGCTTGACCGGTGATTGCGGCGATACATTCGAAGTCGTGGTCGCGGTGCAGAAGGGTCAGCCCCTGGAGTTCCGCTGTGGCGGCGACGACGAGGTCAACAGCTCCAGCACTGCGGTGCTGACCGCGTTGGGTCAGCAGCTCCTGAACCCGCCAGGCGCGGTCGTACGCGCGGTCATCGACGGGTACCCAGCCGAACAGCAGCCGCATGTCCTCGATGCCGCGCGCACGGTCCGCGGCGGAGCGGGCGCTGTAGAAGAACTCCAGCTCGGTAACAGGGCAGGTCGCGATGAGTCCTGCTGTAGCGGCCTGATCCCATCCGTACTGTTCGGCGTCGTCGCGGAAGAATCGAGCGAGCGCACTTGTGTCGATCAGGAACTGTGCCGCGCTCACCGGCGGTAGTCCCTTTTCTCCTCGAAGGCATTCAGATCGAACGCGCCCTCGCCCGCTGCGGCCCGCAGCCGAGTGAGAGCGAGAGCCCGTCGGCGGTTGTCGAGCACCTCGCGCAGAGCAGTGTTGACCGTCTCCTTCTTGGTGCCGGTCCCCAGGGCCTGAGCTACGTCGGCCAGCAGCTCGTCGTCGAGATCGATCACTGTGCGACTCATCGATGACCTCCTGATATATCAACTATGGCATCGAGTGTATCGCAGGTGAGGTATCGCTGTGTGATGTCAGGTCGAGGGTGCCTCCGGGCTGAGTGATGGCCGATCTATGTTGAAGGGCTTCACAAGATGAGTCATAAATGTGAGGTGGGGGAGACGCGATTCGTGGCTGTTGCGTGGGCTCGTATTACGGACGTCCTGAACGGTGGCGATGCGGTTCGCTCGGCCGTTTGAGGGCTGTGCTGGACCAGGATGAACGCAACCGAAGCTGCAACCGGTCGTGGTATTCCTGCCACGAGCCCCCGGCAGTGCGGCGAGGCTGCCTCAAGCCTGTCATTCCGCCGCTTGCCGGAACTGGTCGCGCCAGCCGAACGCAGGCCGTGCGTGACCAGTTCCGAGCACCGCGTCAGAGCCCGACCGCCAAACCTTGACGCTCACCTCATATCTCGGCTGCCAGGAGGCCGACGACTTCGTATCACCAGCACGTGGCAATGCTGCCGATGCCGCGCGACTCCGCCTCGGCGTCGAGGGGCCTGCTCTCGCGCTTGCTGCCGAAGTCGGTCGGGCTCGGCGCCTTGTCCCTCGCGACTGGATGCGCTTGCTCCGGCAAGGGAGGCTTGGCCCGTTCTCTTCTTACCCGATCAACCTTGTGTCGTCACTTCCGAGCCATTTTTCACTGATGTTGATGGCCGGCTGATTGACTTCCGGGTAACGATCTGGAGGGTATTCCTGCTGAATCTCCTTGCCGGTTCGTCGATCCTTGATGATCTTTACGCCAGCCACCTTCATCTTTTTCAGGGTGCCAATAGATTCACCCGATACGAGGGCGTTGAACGCTTTGATGGCCTGAGCTGACTGCTGAACGCTATCCCTGCTCACGACCCCGCGGTTCACATTGATCATGGTGTTCGTGTAAATGGAGCGTGGATCTCGCCCGACAAATTCGCGGCTGGTCTCACCGATGCCGTCGAAGAACAGGTCGGCGATACTCTCAGGCCATACTTCTGTAATGATCGTGCGCGCGACAATCAATCCTGTTGCGCTGGAGTGACATTGCTTTCCCTTGCTGACCAGGCGGATGATGCGGTCCTCGTCGACTGGCCACCTTGGGACCAAATCCTGTACTTGTTCGGCGGTCAGCCGTCCGCTGGTCCACCTCATCCAGTGCAGGCCCGCAGCGCGGTTTGCGAGGATCTTAAGTGCGGCTGCATAGACGTTGGCGTTGCTCTGCCTCATCTCCGTGATCTGTGCGACGAAGTCGCCGGCTGCACGGACGCGACCTCCGTCAATCGCGGCAAAGGCGTCCGGGCTGAGGTTGTACGTGACCTGGGCAGTCACTGTAACGCCGGTCTCGATAATGGCGGCGGCTCGGTGCTGCCCGTCAATGAGGCAGCCATGCGAGTCTAGAGCGAAGCCTTGGTGGGTAGTGCGAAACTGCTTATTTCGCAGAATGCTCTTAAACTTGTCCACATTGGAGCGCTTCAAGGGGACGCGGTTGCATGTCCTCTTTTTCATCCAGAGCACACACTTGTCGGGTGTAACTTCGGTGATCTCGGTGTATGCGCGCGGATTCTCGCTGTCTTCCTCGGTCACGTTCTGCCCTCTCCTCGCTTTGTTTCGATGTCTCAGGGGTCGAGGGTGGCGCGCCTGCGCGTCTCGATCACTCGCTAGAGATGCTAGGTCGGAGAGTCTTCGGGTTGCATACGTTGTTGCATTGCAGACTTAATTGACTAATTAATTGGATATCGAGAACGATGTTGATCGTTTTTGACTATTTTGCGCGATGGTTTGAGTTCTAGGATGGGGTGCTACCCAGCAGCCGCCTGCACGTGACCTGGCTCCTCTGCGCCGTTCGCTCTGAATGCATGTGCGTGTTCGCAGCTGAGGACATGCGCGGCCAGCACCTGACGACGACTAGAGCCGCGGAACCCGCCGTATGCGTGATGGTGCTGAGTTCTCCACTCAGGCCGGAGTTCCGGGCTCTTGAGGCGGCATTCCAGGTATGCCACTACCTGGGCGTCAGCAGTTTCCTCACGTCGTCATGACCCATCCCTAGCCCGTGCTCAGCGTCTCACTGGTCAGCTTGGCAGCCGAGCGGCTGCGCACGGTGGTCCCGCATTTCCTCCATCCCGCAGCGAGGTGCTCCGAGCCTTCGCGACCGCAGCGTTCACGACTGCCTGACCGATGTGCTTCACCCGCTCCAGCAAGTACTACCTGTTCTGGTTCGCCGGGATGACGGTGCACGACCCGTTCGCGGTGTACGACGTGGTCGACGCACCGAAGGAGAGGTTCGGCGGCGAAGCGGGAGTATGGGCGGGGAGCAACTGATTCTTCACAGCCGGTGCAGTTGCCAGGGAGGAGCAGGCTGGATACTGACATCCGCCCGCGCGGTTGAGCGGTCAGGCTTCTCACCTGGCTCCGCGTTCTCCGTCCCGACGCCAGAGACGCCGGTCAGGACCTGGTTGTGAGCCAAGCCGACAGTATTCACACCTGAAGTGTGCCAAGGCGATCAGCAACGCTGCGAGATTGTTGGACTGCCCTGGTCTGACGTCGACCTCGGCAACGAGTGTCTAATAACTGCGCCGGAGTCGTCTGCTCCCCAGGTACAAGCAGGGTGTGCGGATGTCTCACCGTGCGGCCGGGCGGGAACGGGGTGTTGCCCGGACAAGGTGCAGGTCCAGCGTGAGACCAGGAATACCAAGTCACGTTTCGAGCGGGCCGCCGCACCCGTGCCCCCTGCCGGGCGGCGCTGGTCGCCATGCTCAATGCCCACCGCGAGACGACAAGAGCGCGAACGCAAGGCGGCCTGCGACCTGTGGGCCGAGTCGGACTACGTGTTCACCAAGCCGCGCGGTGGCTTGCTGAGCCCGAACACGGACTATCACGACTAGAAGCGGCTGCTCGAAGCCACGAAGGCGCGGGACGGCCGGCTGCGCGCTGCCCGGCACCCGGCCGCCACCATTCTCATGCTGCTTGGTGTCCCAGCCCGCGTCACCGACCAGATCATGGGGTGGGAACCGGGAACGTCCGCGAGCATGCGGGCGCGGACCTGCGTGTCGGACGCCATGCTCGAGGACGTGGCCCGGGATACCGCCGTAGCCAGCTGAGGAACCCCGGACACACACCCTGTGGACAAAACCCAGCACAACGATGACTCAGAACCGTCGAAGGGCCCCACCGCAAGCGGTGGGGCCCTTCGATGTATTGCCCGGTGAGAGCAATGGCGGAGGATACGAGATTCGAACTCGTGAGGGGTTGCCCCCAACACGCTTTCCAAGCGTGCGCCCTAGGCCACTAGGCGAATCCTCCGCCGCAAACAATACAAGACGTTGAGGGGTGCTTGCGAACCTGTTCCCCTCAAGATCGTTCCGAGGGGCTTCCGGGGGCTCCCGGACGGTCGGGGAGGGCGGGGAGGTGGACCGGTGGGGGTGGGGATCGGTTAAGGTGGGCGTCAGCCCCTCACGTGGCGCTATCTGACTGAACTCCCCCAGGGCCGGAAGGCAGCAAGGGTAGGTCGGCTCTGGCGGGTGCGTGGGGGGCCCTTGTGTTTCCGGGGCGGTGTTCCCGCGGCCGGTCCGGGGCGCGGGGTGGCTTCGGCCGGTCCGGGGCGCGGGGTGGCTTCGGCCGGTCCGGGGCGCGGGGTGGCTTCGGCCGGTCCGGGGCCGGTTGTCAGTCGGCCCGGATAACCTCGTATGTGTGTCGTCCCTTGCGCTGTACCGCCGCTATCGCCCCGAGTCGTTCGCCGAGGTCATCGGGCAGGAGCATGTCACCGACCCGCTGCAGCAGGCCCTGCGGAACAACCGGGTCAATCACGCGTACCTGTTCAGCGGTCCGCGCGGGTGCGGCAAGACGACCAGTGCACGCATCCTGGCCCGCTGCCTGAACTGCGAGCAGGGGCCGACCCCCACGCCGTGCGGGGAGTGCCAGTCCTGCCGGGACCTCTCGCGCAACGGGCCGGGGTCGATCGACGTCATCGAGATCGACGCCGCGTCGCACGGTGGCGTGGACGACGCCCGTGATCTGCGGGAGAAGGCGTTCTTCGGGCCGGCCTCCAGCCGTTACAAGATCTACATCATCGACGAGGCGCACATGGTCACCTCGGCGGGGTTCAACGCCCTGCTGAAGGTGGTCGAGGAGCCGCCGGAGCACCTCAAGTTCATCTTCGCGACCACCGAGCCCGAGAAGGTCATCGGCACCATCCGGTCGCGTACGCACCACTACCCCTTCCGGCTCGTCCCGCCGGGGACGCTGCGCGAGTACCTCGCCGAGGTCTGCGGCAAGGAGGACAGCCCCGTCGAGGACGGCGTGCTGCCGCTGGTCGTGCGGGCCGGTGCCGGGTCCGTGCGTGACTCGATGTCGGTGATGGACCAGTTGCTCGCCGGTGCCGGCGACGACGGTGTGACATATGCCATGGCGACCTCGCTGCTCGGTTACACCGACGGCTCGCTGCTCGACTCGATCGTGGACGCCTTCGCGGCGGGCGACGGGGCCGCGGCGTTCGAGGTCGTGGACCGGGTGATCGAGGGCGGCAACGACCCGCGCCGCTTCGTCGCCGATCTCCTGGAGCGGCTGCGCGACCTGGTGATCCTGGCCGCCGTGCCGGACGCGGGGGAGAAGGGGCTGATCGACGCCCCCGCCGATGTCGTCGAGCGGATGCAGGCCCAGGCGTCCGTCTTCGGCGCCGCGGAGCTGAGCCGCGCCGCCGACCTGGTCAACACGGGGCTCACGGAGATGCGCGGGGCGACCTCGCCGCGGCTCCAGGTCGAGCTGATCTGCGCCCGGGTGATGCTTCCCGCCGCCTTCGACGACGAGCGTTCGCTCCAGGCCCGGCTCGACCGGCTGGAGCGCGGCGCCTCCTTCGCGACCGCGGGTCCGGGCCCCGCCATGGGGTACGTGCCCGGGCCCGAGGCCCTGGCCCACGCGCCGGCCCCCGCCGCCCCGCCCGTGCCGCCCGGCGGTGGGCCCGCCGCCGCGCGTGCCGCGGTACGGGGCGAGGCCCCCGCACCCACCCCCGCACCCGCACCCACACCCACCCCCGCCCCCGCACCTGCCCCCGCTCCGATGGCGCCGCCCGCCGCCGTACCGGCCGCTCCCGCGCAGCCCATGGCCCCGGTCGCCCAGCAGCCTCCGGGCGGGGTCCCGGCTCCCGCGGGCGGTCAGCGCCCCGGGGCCTGGCCCACCGCGGCCGCGCCGGAGTCGGGGCGCCGCCCCGGTGGCTGGCCGACCGCCTCCGCCCCCGGCCAGTCGCCCGCCCCGCAGGCCGCGCCGGTCCCGGCCGCCGTGCCCGCGGCACCGGCGCACGCCGCCGCCGAGCCGAGCCCGGGAATGGCCCAGGGCGCCGCCCAGGTACGGAACATGTGGCCGGACATCCTGGAGGCCGTGAAGAACCGCCGCCGGTTCACCTGGATCCTGCTCAGCCAGAACGCCCAGGTCACCGGCTTCGACGGCAGCACCCTGCAGATCGGCTTCCTCAACGCGGGCGCGCGCGACAACTTCGCGGGCAGCGGCAGCGAGGAGGTGCTGAAGCAGGCACTCGCCGAGCGGTTCAACGCGCAGTGGAAGATCGAGGCGATCGTCGACCCGTCGGGAGGCGCCGGCGCCCCGCCGCAGGTCGGCGGAGGACGTCCCTCCGCCGTCCCGCCGATGGCGCAGCGTCCGGCCCCCGCGCCCCAGCAGAGCTACGAGTCCCGGTCGGCCCCGGCTCCCGCCCCCGCTCCAGCGGCCCCGCCCGCCGCGCAGTCCGCGCCCCAGCCGTACTCCGCCCCCGAGGCGCCGCGCGCGGTCGCCCCCGAGGACGACACCCCCGAGGCCGACGACCCGGATCTCGTCGACTCGGCGCTCTCCGGGCACGAGCTGATCGTTCGTGAACTGGGGGCCACGGTCGTCGAGGAGTTCACCAACGAGTAGGGGCGGGCGGGGCGCGGGAGGACGAGGTCCGAGGCCGACGGCTTGCTACCTGCGGCCTGCGACCTGGGGCCCGCGGTGCCGCCCGGGTGCGGGTCCGGGTGAGCGGCCGGTTCGCCCGGGTCCGGGTGAGCGGCCGGTTCGTCCGGGTGTCCGCGGGGCGGCGCACGTCGAGGGGGCCGCGCCCCGGCGGTTAGGCTGCACCCCGTGAAGGTCCTCGTCATCGGCGGCGGCGCCCGCGAACACGCCCTGTGCCGCTCTCTGTCCCTCGACCCCGACGTCACCGCTCTGTACTGCGCTCCCGGCAACGCCGGCATCGCGGAGGTGGCCGAACTGCACCCGGTCGACGCCCTCGACGGCGACGCCGTCGCGCGCCTCGCCACCGACCTGGGCGCCGGACTGGTGGTCGTCGGCCCGGAGGCGCCGCTCGTCGCCGGGGTCGCCGACGCCGTGCGCGCCGCGGGCATCCCCTGCTTCGGCCCCTCCCGGGAAGCGGCCCGGCTGGAGGGCTCCAAGGCGTTCGCCAAGGACGTGATGGCCGGGGCCGGCGTCCCGACCGCCCGCAGCTACGTCTGCACCACCCCTGCGGAGATCGACACCGCCCTCGACGCCTTCGGCGCCCCGTACGTCGTCAAGGACGACGGGCTCGCCGCGGGCAAGGGCGTCGTCGTCACCGACGACGTCGAGGCGGCCCGCGCCCACGCCCTGGCCTGCGACCGCGTGGTCATCGAGGAGTTCCTCGACGGCCCCGAGGTGAGCCTCTTCGCGATCACGGACGGCACCACCGTGCTGCCGCTCCAGCCCGCGCAGGACTTCAAGCGCGCCCTGGACGGCGACGAGGGCCCGAACACCGGCGGCATGGGTGCGTACTCCCCCCTGCCGTGGGCCGATCCCGAGCTGGTCGACGAGGTCATGGAGACGGTGCTCCAGCCGACCGTCGACGAACTCCGCCGTCGCGGCACCCCGTTCTCCGGACTGCTGTACGCGGGCCTCGCGATCACCTCGCGCGGCGTCCGGGTGATCGAGTTCAACGCCCGTTTCGGCGACCCCGAGACCCAGGTGGTCCTGGCCCGTCTGCAGACCCCGCTGGCCGGTGTCCTGCTGGGCTCCGCCGACGGCACCCTCGACGAACTGCCCCCGCTCACGTGGCGCGACGAGGCCGCCGTCACCGTGGTCATCGCCTCGCACAACTACCCGGGCACGCCGCGCACGGGGGACCCGATCGAGGGGCTCGACGACGTGGCGGCACAGGATGCCCCGTACGCGTACGTCCTGCACGCCGGTACGAAGAAGGACGGCGACGCGATCGTCAGCGCGGGCGGCCGGGTGCTGTCCGTGACCGCGACCGGCAAGGACCTCGCCGAGGCCCGTGAGCGCGCCTACACGGCCGCGGGCCGGATCCGGCTCGACGGTTCGCAGCTCCGCACCGACATCGCCCGCAAGGCCGCGGGAGCCTGAGACCGGCCGCCCGGAGGGCGGCGGGATCCCGATGCGGGGCAGGCCCACCGGCCTGCCCCGCATCGCGTCGTCCCCGCCCGGCCCACCGGCCCACCACTCGTCGGCACATCTCATCGACGCACACACGCGCGCCGTGCCCCGCGCGCAAGGCGCACCGCCCCGCGCCGCACCGACGCACCGCGCACGGCGCCGTGCGTCGCGCCGTCCCGTGCCGGAACGCGCCGATGCCCCAAGGGCGGCGGCGCGTCAGCACCTTTACCCAAAGCCATTCCATCGAGTGACGACTGCGCCATCCGGATGACGCCTGCCGGGGCCCCAACTAGGGTGCGGCGCAAGCATTCCGGCACTTGGCCCACTGGCATTGCGATGTCAGTGACGGGTGTCACAGTGGGGGAGTGAAGAACACCGCCGCGGGGACAGAGGGGGTGACGTCCGGCCATGTCCGGTATCGGTATGAATGAGGAGGCGGGTGCGCCGGGTGCGCGCGCACGAGCTCTTGCCCTGCTGAGGATCCGCGGCTGGGCGACGGCCGCGGCGATCCTGCCGGCGGCGGTGGCCGTGGTCCTGTTCGTGGCGGGTGCCCAGGGTCATGCCGTGGGCGGCGGTTGGGACACGGCCCGCTGGGTCGTGACGGCCTGTGCGGTCGTCGTGCTCCTGCTCGCCGTCGCCGTGGGAACGGCGATCGTACGGGCGAAGCCGGCGGTCAGCCCGACCGTCCCGCTCGCCGAGGAGGCCGCCCCCGACCTCTACCGCCTGGTCAGGGACCTCGCCGACCGGCTGGGGGTTCCAGCGCCCTCCGCGATAGCCCTGACGCCCGACTGCGACAGCTGGCTGGAGGACCGTACGCACCCCTCGGCGCAGTCGGCCGGGGCCACTGCCGCGATTCCTTCCGCGCCGGACTCTACGAGCCCCTCCGTGACCGCGACCGCATCCGCGACAGCGTCGGCGTCGCCCCGTGCCGCCGTCCCGCCCGCCACGGCCTTGGCGAGGCGTCCCGGCCGCCGCCGTCGGGCCCAGGCGGCTCCGGTGCTGGTCATCGGCTCGCCGTTCCTGTGGTGGATGAGAGTCGCGGAGCTGCGGGCGGTGCTCGCCCCGGTCGTCGCGGGCACGGGCCCCTCCGCGCATCCCGACATAGCCGCGGCCCGCCGTTTCGTACGGGGACTGGACGGAGTGGTCGCCGACGCGGCCGTGCCCGTGCCGGGGCCGCTGGCCGGGGTGCGCGGGGTGCCCCGCGCCTTCGTCGGCCGGATCGCCAGGCTGCTGCTGCGCGGCTGTCGCAATCACGCGGCGGAGATGGAGCGGAGCGTTGCCGCCGCCGCGTCGATCCGCGCCCAGGACGTGGACCACGGGCTGCGGATCGTCGCCCAGGAACAGGTCGGCCTCGCCTACGCGGGCTGGGACCGGCTGCTCACCCGTGTCGCGCTGCCCGCCTGGCGGATGGGCCGCTGGCCCTCCCGGCTGGACGCCGGTGTCGTCTCCGCCCTGACCGAGCTCTCCCGGCGGGACCGGCTCGCCGACGGGTTCGCCGCGAGGCTCGGCGAACGTCCGGCCTGTGACCTGCTGGAGGAGCCGGGTGCCGCCGACGAGGCCGCGTCGCTGCTGGCGGCCCGGCTGTTCCACGGCGGCCCCGCCCGGACGGGGGCGGACTGGTCACCGGTCGACTGGCAGCAGTACCCGGAAGAGGTGGTGGACCGGAAGTGGCGCACCGAGGCCGCGCGCCTGCACCGGGTCCTCGACTCGATGGGCGTGCCGGACGCCGCCCTCACCCCCGCTCCTGCCCCCGCCCCCACCGGTTCCGCCGCCCCCGGCGCCGGGGGCCGTCCGCTCCGTACCGACTGCTCCGTCGACGCGGGGGTGCCCACGCTGGCCCGGGTGGTCGGTCACCTGGCCGGCCGGACCGGGAGCGGTGAGGCGCTCGCCGCCGGGATCAGCGCCGCGCTGGCCCGGGAGGAGGCCGCTGCGGCCCGGCAGGCCCCGTCCGGCAGCGCGCCGGGCACCTCCGCGGGGACCGGCCCCGCCCCGGACCCCTGGGGCCCCGACCCCCTCCCGTTCCTTCCGCTCCAGCCGCCCCGTACGGGTACGGAGTTGCTCGCCGACCACGTGGTGGCGATGGTCTGCTGCGCCGCGGTGGACACGGCGGGCGCGGCGCCCGGCCTCGACTGGCTCGACGGCCCCGCCCTGCTCGTCGACGGCGAGCGCCGGGCGGACCTGGGCGGTCCCGTCCTCAGCCTGGTCGAGGACGGGGACGCGGAACCGCTGCGGTCCTGGCTCGCCTCGGTCGGCGTCCGTACCGACAAGCCCGTACGCCTCGTCTGAAACACGGGTCCGTTCCGTCACACCTCAACACCCGGAAGAGTGCGTTCCGTTCACGTCAATTCGCGACGAACGGTGACGGAGTGCATGCGTTATGTGATGTGCTGGGGATCGACGCTGACATTCGACACAGCACTGTCGGCGCACCGATGACGCATGGCCGCGGGTGGCTCGACTGTTGTTGCGGGGGAGCTGAGGGAGGGGACGGGTATGGGGGCGGAGCAGATTCGACGTTGGGAGTCGGGTGCCCTCGCGCACGCCGTCTCCGACCCCTTCGGCCAGGGCCCCCTGCCCTGGCTGCGCGGCAGCGAGAACTACTTCGACGACACCGGGCACGTCGTCCCCTGGTACGCCGATCCGGCCCTGACCCGCGGTTCCACCGACGGCGGCACCCGTACCGCCGACGACGTGCACCGGCAGATCAAGGGGTTCATCTCCACGGGCGCCGCCGCCCCCGGCGAGGCGGTCGACTTCCACATCACCGTGAACCCGCCCCGGCAGTTCTCCGTGGACATCTACCGCATCGGTCACTACGGCGGCGACGGCGCCGCCAAGATCACCACGAGTCCCCGGATCTCCGGCATCGTGCAGCCCGCCCCGCTCGCCGCCGACCGCACGGTCTCCTGCCACCACTGGTGGCAGTCCTGGCGCCTGCAGATCCCGAGCTACTGGTCGATCGGCGCGTACGTGGCCGTGCTCACCACGGTCGACGGGTACCGCTCCCACATCCCGTTCACGGTCCGCGACGAACACCCGGCCGATCTGCTGCTGGTGCTGCCGGACATCACCTGGCAGGCGTACAACCTCTACCCGGAGGACGGCCGCACCGGCGCCAGCCTCTACCACGCCTGGGACGAGCAGGGCCGTCTCCTGGGCGAGGAGGACGCCGCGGTCACGGTCTCCTTCGACCGCCCCTACGCGGGCGCGGGACTGCCGCTGCACGTCGGACACGCCTACGACTTCATCCGCTGGGCCGAGCGGTACGGCTACGACATCGCGTACGCGGACACCCGCGACCTGCACGCCGGCCGCGTCGACCCGAGCCGGTACCGGGGCCTGGTCTTCCCCGGCCACGACGAGTACTGGTCGGTGCCCATGCGCCGTACCGTCGAGAGCGCCCGCGACGGCGGCACCTCACTGGTGTTCCTCTCCGCGAACACCATGTACTGGCAGGTCAGCCTCTCCCCGTCGCCGTCCGGCGTCCCGGACCGCCTGCTCACCTGCCGAAAACGCCGCGGCCCGGGGAAACCCGCCCTCTGGCGCGAGATCGACCGCCCCGAGCAGCAGGTCCTGGGCATCCAGTACGCGGGCCGGGTGCCCGATCCGCACCCCATGGTCGTACGGAACGCCGAGCACTGGCTGTGGGAGGCGACGGGTGCCCGGGAGGGCGACGAACTCGACGGGCTGGTCGCGGGCGAGGCCGACCGCTACTTCCCGCGCGTCGCGCTCCCCGAGCACGAGAGCCGCATCCTGCTCGCCCACTCCCCGTACCTGGACAGCGAGGGAGTCAGACGCCACCAGGAGACGTCCGTGTACCGCGCCCCGTCCGGCGCCATCGTCTTCGCCTCGGGCACCTTCGCCTGGTCCCCGGCCCTGGACCGCCCCGGCCACGTCGATCCCCGCATCCAGCGGGCCACGGCCAATCTCCTCGACCGCATCTGCAAACGCGACTGAGCCGCTCCCCCTCGCGCGCCGGCGAGACGCACGAGACCTGCGAGACGTACGAGATGTACGAGACGCGCGAGACCCGGGACGCGGCGGTCGGCGCCGCGGACGCCCCCGCTCCACTCCACCGCACCCGATACGGGAGAATCGGTACGACTCCTGGATCAACCTACGCGGAGGCAGCGTGTCCGGATTTGTAGAAAAGCCCGAACCAGTACAGGTCCCGGGGCTCACCCACCTGCACACGGGCAAGGTGCGCGACCTGTACCGGAACGAGGCGGGCGACCTCGTCATGGTCGCCAGCGACCGCATGTCCGCGTACGACTGGGTCCTGCCGACCGAGATCCCGGACAAGGGCCGGGTGCTCACCCGTCTCTCGCTGTGGTGGTTCGACCAGCTCGCCGACCTCGTGCCGAACCACGTCCTGTCCACGGAGCTCCCCGCCGGGGCCCCCGCCGACTGGGCCGGCCGCACCCTGATCTGCAAGTCGCTGCGGATGGTCCCGGTCGAGTGCGTCGCCCGCGGCTACCTCACCGGCTCCGGCCTCGTCGAGTACAAGGAGTCCCGCACGGTCTGCGGCCTCCCGCTGCCCGAGGGGCTGGTCGACGGCTCGGAACTCCCGGAGCCGATCTTCACCCCCGCCACCAAGGCGGCCGTCGGCGACCACGACGAGAACGTGAGCTACGAGGAGGTGGCCCGCCAGGTCGGCGAGGAGACCGCCGACCGGCTGCGCCGCACCACGCTGGACGTGTACGGCAGGGCCCGTGACATTGCGCGCGAGCGCGGGATCATCCTCGCCGACACGAAGTTCGAGTTCGGCTTCGCGCCCGCGGCCGACGGCACCGAGGAACTGATCATCGCGGACGAGGTGCTGACCCCCGACTCCTCGCGCTTCTGGCCGGTGTCCGGCTGGGAGCCGGGCCGGGCCCAGCCCAGCTACGACAAGCAGTTCGTGCGCGACTGGCTGACCTCGCCGGCCTCCGGCTGGGACCGCAGGAGCGAGCAGCCGCCCCCGGCCCTGCCCCAGGAGATCGTGGACGCGACCCGGGCGAAGTACCTGGAGGCGTACGAACTCCTCACCGGCACGCCCTGGCAGTAGGACCGCCGAGGAACACGAAGAAGCCCCCGACCGGAAGGTCGGGGGCTTCTTGCCGAACAGAGCGGACGACCAGGTTCGAACTGGCGACCTCAACCTTGGCAAGGTTGCGCTCTACCAACTGAGCTACGTCCGCAAGCGCCGAAGCGCGAGACCCACTATACCCATCCCCGCTCCCGTGCGAGACGCACCGCGGCATGCCGGTTCTCCACCCCGAGCTTCGAGACGGCCGCCGACAGGTAGTTCCGGACGGTCCCCTGCGACAGCGAGGCCCGCTCCGCGATCTCCGCGACGGGCGCTCCGTCCGCCGCGAGTTCCAGCACCTCGGTCTCCCGGGCGGTCAGCGGCGAGTCCCCGGAGGAGATCGCGTCGGCCGCCAACTCCGGGTCCACGTAACGGTTTCCGGCATGCACGGTGCGGATGATCCCGGCGAGCTGACGGGCGCTGGCGGTCTTCGGGACGAAGGCCCGCACGCCTGCCGCCAGTGCCCGCTTGAGGTGTCCGGGCCGGCCGTGACTCGTCACGATCATCGTCCGGCAGTCGGGCAGTTCGGTCCGCAGGGATGTGGCGACACTCACACCGTCGGCACCGGGCATCTCCAGGTCGAGGACCGCCACATCGGGCCGGTGGGCCCGTGCCATGGCCAGCGCCTCCGGCCCGGTCGCCGCCTCCGCGACGACCACGAGGTCGTCCTCCAGGGCCAGCAGCGCGGCCAGCGCACCCCGGATCAGGTGTTCGTCGTCGGCGAGCAGCACCCGCACGGCCGTCATCGTCGTTCCTCCTGGAGGGTGGTGGGTGCCGCGACCCCCGGAACCACCCGTGCTTCTTCCGACGCCGTTCCCGGCACTGCTTCCCCTGCCAGTCCTGTGCCTGTCGCTCCTGCTCCCGCTCCCGGCTTCGCTCGGGACGGCGTCCCGGTCTCCGCGCCGGACAGCGGGACCGTCGCCGTGAGCCGGAACAGGCCGTTGCCCGCCGGGCCGGCGTCCAGTGAACCCTCCAGCGCGCGGAGCCGCTCCCGCAGTCCGGCCAGTCCGGAACCCCCGGTCCCGGAGCCGTCGGCCGCCCCGGCCGCCCCGCCCGGTGCCGCCGCCACCCCGTCGTTCTCCACCTGGAGCACCACCTCGTCCGCAGAGGACCCGATCCGGATCGTGCAGCGGCGCGGATCGCCGTGCCGCAGCACATTGGTCGCCGCCTCCCGCACGACCCAGCCGAGCGCCGCCTGCACGGGCGCTGGCAGTTCCCCGCCGGTGGCCCCCCGCACCTCGCACTCGATCCCGGCCGCGCTCAACACCCCGCGGGCCCCGGCCAGTTCCGTGCTCAGATCGGCCTCCCGGTAGCCCCGTACGACATCGCGCACCTCCTGCTGGGAGGTACGGGCTATCCGCTGCACCTCGACCATCTGGTCCACCGCCTCCGGCCTGCCGCGCTGAGCCAGTTCCGCGGCCAGTTCGCTCTTCAGCGCGATCACGGCGAGATTGCGGCCCAGCACGTCGTGCATGTCCCGGCCGAACCGCAGCCGCTCCTCGGCGACCGCGAGCCGGGCCTGCAGGTCCCGGGCCTCCTCGGCCTGCCACATCACGCTCAGGCTCCAGGCGCTGGGCCGTACGGAGATCAGGATGATCGCGCAGCCGAAGAGCGCCGTCAGCGCCACCCCGCCCAGCAGCCCGCCGCGCACCCCGACCGCGGCGAGGACGCCGACGCTCAGCGCGGCGAGGGCGAGCGACTGGAGCAGGAAGGTGCGGACCGGGACCAGCAGGGTATGTGTCGTCGCGAACGCCGCCGGCATGTTGATGACCATGAGGAGCAGCCCCGCGTCGCTCACCCCGTCCACCCCGGCCAGCGCCGCCAGCAGCCCCAGGCTCACCAGTACCAGTACCAGGGGCGGCAGTTGCCGACGCCGGGGGAAGACGTCCTTGCCGAGGTAGTGCCCGTACGACAGCCGTATGTTGCGGTTGCTCAGCAGGCACTGCGCGAGGCTCACGGTCAGCAGGGCCAGGCCCAGCGCCAGCGGCAGCGGCTCGTGGCGGATGTCCGACCCGAAGGGGGCCACCTGCCACGCCAGGGTGAAGAACCAGGGCATCACCGAAACGGTCATCCGCGAGTACAGGTCGATCCGCTCCAGCTTGCTGCGCTGCTGCCAGTCGCGGCGCCAGCCCCGCACGAGCACCGACACGGCACGTCCCCCCTCAGCGTCGCGGTTCCCAGCGGAACCAACGCTGCACAGCAAACACGGCGAACGCGGTCCAGGCCAGCCCCGTCAGAGCGGCCACGAGCAGGTCGGAGCCCTCGGCCCCGCCCAGCCAGCCCGCCCGGACGAGCGTCATCGGCCCGGTCACCGGCAGGAGTTCGCACACGGCCGCCACCCGGTCGGGCATGACCTCCACCGGTACGAAGAGCCCCGAGCCCATCATCGAGACGAGGAACAGCGGGAGGGTGGTGAGCTGAGAGGTCTGCACGGTACGGGTGATCGCCGAGGTGGCCCCGGCCAGCGCCGTCAGCAGCACCACGCCCAGCAGCAGCCCCGCCAGGAGCAGATCGGGCCGCTTCGGTGCGTCGAGGTCGAAGAAGACCGTCCCGGCCACGACGATCACCACGATCTGGGCCAGCGCCAGCGCGGCCGACGGCAGCGCGGTCCCGACGAGGATCTCCCGGTCGGTGACCTCGCCGGTGCGCAGCCGCTTGAGGACCAGGTCCTCACGCCGGGCCACGTACGACGAGACCATGTTCATGTAGACGGCCTGGATCAGCACGATGCCGATGCCGCCGGTGAGCGCCGCTCCGGCGAGGCTCAGCCCGCTCCCGTCGAGGATGGACGGCTTGAGCGTCGACTTCATCGCCAGGACCATGGCGGCGGGCATCAGCAGCGCCACGAAGACGGCCGTCCGGTTGCGGGCGAGCAGGGTGACCTCGGCGCGCCCGAGGGCGGTCAGCCGGTCCCGGACCGTGGTGGTCATGGTCCGCCCCGCCGGCGACGGGGCGCCCGCCGCGGTGGTGCCGGTCTTCGTCCCGGTGGTGTCGCCGGTCGTCGTGGTCGTCATCGCACGGCCGCCTTTCCGTTCTCCGTCGCGCTCTGCGCGATGTCGAGGAATGCTTCTTCGAGGGAGGCCGACCGGGCGTCGAGTCCGATCAGCCGGACGTCCGACTGCCTCGCCCAGGTCAGCAGTTCGTCCAGGGACTCCTGCAGTCGGTGGGTGCGGATCTCGACCCGGTCCCCCTCGGCCGCGGCCTGCAGCGTCAGCGGAATCCGTGCCGCCGGGACCCCTTCGGGCAGGGTGAACCGGATGTGGGAGGGGCGGGCGGCCGTCACGTCGGCGGTGGTGCCCGCCGTCACGATCCGCCCCCGGTGCATGATCGCCAGCCGGTCGGCGAGCGTCTCCGCCTCCTCCAGGTAGTGCGTGGTGAGCAGGACGGTGGTGCCGCCGTCGCGCAGCTCGCGCACCAGCTTCCAGGTCTCGCGCCGCCCCTCGGCGTCGAGCCCGGTGGTCGGCTCGTCCAGGAACAGCACCTCGGGCCGGCCGAGCAGGGCCAGCGCCAGGTCGAGGCGGCGCCGCTCGCCGCCGGAGAGCTGCTTGACCCGCACCCGGGCCCGGTGGGAGAGCCCGACCAGTTCCAGCGCCTCGCCGGTCGGCCGGGCACCGCTGGTGCACCCCGCCCACATCCGTACGGTCTCGGTGACCGTCAGGTCGGAGGGGAAGCCGCCCTCCTGGAGCATCACCCCGATCCGCGGCCGGACGAGGGCGCGCTCGCGGAACGGGTCGTGGCCCAGCACCCGGATCGCGCCGGCGTCGGGCGCGGCCAGGCCCTCCAGCAGTTCGACGGTGGAGGTCTTCCCGGCGCCGTTCGTGCCGAGCAGGGCGAAGAGCTCGCCGCGCCCCACGGAGAAGGAGACACCGGCCACGGCCTCGAAACCGCCGGTGTAGCTGCGGTGCACGCCGTCGACCTCGATGACGGGATCGGCCACGGGAACGGCGGGGGAGCCGGCCACGGGACCGGTCGTGGAATCGGTCACGGGGTCGGCTGCGGTGCCGCCCGCGCGGTCGCTGGGAATCTCGTCGCTGGTCATGTCCCCAGACTCCCGCCGGATCGGCGCCGCTCTCAGTGCGGGCTGTCACCACTGCACATGACAAACGTCATGGGCGGCCCCCGGAGGTAACGCGCATCACAGCCGTGACCGCGGGGAACGGCGAGGAGCGGAAGGGGCGGAGGCCGGGAGAATACGGCGAAGGCCCCGGTCGAAATCGACCAGGGCCTTCAACAATCCGATCAAGAGCGGACGACGAGATTCGAACTCGCGACCCTCACCTTGGCAAGGTGATGCTCTACCAACTGAGCCACGTCCGCATTGCTGCCGCTCATTGTACTCCGGAAGGAGTTCTCCGTGCGGTGCGAGCAACACTCTACCCGATCCACCGGAGTGGCCGTTAAGAGCGATGCAGAGCGGGTGACAGGAATTGCACACTGCGCCTTCCCCCTGGAAGGGGGATGTTCTACTACTGAACTACACCCGCACGCTGCTTGGGGTTCGGCTTTTCGGCCTTGCCCCTCGGCGTGCTCCAGACTTTAGCCGACCTGCAGGGGTGTAGCGCAAGTCGGTGCCCGCACGGTGCCGTCGCGGGGTGCTCCGGACGGCCCCGGGAGGACGTTCGGGCCGGTCCGGGCGGGTGGTGCGACCGGGCGGGCGACGACCGGCCGCCGCCCGGCCCGGAGTGCGGCGCCCCGTCGCCCCGGGAGCGGTGCCGGGCCGGAGCGGCGGGCGCCCCGGCTCAACTCGCCTCGCGGAACGCCTCGTAGACCTTCTTCGGGATGCGGCCGCGGGCCGGCACGTCCATCCGGTGGGAGCGGGCCCAGGCCCGTACGGCCGCCGGGTCGGGGGCGAGCGACGTGTGCCGGTACGACACGGGCTTCTTGCCGTGCCTGCCGCCGCCGGTCTGCTTCCGGCCCGCCGCCATGTACGGCGCGAGGGCCTTGCGCAGTTTCTTGGCATTGGACGGATTGAGGTCGATCTCGTACGACTTCCCGTCCAGGGCGAACGTGACCGTTTCCGCCGCTGCTCCCCCGTCGATGTCGTCGAAGAGCGTGACCACTACGCGTTGAGCCACGGATATCGGTCCTTTCCTGCGGCACCGGCGCTTCTGATGCGAACCGATGCCGGCCTACTGGCTGCCAGGGCCTGTCCGGTGGATAGGCGGATACGGGGCCGACGGTTGTCGGCCGTTTAGGGGCAACGCTGCATTCCCCGGTAATCATTTGTACAGCGGTGGGTGCCGCATTGTGAAGCCCACCCAATTGAATCCGCGTGTCAGCCTTCTATGTGTGCTGATGGTGAGGATTTTTTTTGCAGGACTTTCCCCATCCGTTGTCGCCGATATCTCGACGTGATCCGGGAGCTGTGATATCTACTCGCGTAGAATTTCCGGCCAGGTACGCTGAGGGGACCTGCGGGGGTCTGGGGAGCCCCCCGGAGAAACAGCCGCACCACACCAAACCGGGAGTGCCAGTGGCACGCGTCGTAGTCGACGTCATGCTCAAGCCCGAGATCCTCGACCCGCAGGGACAGGCGGTGCAGCGCGCACTGCCCCGTCTCGGCTTCGAGGGAATCGCGGACGTACGTCAGGGAAAGCGTTTCGAGCTCGAGGTCGAGGGGCCGGTCGACGAAGCCGCCCTCGGCCGCATTCACGAGATGGCCGAGACTTTCCTCGCCAACACCGTCATCGAGGACTTCACCGTGAAGGTGGAGAAGGCCGAGGAGTCGAAGTGACTGCTCGTATCGGAGTCGTCACCTTTCCCGGCACGCTCGACGACCAGGACAGCCTGAGGGCCGTACGGGTCGCGGGCGCCGAACCCGTATCGCTGTGGCACCGCGACAAGGACCTGCACCAGGTCGACGCGGTCATTCTGGCGGGCGGCTTCTCCTACGGCGACTATCTGCGGGCCGGTGCCATCTCCCGCTTCTCGCCGGTCATGGAGACCGTCATCGATCAGGCGAAGGCGGGGATGCCGGTCCTCGGCATCTGCAACGGCTTCCAGATCCTGACCGAGGCGCACCTGCTGCCCGGCGCGATGCTGCGCAACAACCACCTGCACTTCATCTGCCGCGACCAGAAGCTGCGCGTCGAGAACGCGGAGACCGCCTGGACCTCGGACTACTCCGCGGGCCAGGAGATCTCCGTACCGCTCAAGAACATGGACGGGCGTTACGTCGCCGACGAGCGGGTGCTCGACGAGCTGGAGGCGGAGGGCCGGGTCGCCTTCCGTTACCTGGACATGAACCCCAACGGCTCGCTGCGCGACATCGCCGGCATCACCAACGCCGCGGGCAATGTCGTCGGCCTGATGCCGCACCCGGAGCACGCCGTCGAGCCGCTGATCGGAACCGGCCGCACCGACGGCCTCGGTTTCTTCACCTCGATCATCAAGAAGCTGGTCAACGCATGAGCCTGGACACGGTCAAGCACGCGGCCGAAACCCCGGACACCGCGCAGCCCTGGAAGGAGCTCGGCCTCAAGGAGGACGAGTACGCCCGGATCCGCGAGATCCTGGGCCGCCGTCCCACCGGCGCCGAGCTCGCCATGTACTCCGTGATGTGGTCCGAGCACTGCTCGTACAAGAGCAGCAAGGTCCACCTCAAGCAGTTCGGCGAGAAGGTCCCCGCCAACGACGCGATGCTCGTCGGCATCGGTGAGAACGCCGGTGTGGTCGACGTCGGCCAGGGGTACGCGGTCACCTTCAAGGTCGAGTCGCACAACCACCCCTCGTACATCGAGCCCTACCAGGGCGCGGCCACCGGCGTCGGCGGCATCGTCCGCGACATCCTCGCCATGGGCGCCCGCCCGGTCGCCGTCGTCGACCCGCTGCGCTTCGGCGCGGCCGACCACCCCGACACCAAGCGCGTCCTGCCGGGCGTCGTCGCGGGCATCGGCGGCTACGGCAACTGCCTGGGCCTGCCGAACATCGGCGGCGAGGTCGTCTTCGACGCCTGCTACCAGGGCAACCCGCTGGTCAACGCCGGCTGCATCGGCGTGATGAAGCACGAGGACATCCACCTGGCCAAGGCCTCCGGCCCCGGCAACAAGGTGATCCTCTACGGTGCCCGCACCGGCGGCGACGGCATCGGCGGCGTCTCCGTGCTGGCCTCGGAGACCTTCGAGTCGACCGGCCCGGCCAAGCGCCCGGCCGTCCAGGTCGGCGACCCGTTCCAGGAGAAGCTCCTCATCGAGTGCACCCTGGAGATCTTCAAGGAGAAGCTCGTCGCGGGCATCCAGGACCTCGGCGGCGCCGGGCTCTCCTGCGCCACGTCCGAGCTGGCCTCCGCCGGTTCCGGCGGCATGCGCGTCGAGCTGGACACCGTGCCGCTGCGCGACTCCTCCCTCTCGCCCGAGGAAATCCTCATGAGCGAGTCGCAGGAGCGCATGTGCGCGATCGTCGAGCCGCAGCACGTGGACCGCTTCCTGGAGATCTGCGAGAAGTGGGACGTCATCGCCACCGTCATCGGTGAGGTGACCGAGGGCTCGCAGCTGGAGATCTTCTGGCACGGCGAGCAGATCGTGGACGTGCCGCCGCGGTCCGTCGCCCACGAGGGCCCGACGTACCACCGCCCGTTCGCCCGCCCGTCGTGGCAGGACGCGCTCCAGGCGGACGACGCCGGCAGGCTGGCCCGTCCGGCGAACGGCGCGGAGCTGCGCGAGCAGGTCCTCAAGCTGGTCTCCTCGCCGAACCAGGCGTCGAAGTCCTGGATCACGGACCAGTACGACCGGTTCGTGCAGGGCAACACCGTGCTCGCGATGCCCGAGGACGCCGGCATGGTCCGGATCGACGAGAAGTCGAACCTGGGCGTGGCCATGGCGACCGACGGCAACGGCCGGTACGCCAAGCTCGACCCGTACACCGGCGCGCAGCTCGCGCTGGCGGAGTCGTACCGCAACGTCGCCGCCTCTGGTGCCAAGCCGCTCGCGATCTCGGACTGCCTGAACTTCGGCTCGCCCGAGGACCCGGACGTCATGTGGCAGTTCGCCGAGGCCACCCGCGGCCTGGCGGACGGCTGCCTGGAGCTGGGCACCCCGGTCACCGGCGGCAACGTCTCGCTGTACAACCAGACCGGCGAGACGGCGATCCACCCGACGCCGGTCGTGGCCGTGCTCGGCGTGATCGACGACGTCACCCGGCGCACGCCGGTCGCCTTCGCGGAAGAGGGCCAGCTCCTCTACCTGCTGGGCGACACGCACGAGGAGTTCGGCGGCTCGGCCTGGTCCGAGGTCGTCCACGGCCACCTGGGCGGCATGCCTCCGAAGGTGGACCTGGGCCGCGAGAAGCTGCTCGCCGAGATCCTGATCTCGGCCTCCCGCGACGGCATGATCGACGCGGCGCACGACCTCTCCGACGGCGGCCTGATCCAGGCGGTCACCGAGTCCTGCCTGCGCGGCGGGAAGGGTGCCCGGCTGGTCGTGCCGGACGGACTGGACGCGTTCACCTTCCTCTTCTCCGAGTCGGCGGGGCGCGCGGTCGTCTCCGTCCCCCGGAGCGAGGAGCTCCGCTTCAACGACATGTGCGGTGCCCGGGGTCTGCCCGTCGCCCGGATCGGTGTCGTGGACGGCGAGGAGATCGAGGTCCAGGGCGAGTTCGGCATCCCGCTGAGCGAGCTGCGCACCGCGCACGAGGAGACCATTCCGGGTCTGCTCGCCTGACGGCGACGGTCCGTGCGCGACGACGGTACGTGCGTGACGACGGTACGTCTGTGACGGGGACGGCCCCGCCCATCCGTGGGCGGGGCCGTCCCCGTGTGCGCGGGGGATGTGCGGTACGCGTCACGCGGGCGTCGGCGCGGCCTGCCTGTCGGTGGGGGAGGACGAGTCCGTCGGGTCCGGTTCCCGGCGGGCCGGGATCCGGAAGGCCAGGACGGTCGCCAGGAGCATCAGCCCGGTCGCGGCCCAGAAGACCACGTTCATCGACGAGACGAAGGCGTCCACCGCCTGCTGGTGGGCGGGCCCGGTCAGCCGGCCGATGGTGCTGGTCGTGCCGCCGGGGCCGCGGGCCGCGTACACCCGGCTGAGCACGGTGCCGAGGACGGCCGCGCCCAGGGCGCCGCCGAGGGTCTGGAAGAACCGGACACCGGTGGTGGCCACACCCAGCTGACCGGCCGGCGCGGTGTCCTGGACCAGCTGGATCAGCTGTCCGACGAGCTGCCCGAAGCCGACGCCCATCAGCAGCATCATGGCGCGGACCGCCCAGAGGCCGGTGTCCGCGGTGAGCGTGGCGAGCAGGGCCAGGGCGGCACAGGCACAGGCGCTTCCGCTGATGACGAAGGTCCGCTGCGACCAGCCCGCCGAGGCGAGCCTGCCGGAGAACAGCCCGATGACGGTCATGCCGATCGCCATCGGGACCAGGAAGAGCCCGGCGGAGGAGGCGCCGACGCCCCGTACGACCTGGAGATAGATCATCACGTAGATCAGCGAGCCCATCATGGCGGCGCCGACCAGGCCCTGGACGGCGAAGCCGTACCGGAGTTCGCGGATCTTGAACATGGTGAGCGGGAGCACCGGTTCGGCCGCGGTGGCCTGACGGCGCAGGAAGAGGACGAGCAGGACGGCGCTGCCCGCGATCAGCCCCACGACCTGCGGGGACGACCAGGCGTAGTCCTTGCCGCCCCACTGGGCGACCAGCAGCAGCGCGGTGGAGAGGGCGGCCGCGAGACCGGCGCCCAGGAAGTCGATCGTGCGGCGGGCGGTGCGCACGGGCAGCCTGAGCACGCAGACCGCGGCGACCAGCACGGCGAGGCCGACGGGCAGGTTGATGTAGAAGATCCACCGCCAGTCGGCGTGGTCGGCGAGCAGTCCGCCGAGCCATGGCCCGAGCGCCATCCCGGTGCCCGCGACGATCCCGCCGATGCTGCCGCCCTTGCCGCCGTCGTCCTTCCCGGGGCCCTTGAGCTCGCGCAGCACGACCATGGTGACGCTCATCAGCCCGCCGCCGCCGATGCCCTGGAGCGCGCGGGCGGCGATCAGCCGGCCCATGGACCCCGCCATCCCGCACAGCACCGAGCCGGTGAGGAAGACGGCGACGGCCCCGATGAAGACCTTCTTGGCGCCGAGTACGTCGCAGAGCTTCCCGTACAGCGGCAGGGCCGCGGTCGCGGCGAGCTGGTACGCGGCGATCAGCCAGGGGATCTTGTCGACGCCGTGCGCCGGATCGAGCTCGCGGACGATCGGCACCGTCGCCGACGAAACGATGTTCGTGTCGAGCACGGCCAGCAGGATCGTGGCGATGCAGAGCACGAAGCCGATCAGACGCCGACGGTCGGTCATGGCTGTGGGCATGGCTGTGGTCATGGCGGCTCTCCCCTCCCGGGCGGCTCGGCGCCGCCGTGGTCCGGCATCACCATGACCCATGAAAATGTATCCGGTCAAGAATTAATCCGGGCTCAACTTTCATCCTGGTACAGTGATGCCATGACCGAGGGGATGAGCCTGCGCGAGCGCAAGAAGCTCCGGACGCGCCACCGCCTGCTGGCCGCGGCCACCGAACTCTTCGCCGGGCGCGGCTTCGACCAGGTCTCGGTCGCCGAGATCGCCGAGGCCGCCGAGGTCTCGAAGATGACGGTCTTCAACTACTTCGCGAGCAAGGAGGACCTGGTCCTCTCGCCGATGGAGGAGCACGTCGGCGACGTCGCGCGGGTGGTACGGGACCGGGCGCCCGGAGAGTCCGCGCTGGCCGCCGTGCGCGCCCAGTTCCTGGACGCGATGGAGCGCCGCGACCCCTCGGTCGGGATGAGCGACCTGCCGATGGTGCTGGAGGTGCGTCGGCTGATCCAGGAGACCCCGGCGCTGTTGATCAGGGCCCATTCGTTCGCCATGCGCTCCTTCGAGCTGCTCGCCGAGGTCCTGGTCGAGGAGGGGCAGGAGCCGCCGATCGCCCGGATCGCGGCGGCCCAGCTGATCGGCACCCGCAACTCGCTGATACAGGCGAACCAGCTGCGGCTGCTGGCGGGCGACCGGGCCGACGAGATCGCCCCGGACGCCGCCGAGCTCGCCGAGCGCGGCTTCGGCCTCCTGGCCGGCGGACTGGGCGACTTCGCGATCCGGAACTGAACCGACGGCTCGCGGCCGGTCATTTACGGCCGACCGCTCACGGCCGGCCACCTGTCGCCAACCGCCGACCGGGGCGCCGGGCAGGACGTAGGCTCCCGGGCATGCCGCCGTCCCGGAAACGCGCCCGCCGCTACGACCCGGCCCGGACCCGCAGCGCGGTCCTGGCACAGTTCGCCCACGTCCGCGGGGCCGTCCGCACCCTGACGCCCGAGCAGCTCGCACTGCCGACCAGGCTCGGCGACTGGACCGTGCGCGAACTGGCCGTGCACCTGACCATGGGGCTCTTGCACCTCACCCGGAACCTGGAGCTGCCGCCGCCCGCCGCGGCCGGGCCCGATCTGGAACTCCTCGACTGGCCGTCCTCGACCGCGGACCGGGCCGCCCCCATCGCCGACGGCACCAGGGAGCTCGCCGCGGCGACCCCGGACCTGGACGCGTTGTACGAGGAGGTCACCGGGCGGTTCGAGGAGCTGGTGCCGGACGTTCCCGACGACCGGCTGCTGTCGGTCCCGGCGGGGACGATGCGACTGGCCGACTTCCTCGTCACCCGTACCGTCGAGCTTGTCGTGCACACCGACGACCTGAACGAGGCGACCGGCCTGGACGTCCCGTACGACCGGCAGGCGCTCGCCGCCTGCACCCGGCTGCTCGCCGACGCCCTCGCGGAGAAGGCGCCGGGCGGCGCGGTCGAGGTGCGCGTCCCGCCGTTCGCCGTGGTCCAGTGCGTGCAGGGCCCCAGGCACACGCGCGGCACGCCGCCCAACGTCGTCGAGACCGACCCGCTCACCTGGATCGGGCTCGCCACCGGCCGTACGCGGTGGGCCCGGGCCCTCGACGCCGCCAAGGTCTCCGCGAGCGGCGAACGGGCCGACCTCGAAGCCCTTCTGCCCCTGATGGGCTGAGCGGTCCCGCGCCGGTGAACGGTCCGGACGCGCCACCCGGAATCCCGTCCACGGGCCGCAGCCGGCAGGACCGTACGACGCACGGACCCGGCGGCGCGGCCCGCGGACCCGGCGACACGATCCGCGAACCGGCGAGTAGGGCGGAGTTCGGTGTGAGGCTCGCCACGAAACGCACGTTCGGCCGGGTTCCGCGACGGCCCGTCGGCCGGTTCACCGAGCGCCACCATCGGGCCCGGCGCGCCCCCGTGCCGAATGGCCGGAACTCGCTGGTCCCAGGGGCGCTGATCCGCGCAGCCGCCGCCCTGTGGCCGGTCCGCGCCCCGTCCCCGGCGCCCGCCGGAACCCATGGACGGTCACTTTGAGTGATCACCCGGAAGGGGTCCCGCACCCCCCTCGGGAGCGCTTCCCCGGTGGTCCGGCGCGGTGTCCCGAATTCGGACCAGTGGTCGACCTCGCCTACACTCGGTGGCGTGCCTCGTGGTGATGGACGACTCAACCACGACCTGCTCCCCGGAGAGAAGGGCCCCCAGGACGCTTGCGGCGTCTTCGGTGTCTGGGCTCCGGGCGAAGAGGTCGCCAAGCTCACCTATTTCGGACTGTATGCCCTGCAGCACCGTGGACAGGAGTCCGCGGGCATCGCAGTGAGCAACGGGTCCCAGATCCTGGTCTTCAAGGACATGGGACTGGTCTCGCAGGTCTTCGACGAAACGTCCCTGGGATCCCTCCAGGGCCATATCGCGGTCGGTCATGCCCGCTACTCCACCACCGGTGCCTCGGTGTGGGAGAACGCGCAGCCGACGTTCCGTGCCACCGCGCACGGCTCGATCGCCCTGGGTCACAACGGCAATCTGGTCAATACGGCCCAGCTCGCCGAGATGGTCGCCGACCTTCCCCGCAAGGACGGCCGCGCCACCCAGGTCGCCGCGACGAACGACACCGACCTGGTGACCGCCCTGCTCGCCGGCCAGACCGACGACGACGGCAAGCCGCTCACCATCGAGGAGGCCGCCGCGAAGGTGCTTCCCGGGGTGAAGGGCGCCTTCTCCCTCGTCTTCATGGACGAGCACACCCTCTACGCGGCCCGCGACCCGCAGGGCATCCGCCCGCTGGTCCTCGGCCGGCTGGAGCGCGGCTGGGTGGTGGCCTCCGAGACCGCCGCCCTGGACATCTGCGGCGCCAGCTTCGTCCGCGAGATCGAGCCGGGCGAGCTCGTCGCCATCGACGAGAACGGCCTGCGCACCTCGCGCTTCGCGGAAGCGAAGCCCAAGGGCTGTGTCTTCGAGTACGTCTACCTGGCCCGCCCCGACACCGACATCGCCGGGCGCAACGTCTACCTCTCCCGGGTGGAGATGGGCCGCAGGCTCGCCGCCGAGGCGCCGGTCGAGGCCGACCTGGTCATAGCGACACCGGAGTCCGGCACCCCCGCCGCGATCGGTTACGCCGAGGCCAGCGGCATCCCGTTCGGCGCCGGACTGGTGAAGAACGCCTACGTCGGCCGGACCTTCATCCAGCCCTCCCAGACCATCCGGCAGCTCGGCATCCGGCTCAAGCTGAACCCGCTCAAGGAAGTCATCAAGGGCAAGCGCCTGGTGGTCGTCGACGACTCGATCGTCCGCGGCAACACCCAGCGCGCACTGGTCCGGATGCTCCGCGAGGCCGGTGCCGCCGAGATCCACATCCGGATCTCGTCCCCGCCGGTCAAGTGGCCGTGCTTCTTCGGCATCGACTTCGCCACCCGCGCCGAGCTGATCGCCAACGGCATGTCGGTCGAGGAGATCGGCACGTCGATGGGCGCGGACTCGCTCGCGTACATCTCGCTCGACGCGATGGTCGAGGCGACCACGATCGCCAAGCCGAACCTGTGCCGCGCCTGCTTCGACGGCGAGTACCCCATGGAGCTCCCGGACCCGGAGCTGCTCGGCAAGCAGCTGCTGGAGACCGAGCTGGCGGCAGGCCCGGCGGCGACCGCCGCGACCGACGCGCTGCGCCGCCCGTGACGGCCCGGCCGTACACCTCCGGCCACCAGCCCCGTATCTCCACACGAAAGATCCCAGGCAATGTCTGAGACAACAGGTGCTTCCTACGCGGCAGCGGGCGTCGACATCGAGGCCGGCGACCGCGCCGTCGAGCTGATGAAGGAGTGGGTGAAGAAGACGCAGCGCCCCGAGGTCGCGGGCCTCGGCGGCCTCGGCGGCTTCGCCGGCCTCTTCGACGCCTCGGCCCTCAAGCGCTACGAGCGTCCGCTGCTGGCCTCCGCGACCGACGGCGTCGGCACGAAGGTCGACCTCGCCCGCAAGATGGGCGTGTACGACACCATCGGCCACGACCTCGTCGGCATGGTCGTCGACGACCTGGTCGTCTGCGGCGCCGAGCCGCTGTTCATGACCGACTACATCTGCGTCGGCAAGGTCCATCCCGAGCGGGTCGCGTCCATCGTGAAGGGCATCGCCGAGGGCTGTGTCCTGGCGGGCTGCGCCCTGGTCGGCGGCGAGACGGCCGAGCACCCGGGCCTCCTCGGACCGGACGACTTCGACGTCGCCGGCGCCGGCACGGGCGTGGTCGAGGCCGACCGGCTGCTGGGCCCGGACCGCATCCGCGAGGGCGACGTGGTGATCGCCATGGCGTCGTCCGGTCTTCACTCCAACGGGTACTCACTCGTCCGCCACGTCGTCTTCGACCGGGCCGGCTGGTCGCTGGACCGCCAGGTCGAGGAGTTCGGCCGGACCCTCGGCGAGGAGCTCCTGGAGCCCACCCGGATCTACTCGCTGGACTGCCTGGCCCTCACCCGCACGACCGAGGTCCACGGCTTCAGCCACGTCACCGGCGGCGGCCTGGCCAACAACCTGGCCCGGGTCATCCCGGACGGACTGCACGCCAGGGTCGACCGTTCCACCTGGACGCCCGGCGCGGTCTTCGACGTGGTCGGCCGGACCGGACAGGTCGAGCAGCTGGAGCTGGAGAAGACGCTGAACATGGGCGTCGGAATGATCGCGATCGTCCCGGCCGAGTCCGTGGACGCGGCACTGACGACGCTGGCCGACCGCGGGGTCGACTCCTGGGTCGCGGGCGAGATCATCGGGCGCGGGGCCCACACCTCGGGTGCGGAGCTCGTCGGCGAGTACGCCCGCTAGGCATCGATGGGACACCGGGACGACCTGGTGCGACACGGACGTGCACACCGGGACCGCCCGGTGTGCACGAAGTCCCCGACCCCCTCGACCACCGGAATCCCGGCAGGTCGGACGGTCGGGGAACACACCGTGGCCACCGGATCCGGTACGCGGGTCACACGGGTGAGGACCGGGCCGGGGCAGCACAGAACCCGGCCCGGGACAGGCCCGGACCGGGTTGATGTGTCAGCGCGAGGTCAAGCGCCGCGGCGCTGTGACGACGGACCGGACTTTTCGTCCTCGTCCTCGTCCTCGTCGTCGTTGTACAGATCCGCGTACTGTGCGTACGGGTCATCCTCCTCGTCGTCCTCGAACGGCTCCGCGTTCGGTGGCTGACTCGAAGGTGATGCGCCCAGCTCATTGGCCAGACGCGAAAGGTCAGTCCCGCCGGTGCTGTACTTCAGCTGGCGGGCGACCTTGGTCTGCTTGGCCTTTGCCCGGCCGCGCCCCATGGCTCGACCCCCTCGGTGACGGGGCTCGACGGCCCCAGAGTCTTGACACGCGTTCATGTTTCAGGACGGACTCTCGCATGGAGAGACCGTGCCCGTAGGGCTTCAACGGTACCTGCTTCCGCGGCCGTACGGTACGTCGCCCGCATCACGCACCCCGGAAGGAGACCTGCGAGGAGCCCCGTCCTCGCTGGTCAACTGCGATTTTAACCTCTTCTTGGCGGGCGACCCGCCGACCGGCGTGAGTCTCGTCTCGCCGGTCGGCGGCCGCTCGGCCCGACCCGTCGCCGCACGCGTACGGCGACGGGTCGACGACCCTCAGCTACGGCGTGCTTCGGCCATCCGCTGCTCGGCGATCCGGTCGGCCGCCGCGGCCGGCGGAATGCCGTCGGCCTTCGCACGTGCGAATATGGCCAGCGTGGTGTCGAAGATCTTGGTCGCCTTCGCCTTGCACCGGTCGAAGTCGAAGCCGTGCAGCTCGTCGGCGACCTGGATGACACCGCCCGCGTTCACCACGTAGTCGGGTGCGTACAGGATGGCGCGGTCCGACAGGTCCTTCTCGACGCCGGGGTGCGCGAGCTGGTTGTTGGCCGCACCGCACACGACCTTGGCGGTGAGCACCGGGACGGTCTCGTCGTTCAGCGCGCCGCCGAGTGCGCACGGGGCGTAGATGTCGAGGCCCTCGGTGCGGATCAGCGCGTCGGTGTCCGCCGCGACGGAGACCTCGGGGTGGCGTTCGGTGATCCGGCGCACGGATTCCTCCCGGACGTCCGTGATCACGACCTCCGCACCGTCCGAGAGCAGGTGCTCGACCAGGTGGTGGCCGACCTTGCCGACTCCGGCGACCCCCACTTTTCGGCCACGCAGCGTCGGGTCGCCCCAGAGGTGCTGGGCCGAGGCCCGCATGCCCTGGAAGACGCCGAAGGAGGTGAGCACCGAGGAGTCGCCGGCGCCGCCGTTCTCGGGGGAGCGGCCGGTGGTCCAGCGGCACTCGCGGGCGACGACGTCCATGTCGGTGACGTAGGTGCCGACGTCGCAGGCGGTCACGTAGCGCCCGCCGAGCGAGGCCACGAACCGCCCGTAGGCGAGCAGCAGTTCCTCCGTCTTGATCTTCTCCGGGTCGCCGATGATGACGGCCTTGCCGCCGCCGTGGTCGAGACCGGCCATGGCGTTCTTGTACGACATGCCGCGCGCGAGGTTCAGCGCGTCCGCGACGGCCTCGCCCTCGGAGGCGTACGGGTAGAAGCGGGTGCCGCCGAGGGCCGGGCCCAGGGCGGTGGAGTGGATGGCGATCACGGCCTTGAGGCCGGTGGCACGGTCCTGGCAGAGCACGACTTGCTCGTGGCCCCCCTGCTCCGAGTGGAACAGGGTGTGCAGTACATCAGCAGGCGCGCCGGTCACATCGGTCACTGTGGTGACTCCCAAGTACGAAGCGGCGGAGGACCCTCCTGAAGGTGGGGAGGGCCGCGGACCGGCCGACACGGCAGGTCCGCGGCAAGAGCGTAAGTCCTACGCGCACGTAGATCTGTTCCGGTGCCGAGATCACCCCCCGGCGGAGTACCGGCATGACACGATCTGCTGCATGTCGGTGGTGTCTTCGGTGCTCGTTCCCTACGCGTCCTACCTCCGGGTGTACGAGCCGCTGGCCGCCTTCCCGGAGCCCGAACGGAGCCACTGGGCCCGGTACGCGGAGCGCTCCGGGCGGCCCACGGCCCAGGACGAACTGCGCCGTTCGCTGGCCGACTTGGCGGCCACGCCGCCGGTCGGGGTGCCGGCGCACGAGAGCGGGGACGCGTTCGTCGTCGAGACGGACGGGGTGGTGTGCGTCTGCCCGTGGCGGACCAGACTGCGCGGCTGGCTGGCCCTGGAGGAGCTGGCGGAGATGTTCCCCGCCCCCGTGCTCGACGCGGTGCTGCCGCCGGTGGTGCGCGGGCAGGCGGTCGCGGACCACGAGCGGTGGGCGGAGCGGAATCCGGACGCCAGGCCGTGGATCCGCACCTCGGTGTGGCAGGTGCCGGTGCGCTGGTTCGTGCTCTTCTCCGACGAGGAGCGGGAGTACGCGGCGGGCGGCGACGGCGCGGTGCCCGTGCTGCGGTACCGGACGCCCATGGTGCAGGCCCGGCGCCGGCTGGCGCGGGCGCTGCGGACGATGCGGGAGGCGGTGGACGAGGGTCCGCTGATCGAGGGGCTCGTGGACGTGGGGCGCTGGCTGGAGGAGTTCCACCCGCGTGCGCTGGTCGAGCTGGACTACGCGGGTCTGGTGCACGCCCTGCCGGCCGGGCAGCTCGCCGGGGACCGGTCGGCCGCCGACGTGGCCGAGGGCATCGAGGCGCTGCGGGCCGGCGACACCGAGGGGGCGAGTGCGGCGTACGGACGGCTGGCGGAGCGCTGGCGGGCGGTAAAAGATCGTCAGTTCGCGAACTGACGGGGCGCGATCCGCGTCCGAGATCTTGTATCCGTGCGATGTGAACCGGCGGCCCGTGCGGCCCGTGCGGCCCGTGGGGACGTGGAGGCGGAAGTTTGTCCGGGACCTACGTCCCGAACCGGGCCTTTGCCTCAAGCGTGATGGATAGCACTAACTGGGCCCTTGCGCCGTTCCCTACTCCTCGTGCCAAAATAGGACAAGGAGTCCGGGGAGGGCTCCTTCCGCCCAACTAAGGGCGGATTGCTCTGCATTGCACGCTATGGGGGGTCTGGTGACTCCTGATCGCTCTGTGACTGATCGTCACGGCGGTGTGACTGTCCGCTATGGCATGGTCCATCGGCTTCCGTCGCTGATGAACACCTGGGAGGGCAATTCCATCGGTTTGGCCGACGTGGCTGGACGGATGGTGTAGTTGTAGTGCCGAGGACAAGCCGTTCGTCCTATAACCGACTCGGCCCGCGTCCGCCATTTCGGGCAACGCGGGTCAAGGTGCAGAATTTAGAGGAAAGAACCGAGATGGTTCGGTTCTCCCGAGGAGGCCGCTCATGACTGCTCGCACCCCTGATGCCGAGCCGCTGCTGACCCCGGCTGAGGTTGCCACGATGTTCCGCGTGGACCCGAAGACGGTTACCCGCTGGGCAAAGGCCGGCAAGCTCACGTCCATCCGTACGCTCGGTGGACACCGCCGGTACCGCGAGGCAGAGGTCCGCGCACTGCTTGCGGGTATTCCGCAGCAGCGCAGCGAGGCCTGACACACCCCCTGCGTCGCGCAACAACCGGGCTTCCGGGTCCCCCAATCCGTACAGCCCACCCAATAGCTCCAAATGACGGGCGCCCGCCCCAACGGGCGCCATACCTGTGAAATGCGGGTGCGTCGTTCGATCGCGCTGGACTCCGCCGGGTCCAGCGCGATCTTTTTGTGCCCGCGCACGCCCGTGTGTTCCTGTGTGCGCCCGTACGTTCCCGCGTACGCCTGTGCGTACGCGCCCGTGCGTTCCCGGGTGCACCTGTGTGCACCCGTGTGTTCG
Source organism: Streptomyces sp. NPDC006435 (assembly GCF_040612315.1). Classification (NCBI taxonomy): domain Bacteria; kingdom Bacillati; phylum Actinomycetota; class Actinomycetes; order Kitasatosporales; family Streptomycetaceae; genus Streptomyces; species Streptomyces sp. NPDC006435. Next base: position 425,668 of record NZ_JBEXPY010000001.1, read on the forward strand.
GGTGCGTTCCCGCGCGGGGTCCGCGCGCGACCGGGCCGGACCGTCCGAGGAGGCCGGGACGGGGGTGGGCCCGGACGGTCCCACGGGACTCTCGTCCGAGTGGTGCAATTGCACATATTAAATTCGGCAGTTGTAGGACAGGTGTAAGGTCACCCCTTCTCAAAACTGTTTGAGTGACTCGCGTCACACCGCACAAGTCCTGCTGCTGACGAGCCTGCCACCGCCGGGAGGCGGAACGCCTCGCCATTGGTCGCCCGGCGGGGGGACTTTCGTCCCGGCTTTCCCATGCGCGGGGATTTTTGCCCCGGCCCTCCCGGGCGCCTCCGGCGCCTCGGGAGCGGTACGGGTGATCCGGGGAGGGAAACGGGCCCGAAAGGCCGTCAGGAGCCCCCTGGCGGGCCGTGTGGGCCCGCCCATGGATTGCCGGTGCCGGTGCCGGGTCGACGGCGGCGCGGGGTGGCCGGCCGGGGTGCGGGCGGGAGGCGGCGGGGCGCCCGGGAAGGGCGGCCCGCCGACGGCCCCGTACGGGAGTGCCGGCGGGCGGCGGTCCGGTACGGACGCGGGGCGGGGTGGCGGGAGTCCGAGGGGGATGTGCGGGCGGGCGTGCGGGCGTGCGTCGCCATGCGGGCCCCGGTGGATCGCCGCCCGCACCGGAGAAGGGGCGGCTGCCGACACCTGACTGCTCGTCGGCGATCGCCGGGGTCGGGACGCGCGAAAGCCCGGATCCAGGGGATCCGGGCTTTCGTCACTGCGGTCCTGACGGGATTTGAACCCGCGGCCTCCACCTTGACAGGGTGGCGAGCACTCCAAACTGCTCCACAGGACCAGGTTTTCGCTGCCTTCCTTGCGGCTGGCTGCGAAGACAGACTGTACAGCAGGTCAGAGGGTCAGGTCGAACTCACCGATGGTGGTGGCTCCGTCACGGTGGAAGAGGCCCGTCCGGACGGGCCCGCTCACGGCGCCGCCGCGTCGATCGCCTTCACGATGCGCTTGTCGGAGACCGGGTAGGCGGTCCCCAGCGCATGGGCGAAGTAGCTGACCCGGAGCTCCTCGATCATCCAGCGGATCTCCAGGACCTCCTGCGGGACGGGCCTGCCCTGCGGCAGCTGTTCCAGCAGCCAGGCGTACTCGTCCTGCATCTCGTGGATCTTCTCCATGCGCGTGGTGTCGCGCTGGGCGGCCGTCGGCATCTGCTGGAGCCTGCGGTCCGCGGCGACCAGGTAGCGCATCAGGTCGGGCAGCCTGCGCAGCCCGGTCTTCGTGACGAAGCCCGGCGGCACGAGGGCGGCGAGCTGGTCGCGGACGTCGGTGACGTTGTCGACCAGGACCAGGCTGTTGGTCGCCTTCAGCCGCCGCTCGCAGGACTGCCAGGCGGCCAGCACCTGCTGGACCTGCTTGACCGCGTGCTCGGTCAGCGCCACCAGGTCGGTGCGCACCTTGTCGTACAGCTTCCGGAACGACTCCTCGTCCCAGGCCGGACCGCCGTGCGCCTCGATCAGCCGGTCGGCGGCGGCCGTCGCGCAGTCCTCGAAGAGCGCCTGGACGGAGCCGTGCGGATTGCGGGACAGGGCCAGCTTCTGCTGGTTCGTCAGCTGGTCCGAGGCGAACTTCGCCGGGTTCACCGGCACGTTCAGCATGATCAGCTTCCGGGTGCCGAGCCGCATCGCCCGCTGCTGCTCGGCCTCGGTGTCGAAGAGCCGCACGGCGACCGTGTCGCCCTGGTCCACCAGGGCCGGGTACGCCTTCACCGGCTGGCCGGCCCTCCGGGTCTCGAAGACGCGGTTCAGCGTGCCGATCGTCCAGTCGGTGAGGCCCGAGCGCTCGACGGACTCGCCCGAGGGGCCCGCGCTGGCCGCGGCGGCCTTGGAGAGGGCCTGACGGGCCTTGGGGCGCAGCCGGAGCCGCAGCGCCTCCAGGTCCTTGTCCTCGGCCACCTTGCGGCGCCGCTCGTCGACGATCCGGAAAGTGATCTTCAGGTGGTCCGGGACCCGGCCCAGGTCGAAGTCGTCGGCCGAGACCGGGACGCCGACCATCTGCTGGAGCTCACGGGCGAGCGTGACCGTCAGCGGCTCCTGCAGGGGCACGGCCCGGTCGAGGAACCTGCCCGCGTAGTTCGGCGCGGGGACGTAGTGCCGGCGGATCGGCTTGGGAAGGGAGCGGATCAGCTCGGTGACCACTTCCTCGCGCAGGCCGGGGATCTGCCAGTCGAAGCCCTCGGAGGTGACCTGGTTGAGCACCTGGAGCGGGACGTGGACGGTCACGCCGTCGGCGTCCGTACCCGGCTCGAACTGGTACGTGACCTTGAACTTGAGCTTCCCCTGCCGCCAGGAGTCCGGGTAGTCGTCCTTGGTGACGGCCCCGGCCTTCTCGTTGATGAGCATCGAGCGCTCGAAGTCCAGCGCGTCCGGCTCGTCCCGGCGCTTGTGCTTCCACCAGGAGTCGAAGTGCGCCCCGGAGACCACGTGGTCGGGGATGCGCCGGTCGTAGAAGTCGAAGAGGGTCTCGTCGTCCACGAGGATGTCGCGGCGCCGGGCGCGGTGCTCCAGCTCCTCGACCTCGCCGAGCAGCTTGCGGTTGTCGTGGAAGAACTGGTGGTGGGTCCGCCAGTCGCCCTCGACCAGGGCGTTGCGGATGAACAGGTCGCGCGAGGTCTCGGCGTCGATCCGGCCGAAATTGATCTTGCGCTGGGCGACGATCGGCACCCCGTAGAGCGTGACCCGCTCGTACGCCATCACCGCCGCCTGGTCCTTCTCCCAGTGCGGCTCGCTGTAGGTGCGCTTGAGCAGGTGCTGGGCCAGCGGTTCGATCCACTCCGGCTCGACCCTGGCGTTGACCCGGGCCCACAGCCGGGACGTCTCGACCAGCTCGGCCGACATCACGAACCGCGGCTGCTTCTTGAAGAGCGCCGAACCGGGGAAGATCGCGAACTTGGCGCTGCGGGCGCCCAGGTACTCGTTCTTCTCGGTGTCCTTCAGCCCGATGTGCGACAGCAGCCCGGCCAGCAGCGAGGTGTGCACCGACTGCTCCGGCGCGTCCTCCTCGTTGAGGTTGATGCCCATCTGCTTGGCGACGGTGCGCAGCTGCGTGTAGATGTCCTGCCATTCGCGGATGCGCAGGAAGTTCAGGTACTCCTGCTTGCACATCCGGCGGAAGCTGGAGGAGCCGCGTTCCTTCTGCTGCTCGCGGACGTACCGCCACAGGTTGAGGAACGCCAGGAAGTCGGAGGTCTCGTCCTTGAACCGGGCGTGCTGCTGATCGGCCTGGGTCTGCTTCTCCGCGGGCCGTTCGCGCGGGTCCTGGATGGAGAGTGCCGCCGCGATCACCATGACCTCGCGGGTGCAGCCGTTGCGCTCGGCCTCGATCACCATGCGGGCCAGCCGCGGGTCGACGGGCAGCTGCGAGAGCTTCCGGCCGAGCTGGGTGAGCCGCTGCCCCTTCTTCCCCTCCTGGGGGGACTTCTCGTCCAGATCCAGCGCGCCCAGCTCCTGGAGGAGCTGGATGCCGTCGCGGATGTTGCGGTGGTCCGGCGGGTCGATGAAGGGGAACTTCTCGATGTCGCCGAGGCCGGCCGCGGTCATCTGGAGGATGACGGAGGCGAGGTTGGTGCGCAGGATCTCGGGGTCGGTGAACTCGGGACGGGTCAGGAAGTCGTCCTCGGAGTACAGCCGGATGCAGATGCCGTCCGACGTACGGCCGCAGCGGCCCTTGCGCTGGTTGGCGCTGGCCTGCGAGATCCGTTCGATCGGCAGCCGCTGGACCTTGGTGCGGTGGCTGTAGCGGGAGATCCGGGCGTTGCCCGGGTCGATCACGTACTTGATGCCGGGCACGGTCAGCGAGGTCTCGGCGACGTTGGTCGCGAGCACGATGCGGCGGCCCGTGTGGCGCTGGAACACGCGGTGCTGCTCGGCGTGCGAGAGCCGGGCGTAGAGGGGGAGCACCTCGGTGTGGCGGAGGTTGCGCTTGTTCAGCGCGTCCGCGGTGTCGCGGATCTCCCGCTCCCCGGAGAGGAAGACCAGGATGTCGCCGGGGCCCTCGGTCTGCAGCTCGTCGACGGCGTCGCAGATCGCGGTGATCTGGTCGCGGTCGGAGTCGTCCCCTTCCTCTTCGAGGAGGGGGCGGTAACGCACCTCGACCGGGTACGTGCGCCCGCTGACCTCGACGATCGGGGCCTCGCCGAAGTGGCGTGCGAACCGTTCGGGGTCGATCGTCGCGGAGGTGATGACGACCTTCAGGTCCGGGCGCCTGGGCAGCAGCCTGGCCAGGTAGCCGAGCAGGAAGTCGATGTTCAGCGACCGCTCGTGGGCCTCGTCGATGATGATCGTGTCGTAGGCGCGCAGCTCGCGGTCCGTCTGGATCTCGGCGAGCAGGATGCCGTCCGTCATCAGCTTCACGAACGTCGCGTCGGGGTTCACCTGGTCGGTGAAGCGGACCTTCCAGCCGACCGCCTCGCCCAGCGGCGTCCGCAGCTCCTCGGCGACGCGCTCGGCGACCGTACGGGCCGCGATCCGGCGCGGCTGGGTGTGCCCGATCATGCCCCGGACACCGCGCCCCAGCTCCATGCAGATCTTGGGGATCTGCGTGGTCTTGCCGGATCCGGTCTCCCCGGCGACGATCACGACCTGGTGGTCGCGTATCGCCTCCAGGATCTCGTCCTTCTTCTGGCTGACCGGGAGCTGGTCCGGGTAGGACACGGCGGGTACCCGGGCGGCACGCAGCGAGAGCCGTTCGGCCGCCTTGGCGGCCTCGGCGGCGATCTCGTCCAGCACGGACTGCCGGGCCTCGGGCTTGCGGATGCGGCGGGCACCTTCGAGCCGGCGGCCGAGCCGGTGCGCGTCGCGGAGCGAGATCTCTCCGAGCTGGGACTGGAGATCGGCGAAGGAAGTAGACATACGGACCCCAGGATCTCACTCGGGCCCGACGAACGGCGAACGTATTTCGTGCGGCCCCGGTCACCACGTCGCCGCGATCACCGCATCGGTGCATCCGTGTGCCGACGCGTCCGCGGGCCCGGGGCACGGCGGGGAGACGCGGAAACGCAGCACGTACCATTTCGGGCAGCCGAGTACCCGGCCCATGTCCCGTCGTTCCCGCCCGTTGCTCCTGTCCGTCGCTCCCGCCCGTCGTCCCCGTCCGGAAAGGCCGGTCGCCGTGTCCCGTACGCAGTGGTGCTGCCTGATGGCGGTGGTCGCGGTCGTGCTGGGGCTGTTCTGCGGGTCGGTCGCGATCGTCCCGGGCGGCTCCGGCGGCGCGTCCGTGACCGCCGCGGGGGTGCCGACGGTCGCGCCGGCCGGACACGACCTCGATCCCGGTCCGGCAGTGGCGTCCGCCGACGGGCAGCAGCAGGTGCCCGGGTGCGGCAGGGGCAAGAAGCACGACGGCAGCGAGCCCTCCCTCCCGGGCCGGGCCCGCGCCTCGTACGACCAGGCCCCCGGCCTCGCCGAGTGGGGCCTGCCCGCGGCGATCGGGCAGGGGCCCGTCCGCCCGCCCGCGCTGATCGGGCTGCGCGGACCGGAGCCCGCCGCCCCCACTCCCGTCGAGCTCTCCGTGCTGAGGGTGTAGAGGACCGCCCCACCCGGCGGTCCCTTCCCCTCCTTTCCCTTCCACCCGCTCAGCACGGAGTCCCGCATGTCCAAGTCCACGCCCTCCCGTACGCCCGCCCGCCCGTCGCGGTCCAGGAAGCCGGTGCTCTACGGCGCCGGGGTCGTCCTGGCCGCCGCGCTGCTCGGCTACGCCTCCTACCGGGCCACCGCCCCCGACTCCACGGGTTCCACCGCGTCCTCCCCGGCCGCCGACGTCACCGCCGAGCCGGACGCCGGTGTCTATCCGGAGCTGGCGAAGCTGGCCCGGCGCGACGCCGGCGACAAGCTCGCGCAGGGCCGGGCGGACGCCCCCGTGGTCCTCATCGAGTACGCCGACTTCAAGTGCGGCTACTGCGGAAAGTTCGCCCGCGACACCGAACCCGCCCTGGTGAAGAAGTACGTCGAGAACGGCACCCTGCGCATCGAGTGGCGCAACTTCCCGATCTTCGGCGCCGAGTCCGAGGCCGCCGCGCGCGCCGCGTGGGCCGCCGGGCAGCAGGGCCGTTTCTGGCAGTTCCACGCCGCCGCGTACGCGGAGGGGGCCAAGGAGAAGGGCTTCGGCGAGGACCGGCTGAAGGAGCTCGCCCGGCAGGCCGGGGTCGCGGACCTCGCCCGGTTCGCACGCGACGCGGACAGCTCCGCCGCCTCGGCCGCGGTGGGCAAGGACCAGGAACAGGGGTACGGGATCGGCGCGACCTCCACCCCGTCGTTCCTGATCAACGGCCGCCCGATCGCCGGGGCCCAGCCCCTGGAGACCTTCACCGAGGTCATCGACGCGGCGGCGAAGCAGGCCCGCAGGACCGAGGACGCCAAGGGTTCTGGGAGCGACAAGGACGCGGGGAACGACAAGGACGCGGGGAGCGGCGAGGACGGCGCGGAGCGCGCGAAGTGACGGCCGACATCGGCTACTTCGCCGCCTTCCTCGGCGGGCTGCTCGCCCTGGTCAGCCCGTGCAGCGCCCTGCTGCTGCCCGCCTTCTTCGCGTACTCCGTCGACTCGGCCTCGCGGCTCCTGGCCCGCACCGGCATCTTCTACGCCGGTCTGGCCACCACCCTGGTCCCGCTCGGCGCCGCGGGCTCGTACGCCGGGCGGCTCTTCTACGGTCACCGCGACGCGCTCGTCCTCGGTGCGGGCTGGCTGATCATCGCGCTCGGTGTCGCGCAGATCGTGGGCCTGGGCTTCGCCTCGCGCCGGATCGCCGCCCTCAGCGGCCGGATCCGCCCCACCACCGCCCTGTCCGTCTACGCGCTGGGCGCCGTCTACGGGCTGGCCGGATTCTGCGCGGGCCCGATCCTCGGCAGCGTCCTCACCGTGGCGGCGGTCAGCGGCAGCCCGGTCTACGGCGGGCTGCTGCTCGCCGTGTACGCCCTGGGCATGGCGGTCCCGCTCTTCCTGCTCGCCCTGCTCTGGGAACGCTTCGACCTGGGACGCCGTGCCTGGCTGCGCGGCCGCACCTTCAGGATCGGCCGTTTCGAGGCGCACACCACGAGCTTGCTGTCCGGGCTGTTCTTCATCGGCCTCGGCGTGCTGTTCCTGGTGTTCGACGGCACGACGGCGCTGCCCGGACTGCTGGACGTGGACGATTCGTTCGCCGTCGAGCAGTGGGCCCAGCGGATGGGCGAGCGCGTGCCGGACGCCATGGCGCTGGTCGCCGTGGTCGCGGTGGTGCTGCTGTTCCTGGCGGTACGGGCGTGGCGCGGCCGTACCGGCGTGAACTCGGCCGACCGGGAAGAGGCCTGATACGACGAAGGCCCCGTCCATTGGACGGGGCCTTCGAATGGTGGCTGGGGCCGGGATCGAACCGGCGACCTATCGCTTTTCAGGCGATCGCTCGTACCAACTGAGCTACCCAGCCACGCAGCTCAACAGGGCTGCAGCGGTCCTGACGGGATTTGAACCCGCGGCCTCCACCTTGACAGGGTGGCGAGCACTCCAAACTGCTCCACAGGACCAAGCTGTTGTGCGACTAAGTGTCGCACAAGGTTGTGCGTGCCCCCAACGGGATTCGAACCCGTGCTACCGCCTTGAAAGGGCGGCGTCCTGGGCCACTAGACGATGAGGGCAGAACTGCTTTTCCTTCAACCCGGGGGTTTCGGGACGGTCGAGTCCTGACCGGCGCCCTTGGGCACGTCGGAGACTGTACTACGGCGTTTCGGGGTCAGCCAAACCGAATAGGTGACAGGGGTGCGCCGGACGGGTGCCCCACCGGCGTACGGGGGCTGACCTCGGCCGTCGCCGCCCCGGGGCGATCCGCGCCCGCGCCCGCGGCGGGCCCGCGGCCGACGGGGCGGCGGGGGTGCTCCGGACCGGGGCGCACGGGCGGGGCGTACGGGACAATGGCGGGGTGCTGGAGATGACGCGCGAAGAGTTCGAAGAGCTGGTCGCCGAGGCGCTGGACCTGATCCCGCCGGAGCTGGCGCGGCTGATGGACAACGTCGCGGTGTTCGTCGAGGACGAACCGGACCCGAGTGATCCGGAGCTGCTCGGGCTGTACGAGGGCACACCGCTGACCGAGCGCGGCGAGTGGTACGCCGGGGTGCTGCCGGACCGGATCACCATCTACCGCGGGCCGACGCTCCGGATGTGCGAGTCCCGCGACGACGTCGTCGCCGAGACCGAGATCACCGTCGTGCACGAGATCGCCCACCACTTCGGCATCGACGACGAGAGGCTGCACGCGCTCGGCTACGGGTGAGCCGGAGTCGGCCACGGGTGGGCCGGGGCCGACCGCGCACGGGCCACCGACGGGGCGGCGGCGCACGGCCCCTCGCGCACGGCCACTCCGGGAAACCCGCGTGTTTTCGGACACGGGGCGGTGTGCGGGCCGGGGCGGGGGCGTGTCCCCGGCGGGGGAAGGGGAGTTGGGCACGGAAGTCCCGCCCGCTCCTTCCGTACCGCTCCGCCCCCTTCGTGCTCCCGGAGGTGCCTCCCGTGCGCCAGTTCCCCGCCCCCGTCCGATGGGCGACCGTCATCGCAGCGACGGTCGCCGCGTCCGCAGGCTGTATGAGCGTCGGTGACGACGAGGGGAGCGGCACGAAGCCCGCCCCCTCGCCGTCGCGGTCCTCCGGGACGGAGGGGAGCGCGGCGCGGCCGGACGGCGGCACCGTGGCGGGCACCGGCCGCATCCGGGCCGGGGGCGGCCGGGCCGAGGCGCACTCCGACTCCGAGCGGGAGGCCGCCGGGTCGCCGGAGCCCGGCGCTTCCAGCGGGTCCCCGGCCGCTCCCGGCGGCGGGCGCCCGGGAGCGGAGCCGGGTGGTCCGGAACCGACGCGGGGCGGCGGGACGCCGGCGCCTCCGGCCTCGTCCCCCGATCCCGGGGTGCCGCAGCCCTCGGGCACCCCGACGCCGTCCGCGCCCGCGACCACCGAGCCGCCGACCCCCGTCGAGCCGCAGCCCTCCGAGCCGCCGTCGCCGCCGTCCGCCTCGCCGGCCGCCCGGTTCCGCGGCGAGGCGATGGCCGCGCCGTACGGTCCGGCGGTGCTGCGGACCCCGGAGGTGTCGCCGCAGGTGAGGCCGGTGTAGCGGGGTGCCGGAGGAGGCCGGTTTGCGCAATGTGGGAGGGAGTGCGTATGGTAGTAGATCGTTTGATCCCATTGCCCGGCGCCGAAACAGAAGCGCGCCGTGTGGCGCGTACTCTCCCTTGCCGTGGCTGGACCGCATTGAGGCGGTCGAAATTGCGAATCACGGAGTTACGGGCGCGTGCCGAGACTCCGGAAGGTTTCGCATTTCGCATGTCAATTTCCAGTTCTGACCGCACCGTCATGCCCGAGAGCATCGAGAACGACGAGCTCGTCGAGGCCGCGGAGGCCGTCGTCGCCGAGTCCGTCGTCTCCGTCGAGGCGGACGCCCCCCTGGCCGAGCAGGCCGACACCGACGCCGCCGACGCGGACGCCGAGCCGACCATCACCTTCGCCGACCTGGGCCTGCCCGAGGGCATCGTCCGCAAGCTCGCGCAGAACGGTGTGACGGAGCCCTTCCCGATCCAGGCCGCGACCATCCCGGACGCCCTGGCCGGCAAGGACATCCTGGGCCGCGGCCGCACCGGCTCCGGCAAGACCCTCTCCTTCGGTCTGCCGACCCTGGCCGCGCTGGCCGGCGGTCACACCGAGAAGAAGAAGCCCCGCGCGGTCATCCTGACCCCGACCCGCGAGCTCGCGATGCAGGTCGCGGACGCCCTCCAGCCGTACGGCGACGTGCTCGGCCTGAAGATGAAGGTCGTCTGCGGCGGTACGTCGATGGGCAACCAGATCTACGCCCTGGAGCGCGGCGTCGACATCCTCGTCGCCACCCCGGGCCGGCTGCGCGACATCATCAACCGGGGCGCCTGCTCCCTGGAGAACATCCAGGTCGCCGTCCTCGACGAGGCCGACCAGATGTCCGACCTGGGCTTCCTGCCCGAGGTCACCGAGCTGCTCGACCAGATCCCGGCCGGCGGCCAGCGCATGCTCTTCTCCGCCACGATGGAGAACGAGATCGGCACGCTGGTCAAGCGCTACCTGGACAACCCGGTGAGCCACGAGGTCGACAGCGCCCAGGGCAACGTCACGACCATGACGCACCACGTCCTCGTCGTGAAGCCGAAGGACAAGGCGCCGGTCACCTCCGCCATCGCCGCCCGCAAGGGCCGCACCATCATCTTCGTCCGCACCCAGCTGGGCGCCGACCGCATCGCCGAGCAGCTCGTCGAGGCGGGCGTCAAGGCGGACGCGCTGCACGGCGGCATGACGCAGGGCGCCCGCACCCGGGTGCTCGCCGACTTCAAGGACGGCTACGTCAACGCGCTCGTCGCGACCGACGTCGCCGCCCGCGGCATCCACGTCGACGGCATCGACCTGGTCCTGAACGTGGACCCGGCCGGTGACCACAAGGACTACCTGCACCGCTCGGGCCGTACCGCGCGGGCCGGCAAGTCCGGTGTCGTCGTGTCGCTGGCGCTGCCGCACCAGCGCCGTCAGATCTTCCGCCTGATGGAGGACGCGGGCGTCGACGCCTCGCGTCACATCGTCGGCGGCGCGGGCGCCTTCGACCCGGAGGTCGCCGAGATCACCGGCGCCCGTTCGCTGACCGAGGTGCAGGCCGACTCCGCGAGCAACGCCGCCAAGCAGGCCGAGCGCGAGGTCGCCGAGCTGACCAAGCAGCTTGAGCGCGTCCAGCGCCGCGCCGGTGAGCTGCGCGAGGAGGCCGACCGCCTCGTCGCCCGTGCCGCGCGCGAGCGGGGCGAGGACCCCGAGGCCGCGGTGGCCGAGGCCACCGCCGAGGCGGAGGCCGCTGTCGAGGCCGCCGTCTCCGTGCCGGAGCAGCCCGCCCGCGACGACCGTCGCGACGAGCGCGGCAACTTCGAGCGCCGGGACAACCGCGGGCACGACCGCCGCGACGACCGTCCGTCGTTCAACCGGGACCGTCGCGACAACGACCGTGGTGGCCGTTCCTTCGAGCGTCGTGACAACGACCGTCCGTCGTTCAACCGCGACCGTCGCGACAACGACCGTCCTTCGTTCAACCGGGACCGTCGTGACGACCGCGGTGGCGACCGTGGTTTCCAGCGTCGTGACAACGACCGCCCGTCGTTCAACCGCGACCGTCGCGACAACGACCGTCCCTCGTTCAACCGGGACCGTCGCGACGACCGTCCGTCGGGCGGCTTCCGCTCCTACGACCGTCGTGACGACCGCGGTGGCCGCTCCTTCGAGCGTCGTGACAACGACCGTCCGTCGTTCAACCGCGACCGCCGTGACGACCGTCCGTCGGGCGGCTTCCGCTCCGGCGGCAGCGACCGTCCGTTCAACCGCGACCGTCGCGACGACCGTCCCTCCGGCGGCTTCCGCTCCGGCGGCAGCGACCGTCCGACCGGTCGCCGTGACGACCACCGCGGCGGCGGCACCGGCTCCTTCGGCCGCCGCGACGACAAGCCGCGCTGGAAGCGCAACGGCTGAACACCGTGAGGACCCGCTGAGGGTCCGCTGAACGGTCTGCGGAAAGCGGGCCCGCTCTTCACGAGCGGGCCCGCTTTTCTTTTCACTTCCCTCACACAAGTAACCGCTGCTAGCATCCGGCGACTTGCACAGGGGCGGGGCCGGGGGGCTTTGCGAGCTCTGTGTGACTCCTTTGCGGCGGGCCGCCGTTGATCACCTGTGCCCTTCGTTTCTTCGTGTCTTCATGCCCTCGGGTATTTCGGGGAGGACTGACCCTTTTGGCTCGCCTTGCTTCTCCACGCGGCCATGGCGCCCGGCGCCGTATCGCGACGCTGGCCGCCCTCACCGTGGCCGCGGCCGGTCTCGGCACGGTGCCGAACGCCGTTGCCGCGGACGCGCCGGCGCCCATCGCGACGAGCGGTGTCTGGGGCATCGACTTCGCCGGCGGAGTACTGAACACGGTGGAAATCGCCCCGAGCGGACCGCAGTTCGCGTTCGCCCGCCAGGTCTCCCCGGGCGGGACGTCGGTGGGTGCCCCCACCTCGATGGGGTACGTGGACGCCTACGCGACCGGCGCGCACACGAAGCGCGTGCCGTGCGACGCCGGTTCCTGCGTGCCCCTGTACGCCACCGGCAACGGCCACCTGGGCCGCTTCTTCGTCGACGGCGGCAAGGAACGCGCCCAGGTCTGGACGACGGCGAACACGTTCCACAGCTCCGAGGAACCCGCGGTGACCGGTGGCCGGTTCGTGGACGCGACCGGGCGCTACTTCGTCCACGAGGCGGCGTCGACCGGCAAGCAGTACATCGACGCCGTCGGGGTCCGCTGGTCGGACGTGCGGACGACGCGGCCCATCACCGCCGCCTCGATCTGGGGTTCGGCGCTGTGGACGGCCGCCTCCACCGCCGGGGTGGTCACCGCGACCGACCTCGAACAGAAGAAGGTCGTCCAGACCGTCGCCACCGGCGCCCCGTGCGTGATCGAGGAACTCCGGACCGTCGGCCGCTGGATCTACTGGAACTGCGGCCCGGACGGCGCCGCCGGGGTGTACGACCGCACGGCGAAGAAGAGCGTCACCGTGCCGTCCGGCGCCGCGCTCGTCGGCGACGGCTACCTCGTCCGGCACGACCGCACCGCCGGGAAGCTGCTGCTCACCGACTTCCACACCGGGACGGTCGCACCGCCCAGGGAGATTGCGGACCTGCCCGCGGGCGGCACCGCCGACCAGCGACGGCTGACCTGGGCCGTGGACAAGTTCGGCGGCGACATCGCGTACGTCGGCCCGGACAAGGCGATCCGGATCGTGCCGAGCGGGGTGCCCACGCAGCCGCTCGCGAAGATCGAGTCGGACGTCAACGCCGGGTACATCGACCTCAAGAACACCTCGGGCGGCCGGCGCTGGGAGAGCAGCTGGCAGCTCAACGCGCCCGCGACCTGGACCTTCGTGGTGAAGGACCTGCGCGGACGTACCGTCCGCACCATCTCCGGCGGCCCCGGCGCCGGGATCGAGGTCGACTGGGACGGCCGGACGGACAAGGGCACCCACGCCTTCAACGAGCTCCACACCTGGACGCTGACCGCCAGGGCCGTCAAGGGCGGCGGCACGTACACCACCAGCGGGAAGATCTCGGTCGGCGGCGGTCTCCAGGGCCACCACGACCAGGGCGGCTGGGACTTCGGCGAACTGGTCACGCTCAACTCCGTCGGCGGACTGACCCTGCACTACACCGAGGGCAAGGGGAAGTTCGACTGGAAGCGCTCCGGCGCCGGCTGGCCCAAGGGCACGGTCGCGGTCCCGTTCGGGGACATGGGCAGCGACCGGTGCGCCGAGATGCTCGTACGGATGCCGAACGGGGAACTGCGCCGGTACAACGGCAAGTGCGGCGACTCGTACACGCCGGGCAGCGGCCACACCTCGCTGGGCACCGGCTGGAACGCGTACAACGTCCTGACCGTGCCCGGCGACCTGACCGGTGACGGACGCCCCGACCTGCTCGCGCGCAAGGCGTCGACCGGCGACATCCACCTCTTCGCCGACGACGGGAACGGCAGGCTGAAGCCCGGCGTGAAGATCCGCTCGGCCTGGAACGGCTACTCGAAGGTCGTGGGCGCCGGAGACCTCGACGGCGACGGGTACGGAGACGTGCTCGCCCACGACAGGAAGGACGGCACGCTCTACCGCTACGACGGCACCGCGAGCGGCCGGCTGAAGGAGCGGGTGAAGGTCTTCGCCGCGTGGGGAAGGTCGTACGACGTCATCGTCGGGGTCGGGGACATCACCGGCGACGGGAGGGCCGACATCGTCGAGCGGGACAGCTCGGGCAACCTCTTCCGCAACAACGGCAACGGCAAGGGATCGTTCGGCTCGCGCACGAAGATCGCCACCGGATGGCAGGGCTACAAGGGGATCTTCTGACGCGAGGGGTTCCCGGCGTCCGGCGGCCGTGCCCCCGGGTGCCGGGAGCCCCTTCGGAGCATCAGGTTTCCGCCATGACGGGGCCCGGTAACCGATACCCGATCGGCGGCCGGGTTCCGGCGGGCTATGCTCAGGGGTGATTCGCCGAGGGCCGTTAGCTCAATTGGCAGAGCAGCGGACTTTTAATCCGTTGGTTGTGGGTTCGAGTCCCACACGGCCTACCGATGGCGGGGGAGCGGTTCGTCCCTCCCACCCGTGCTCCGACGCCCCGACCGGTTCCGTCCGGTCGGGGCGTTCGTCGTGTACGGCTCCCTCACCGCGGACCGGTGCCGAGCAGGGCCAGGCCCACCGGGGTGAGGCTGTGGCGCACGGAGTTGCGCAGCCGGTTGCTGGAGACCAGGCCGGCGTTCCGCAGCACGGCGGCGTGCTCGCTGGCGGAGGAGAGGGAGATCCCGACGCGCCGGGCCAGTTCGCTCGTGGTGCACTCGCCGTCGAGGGATTCCAGGACCGCGGCCCTGGTGTGGCCCAGGAGCCGGGCGAGATGCGGACCCGCCGGTTCGGGCGGGGGCGTCGCGGCCGGGACCACGGCCCGCGCGGGATAGACGAGGGTCGGCGGCAGGGCCGGGTCGGCCAGGGCGACCGGTGCCCGGTGGCAGAAGTACGACGGGATCAGGAGCAGCCCCCGGCCGTCCAGGCAGATGTCCGCCTCGACCGGGTAGTCGGCCTCCAGGACGGGCGGACGCCAGCGCAGGGCGGGGCCGAACGTGCGCAGCATCGCGTCGGTGCCCCCGAGGCACTGGGTGCGCGACCGCCAGGCGCGGTCGGCCTCGATCCGGTCGCGGATGCGCTGCCACATCCCGCCCAGGGCGTGGTGCCGGTAGGCGCGCAGTGCCTCGCCGAGGCGGTGGAGCACCGGCGATCCGCCCTCCGCGACCGCCCGGAGCCAGGGGTCGGGCGGCCTGTCCTTCGCCAACCGGGTGAGTTGGAGGTGCAGTTGGGGCCGTGGTGTCGACAGCAGGGCGTCGAGTCCCGCCTCGAACCCCTCGGCGCTCTCGACCGGGGTGAGGAAGTCCGGGAAGTAGCCCCGGGCCGGGACCAGGGGCAGCAGCAGGCGCAGCGGGGCCCGGCCGTTCCTGATGACGTGCTTCTGCCAATGAAGCATGGCGGGGTCCGACTGCCGTTCCTGCAACTGGTGCAGGCTCAGTACGGATTCCCAGAGCGGGTCGGGATGGTCGGCGACACGGGTACGGGCCATGTCCCCGGCCGAGAAATGGATGCGCAGCATGTGGTTCCCAGGTGCGAGACGCGTTCACCGCTCCCCCCGAGCGGCGCCGGCGTCGCCACGTTCTGGTGACGTCGGTGTTGTGACCTTGTGACAGCGGCGTGTGCTGAGGCAAGAAGGAACGGGGAAGGTGGGACAACGGGATGCCCGAGGGGGTCTCGGCTGCCGTTTTCGGGCCGAGTGGGACGGCGTGGGACGCGTCCCGTCTCCCCGGGGGAGAGCGGAACAACGGGAGGACGATGACGTTCGACGGGAAAGCGCAGGGACCGGCCGAACTGGCCGAGTTGCTGGAGGAACTGAAGCGGCGCAGCGGACGCAGCTACACGGCGCTGGCCCACCGCACCGGCCTCAGCCGGTCCACGCTCCACCGCTACTGCCGGGGCACGACCGTCCCCGGCAGCTTCGGGGCGGTGGAACGGGTGGCGCGGGTCTGCGGGGCGGGCCCGGCGGAGCTGGACCGGCTGTACCGGGTCTGGTCGCGGACGACCACCGCGCAGGACCCGGCCGACGGCATGGCGGTTCCGGCCGGTGACCTGACGGTTCCGGGTGACGGCGTGGCAGGTCCGGACGGCACGGGAGGGCGCCCGGACGAGCACGGCGAGCACGGCGAGCAGGGTGAACACGGCGAGCACCCGGACGGGGCGGGCGGACGCCCGGACGCCGGGGCGGGCCGGGAACCCGCGGCGGCGGTGGCGGCGGTGGCGGGACGGAGCGGGGACGGCGGCGGCGAGGGGCCCCGGGAGGCTCGGCCGCCGCTGCGCCGCGTGCTCCTCCCGCTCCAGGTGGTGGCCCTGGTCCTCGTCCTCCTCCTCGTCCCGGCCGCCAGTACGCAGCTGCCGGGCGGCGACGGGCCCGGCGGCGGCAGACCGCCCGCCACCCCGGGCACCGGACAGGAGGGCACCACCTCCGTCGCCCAGCGGTTCGACGGGCCGCTCTGGTCGGTCGCACCGCGCCGGGTGCCGCCGGAGTTCTTCGGGCTGACGATGAACACCGACACGGGGGAGATGCCCGGGTTCCGCACCGGGGCCGTGCGGCTGTGGGAGAGCGGAACCCGCTGGGGCGCCATCGAGCCCCGGCGCGGCCGGTACGACTGGTCGGTCCTGGAACGGTCGGTCGACTCCGCCGAACGGCGCGGGCTGCCGGTCCTGCTCACCCTCTCCGGCACGCCCCTGTGGGCGGCGGCGGGCGGACGCAGGGGTGCCTACGCCGATTCGAGTGCCTCGCCCCCGGCCGATCCGGCGGACTGGGACCGCTTCGTGGAGAAGGTCGCCACGCGCTACCGGGGCCGCATCGAGGCATACGAGCTCTGGGACTACCCCAGCCATCCGCTGCACTACTCCGGAAGCGTCGCCACCCTCGCGGGGATGGTCGAGCGGGCGGCCCGGATCATCAAACGCGTCGATCCCGGGGCGCTGGTGGCCTGCCCGTCCTTCGGGGAGCTGCGGGAGGAGCGGGGCCGCGAACTGCTGCGCCGGTTCGCACGCACCGGCGCGTACGGGAACTGCCACGCGGCGGCGCTGAAACTGCCGCCGCGCAGGGCCGATTCGCCGCCGGAGGAGATCATCGACCTCGCCCGGAACGTGCACGACGTCCTGTACGAGGAGGGGGTGGGGCAGATCCCGGTGTGGAACACCGGGCCGGACCGGAACGTCGCGGTCACCCCGCCGCTGGACGCCCGCCGGGCCCGCGACTACGCGGTGCGCTTCTACCTGGCGGGTCTCTACAGCCGGCACTACGGGGTGGAGCGGATGTACTTCTACTCCTGGGGGAGCACCGGTGTGCCGCTCGTGGTGCAGCCCGTCGGCGGGCGGCCCACACCGGCCGGGCTGCGCATGGGGCGGCTGCTGCAGTGGCTGGACGGCGCCCGGATCGCCGCGTGCGGGCAGGGCGGGCAACTGGGCCTGCCCGAGGGCGCGTACACCTGCCGCTTCGAACGGGACGGCAGACCCTTCGTCGTCCGCTGGACGACGAAGGGGCGCGTCGAGGTGCCCGCGGCCGAGGGCGAGCACCTGCTGCGCCGGATGGACGGCCGGAGCGTCCGCCTCCGGGCCGGGGACCGGATCGGCTTCGGCGAGGAACCGGTGCTGGTCGAGTACCGCGAGGGCTGAGACCGGGGCCGGAACGCACGGATCTCCCGGCCGGGGCACCTGCGCGGGCGCTCCGGCCGGGAGAGGAAGAAGAGGGAGAGGGGGAAGGAGGGGCGGGGCGGTCGGCCGCCCCGCCCCGTACCGCCCTACCTCGTGCAGCCCTTGAGCTGCTTCACGTACGTGCTCGACGAGCGCACCCATGCGCCCCTGCCGTCCGCACCGCTGCCGTTGTCCAGGCGCCGGTAGAGCTTTCCGCCCGGGCTGCGGGTGTGGTTGCAGGCCAGCATGACGACCTTGCCCTTCTCCAGCTTGCCGTAGGACTTGTACTTGGTGCCGGCCCAGGCGCGCTTGGAGACCGGCTCGACCACCTTGAACGGGGCCCACTTGGTCGGCTTCGGGGCCGAGCAGGAGTGGGAGACCTGGTCCTTCCAGATCTTGCCGGTGCCCTTGTACGTCTTCGGGTAGAGCTTGGCGGTGCTCCGGTGCTTCCCGCCGTCCGTCCCGCCCCACCGGTCCGCGTTCTTCTTGCCCTTGGCGACCTCGAAGTGCAGGTGCGGGTGGCCGTTGGCGGTGGGGCCGTCCTTGCCGAGGGTGCCGATCTTCGTGGTGCGCTTGACCTTGTCGCCCTTCTTGACGCTGCGCGACTTCAGGTGCAGGTAGGTGGTGTAGTAGCCGCCCTTGTGCTTGATCTGGATGGTGTTGCCCGAGCCCTTGGAGAAGCGGGTGGAGAAGACGACCACGCCGTCGGCCGCGGCCTGCACCGTCTTGCCCTCCGCCTTCGCGTTGCCCTTGTCGATGTCGAGGGCCGGGGCGTGGGCGGAGGAGCCCGAGGACACCCGCCACTTCGTTCCGCAGGGGAACGGCAGGAAGAGCCGGGGCGCGGCGGACGCGCCGACCCGGGTGGTCCCGGCGCTCTGCGCGGCGATCCGGGTGTCCGGGGCGGTGGACGTGCCGCTCTCGGCCATGGCGGCGTTGGCACCCAGGGTTCCCCCCGCCAGGGCGAGGGCGACGACGCCGATGGATACGCGTGTGCGGTTGATCATGTGAACTGTCCCCCGTGGTTGCGCCCGGTGAGCGGTGGGCGCGTTCCGACGCCGCGACGTCGCGGCGTGGGAAGGACGTTAGGGAGCGGGGAACAGGGGCGGAAAGGTGTTTCGGGCGTGCCCGAAGCAGCCCCGCCGAAGGGTCCGGACATGCCTGTGCCCGCCGTGCGGACCAGGCCGGGGACCGACCCGGCCTGGTCCGCACGGCGGGCGGTGGACCCTGGCGACGTGCGCGGAGGGGCCGGCGGCACCCGTACGGGGGGATCGGGTGCCGCCGGAGTTCGGGGAGCCGTTATCGGCCGAGGGCGGCCACGCCGGCCCGGGCGAACTTCTCGTCCAGGTCGCCGGACGGGGCGCCGGCGACGCCGATGCCCGCGATCGGGGCGCCCTTCGCGGTGACGGGGGCGCCGCCGGCGAGGAAGAGGGTGCCGGGGATGTCCTTCAGTGTCGGGGCGTTCTGCAGGCGCTTGACCAGCTCGGAGGTCGGGGCGTTCCAGGAGACGGCGGTGTAGGCCTTCTTCACGGCCGACTCGTAGGACTGCGGGCCGGCGCCGTCGCCGCGCAGGGTGACGACGGTGTTGCCGTTGCGGTCGACGACGGCGACCGAGACCCGCTGGTTCTCCTTCTCCGCGGCGTCCAGCGTCGCCTGCGCGGCCTTCGTCGCCGCCTCGATCGTCAGGTGCGTGGACCGCGTGAGGTTCTTGTTGGCGGCGTCGGCCTTGACGGCGGCGGCGGGCGCGGCGGCCGGGGCCGCGGCGTTGGCGGAGACGACTCCGAACGTGCCCGCGATGGCGGCGGCGGCGACGGTACCGGTCAGGACGCGGGTGCGCAGCGACAGCTTCTTCATGGTCAACGACTCCTCGGGTTCGGCCAGGGGCTCGGGAATCTCTGCGTTCCCGCTTCGATGTCCATCCTCGAGCCGGACCCGCCCCGTACCGGTCGCCCTACGGGCTTCCATCGCGGCCCCCGACGGACGACGTCCGGGTCAGCCGATCGGACGATGCCGACGCCGTTTCCGCAGGTCATCCCGTGTCCGTGCCGGACAGGAAGCCGGACAGGAAGCCGGGCGGGACACCGAGCGGCCCGGACGGGCGCGAGGCGCGGGGGCTCGGGGCACGGGGAGCCCTGGGACGCCTGGGGAGGCTGGGGCCTCGGGCCCGGGGAGGCTCGGGGCCTTCTGCGGATCTCGGGTCAGGCCGCCGGCTCGATGTTCTGGTTGGAGCGGAAGAAGTTGTGCGGATCATAGGTCCGCTTGACGGCCGCGAGGCGGTCGTAGTGGTCGCGGTAGGTGGCCCGTACCCGGTCCGGGGTCTCGCCCGCACCGATGAAGTTCACGTACGTGCCGCCCATGGAGTGCGGGTGCAGCGCCTCCCAGTAGTCCACGCACCACTGCCGGAGCCTTCCGGCGTTGTCCGGATCGGGGTCGATGCCCGCGATGACGCCGGACCAGACCGCGTCCCGGTAGGCCCAGGCCGTGTCGTCGGGGCCGGGCCGGTGGGCGGCGCCGTCGACCGGGTACAGGTGCATGGTCGACAGGTCGGTGGGGAGGCGCTCGGCGTACTCGGCGTGCACGTCGACGGCCTCGTCGGTGATCCGGTCGAAGAAGTTGCCGCGCCAGTACCACTGCAGGCCGGGGGGAAGCAGCGCGTCGAACATGGACTGCAGGGCGGGGTAGGGCATCGGCGCCGTGAAGTGGAAGGCGGGCGTCGCGGGGTCCTCGACGGGCTTGAGGGTGGTTTCCAGCAGTTCGGGGTCACCCGTCCAGCACCACACGACGGCGCACATCCGCAGGCCGTGGATCTCCTCCGGGAACGGCGGCCCCGGCGGCACGGTGAGCGAGGCGAAGAAGCCGTTGAGGTCCTCGGTGGCCCGGGGCAGGAAGTCGCGGTACCAGCGCAGCACGTCGCGGATCCGGTCGGCGGGCCAGAGCGTGACGGCGACGCCCACGGTGTCCACCGGGTGCATCCGGAAGGTGAAGGAGGTGACGACGCCGAAGTTCCCGCCGCCGCCGCGCAGCGCCCAGAACAGGTCGGGGTGGGAGGTCCCGCTCGCCGTCACCGGGGTCCCGTCGGCCAGGACGACCTCCGCGGCCAGCAGGTTGTCGATCGTCAGGCCGTACCTGCGGGTGAGGTGGCCGTGGCCGCCGCCCAGGGTGAGGCCGCCGACGCCGGTGGTCGAGAGGATGCCGGACGGGGTGGCCAGCCCGAAGGCGTGGGCCGCGTGGTCGAGGTCGCCGAGGGTGCTGCCGCCGCCGACCGTGGCCGTGCGCGCCGCGGGGTCGATGTGCGCCCAGCGCATGGGCGAGAGGTCGATGGTGATGCCGTCGTCCACCAGGCAGAGGCCCGCCCCGCTGTGGCCGCCGCCGCGGACGGCGGCCACGAGTCCCTCGTCGCGGACGAAGTCGACCGCGGCCATGACGTCCGCCGTGTCGGCACACCGGACCACCGCCGCGGGACGTCTGTCGATCATGGCGTTGTAGATCGTGCCGGCCGGGCGGTACTCCGGGTCCTGCGGGCCGATGACGGGGCCGCGCAACGCGGTCCGCATCGCGTCCAGGGGTACGGGTACGGGTGCGGTGCCGTTCATGGCCTGGCCACCCCTCGTGCGTCGAGGTCGGGATGGCGGTCGCGCCCCGCCCGGCACCCGGCGGGGGAGGCCGGGGCCCGGTGTCCGGGGCCGCGGACGGGAAGGCCGCCGTGGGCTGATGCCTCAAGCCTCCGCCCGGCCCCGCGACCCCGCCAGCCCGCCGGGCCGGGCGGAGGGAGACATGCGCGCCCGGGGAGCCCCGGCCCTTCGGACGGGTCCAGGCTCAGACGAGGAGCTTCGTCTTCGCGCGCTGGTACTCCTCGTCCGTGATGGCGCCCCGGTCCCTGAGATCGGCGAGCTTCGCCAGGTCGTCGACGTGGCCGCTGCGTCCCGGGCCGTCCCCGCCCGGGGTGCCCGCCGCCTCCCGTACGTACGCCTTGAAGGCCGCGTCCCGGTCCTGGGCCTCCTTGATGTCCCGCCTGCTCATGGACTTGCCGCGCACGATCACGTACACCAGCACCCCGATGTACGGCAGCAGCAGCGTCAGGACCAGCCAGCCCGCCTTGCCCCAGCCGCCGAGGTCGTGGCTGCGGAAGATGTCCGTGATGACCTTGAAGAGCAGGAACAGCCACATGACCCAGAGGAAGAACCAGAGCATGGTCCAGAAGAGGTCGAGCAACGAGTAGTCGTCCACGGTTCGCTCCCGATCAGTGCGATGCCGCCGCGTCGGTCAGCCGGTCGATGAAACAGTCATATCACCGCATATCGACAAGCGCGCGCCGTCCGGGGCCAGGTCCGGGCAGGGGTCCGACCCCTCGCCCGTCGGTGCGGTCCGTGTGCCGGATGCGGCCCGGGTGAAGCCCCGGGGAACCCGAGTGGTCATGGGAGCGCCGGGAATGGCGTAGAGTGGTGTTCACCGACGCGGGGTGGAGCAGCTCGGTAGCTCGCTGGGCTCATAACCCAGAGGTCGCAGGTTCAAATCCTGTCCCCGCTACTGAAGAGTCAGGCCCGGCACGCATGCAGCGTGCCGGGCCTGACTCGTTTCGTTCTCCCGCCCAGATCCCTCCATTGGCCGATGAGCGGTCGCCGCGTCGTTCCGTTCCGGGGAGTCTGGGGGCGGGGCGCGGTTCCGTCCGCAGCCGCGGACGTACCGGGCAGGAGACCAACGGGTGGTGTGGAAGCGGGAACAGCGGCGCGGCGGGCACGCCGAGGGCGGCGTCGGCACCCGGCGGTTCGTGCGGGCGATGCCCGCCCTGATGATCATCGGCGGGCTGGTCTTCGACGCCTTCACGCCGCCGACCTTCACCGCCATCCCGCTGTTCGTCGCGGCGCCGCTGATCGCCGCCCCGTTCTTCTCGCTGTCCAGCACCGTCCGCACCGGTATCGCCTCGATGCTGGCCGTCATCGCGCTGCGGCTGTCCAGCAGCACGCTGCCCGAAGTGGTGCCGCTGATCGAGCTGCTGACCCTGGCCACCGTCTCGGTCCTCGCGGTCGTGATCAACACGGTGGTGCGGCGCGGCAACGAGCAGCTGGCCTCCGCGCGGGCCATCGCGGAGACCGCCATGCGCGCGGTGCTGCCGAAGCCGTCCGAGCGGATCGGCGGACTGCACGTGGCGGCGCGTTACGTGGCGGCGCAGGCGGACGAGTTCGTCGGCGGCGACCTGTTCGCCGTGACGGACACCCCGTACGGGGTGCGCCTGGTGGTCGGGGACGTGCGGGGCAAGGGCCTCGAAGCCGTGGGGACGGTGGCGGTGGTCATCGGGGCGTTCCGCGAGGCGGCGGAGCAGGAGCGCTCGCTGGAGGGCGTGGCGTGGCGGCTGGAGCGGGCGCTGGCGCGGGAGGAGACGAGGAGGGGCGGGCTCGACGCGCTGGAGGGGTTCATCACCGCCGTGCTGGCGGAGATCCCGTCCGGGCTGTCCCGGGTGCGCGTCGTCAACCGCGGCCACCCCGAACCGATCCTGCTGCATCCCGACGGGGCGCTGGAGGTGCTGAGGCCCACCGAGCCCGCGCTGCCGCTCGGGATGGGCCTGGGCGCGTGGTCGCAGCGGACGGACGAGTGGGACCTGCCGGCCGGGACGACCCTGCTCCTGTACACGGACGGCCTCTCCGAGGCGCGGAACGTCGAAGGGGTCTTCTACGATCCGGCGGACCGGCTGCGCGGGCGGATCTTCCCGGGGCCCGAGGAGCTGCTGTCCGCGCTGACCGACGACGTGCGCCTGCACACGGGCGGCGAGACGACCGACGACATGGCGCTGCTCGCGGTCATGTGTCCGGCGGAGGGTCAGCCGGACCGGCGCAGGACCGTGCGGATCGTCGGCCTGGAGGAGGCGTGAGGGGAGGCGTGAGGGGAGGCGCGGGAGGAGGATGCGGGAATGGTTGCGGGGTGGGCGCGGGGCCGGTTCCGTTCCTTCCGTTCGCGATGCCACCGTACGTAATCGAAAGGCGCCGCTCCGCATAACGTTTGACGCAACGTCAGAAACGGGATAATGACTGAGGTGCGGTCAACTCATACGTTTTCATTGAGTTATGTCCCGTAAAGTCCAGGCCAAAGACGTGAACGATCAGTGGGAACAGCTTGGAATGCGGCCCCGGTGTCTATTAACGTTCGATAACGCAGCGCGGTCGTCCCAGCCGTCGCCAGTGGCGGCACCGTGCGCGAGCGCCGAATTCCGCAAGGGAACCGGGGAACCACCTATATGGGGTGAATCGGACGCCTGTGTCTCGTGAGAGGCAGAGGAGCCCGTAGGAGACCTTCCTGCTCCGAACCCGTCAGCTAACCCGGTAGGCGAGAAGGAAGGAAAGGAGTGCGCCCCCGTGGCGTCCAACAAGCCTGCCCCCGAGGTCCCGTCCCGGTTCACCCCCGACTACGGCTTCGGCTCCGACTTCCCCGCGCAGCGCGGCTCCGACTTCGGTTCCGACGCGGCGGCCACCGGGACGGTGACGACGGCGTACGGCAGCGACTACGGCACCGGCCATGGCGGCGACTTCACCACCGAGTTCAGCGGTGACTTCAACGACGGCTTCGGCGGCGACTTCCGCGCCGAGGGCAACGGCGGCGAGCCCGCGCGCAGCCTGGAGGAGTGGAACCCCACCGAGGAGTCCGTCCGCCCCGTGCGCGGCCGGCACCGCGTCGCCAAGCAGCGCAGCGGACTCGCCCGCAGTTCGACGGTGCTGGGCGTCGGCGTCATCGCGGCGGTCGGTGCGGGCGGCATGGCCACCGCGCAGAGCAAGCCGCCGGTCTCCATCTCCGTCCCCGACTCCATCACGGAGAACCTCCCCGACGCCGCGTCACTTCCCGGCGTGGGCGCACTGTTCTCCGACGACTCGGACAAGGACGCGTCCGAGGACGTCACCGCCACCGCCCCGCTGACCTCCGCCGGCATCACCGTCGCCGAGGCCGAGCAGGGCAGGACGGACGCGGGCGAGGCGCTCCGTGTCCGCATCCTCCAGCAGGCCGAGCAGCAGCAGGACGCGGCCGTCGCCGAGGCCAAGGCCGCCGAGGAGAAGGTGGCCGCCGAGAAGGCCGCCGCCG
This sequence comes from Streptomyces sp. NPDC006435, assembly GCF_040612315.1. Taxonomy (NCBI): domain Bacteria; kingdom Bacillati; phylum Actinomycetota; class Actinomycetes; order Kitasatosporales; family Streptomycetaceae; genus Streptomyces; species Streptomyces sp. NPDC006435. The sequence continues at coordinate 450,046 of NZ_JBEXPY010000001.1, forward strand.
AGGCGAAGAAGCAGCAGGACGAGGCCGAGGCCAAGGCCGCCGCCGAGAAGAAGAAGGCGGAGGAGGAGGCCAAGAAGAAGGCGGAGGCCGCGCGGCTCGCCAAGCTCGCCGCCAGCTACGCCGTTCCGACCTTCTCGTACACGATCACCTCGACCTTCGGGCAGGCCGGTTCGATGTGGTCCTCCGGCCACCACACCGGCCTCGACTTCGCCGCCCCGACCGGAACCCCGATCAAGGCCGTGCACAGCGGCACGATCAAGTCGGCCGGTCTGGCCGGTTCGTACGGCTACCGCACGGTGCTGGAGCTGGAGGACGGTACGGAGATCTGGTACTGCCACCAGTCCTCGATCGGCGTCGGCGTCGGCCAGAAGGTCACCACCGGCGAGACCATCGGCCGGGTCGGTGCGACCGGCAACGTGACCGGACCGCACCTCCACCTGGAGATCCACACCCCCGACGGCACGGGCGTCGACCCGATGGCCTGGCTCCGCGGCAAGGGCCTCAACATCTGAGGCGACCCGGCCCGACCCGGTCCACCGGCCCATGAACCCCGGCAGTCCTGACGCTCACCCCCCGACGTCAGGGCTGCCGGTTCGTCTTGAGCGGCACAGGACCCGGAACCCGGAACGGCAGTCCCGACCGGGCCGACGGGCCGACGGGCCGACGGGCTGTCGGGGACAGCGAACCCGAACGAACCCGTCGGGAACGACGAACCCGCAGGAAACAACGAGCCCGTCGGAATAGCGGGCCCGTTGGAATTCGTTGATCCACTTATGACTTCTCTTCGTAAGCTGGGCTCCTCCGACCTCCAGGTCTTCCCGCTCGCACTCGGTGGCAACGTCTTCGGCTGGACCGCCGACGAGGCGCAGTCGTTCGCCGTGCTGGACGCCTACGTCGAGGCCGGGGGCAACTTCATCGACACCGCCGACGTGTACTCGGCCTGGGTCCCGGGCAACGAGGGCGGTGAGTCCGAGACCGTCATCGGCAAGTGGCTCGCCGCGCGCGGCAACCGTTCCGACGTCGTCGTCGCCACGAAGGGCGGCGCCCACCCCGAGTACAAGGGGCTCTCCTCCGCCACCGTCAAGGCCGCCGCCGAGGAGTCGCTGCGCCGGCTCGGCACCGACCACATCGACCTCTACTACACGCACTTCGACGACGAGACCGTGCCGGTCGAGGAGATCATCACCGCCCTGGACCAGCTGGTGAAGGAGGGCAAGGTCCGGGAGATCGCCGCCTCCAACATCAGCGCCGAGCGGCTCCGGGCGTCCCTGGACTTCTCGGAGCGCGAGGGGCTGGCGCGCTACGTCGCCCTCCAGCCGCACTACAACCTGGTCTCCCGCGACACCTACGAGGGCGAGCTCCAGGACACGGCCGCCCGCGCCGGGCTCGCCGCCGTGCCGTACTACGCCCTGGCCTCCGGCTTCCTCACCGGCAAGTACCGTCCGGGCGCCGTGGTGGACAGCGCGCGGGCGCAGAGCGCCGGTCAGTACCTGGAGTCGGAGCGGGGGCAGAAGGTCCTGGCCGCGCTGGACAAGGTCGCCCAGGAGCACGACGCGCAGATCGCGACCGTCGCGCTGGCCTGGCTCGCTTCCCGGCCGACCGTCGCCGCGCCGATCGCCTCGGCCCGTACGGTCGAGCAGCTGCCCGCGCTGGTGGCCGTCGCGGACCTCACGCTGACCGAGCAGGACCTGGCCGAGCTCACCGAGGCGTCCGCCTGACGAGGACGCCCGACACGGACGTCTGACGCGGACGCCCGACGCGGACGTCTGACACGGACGCCCGACGCGGACGTCTGACGCGGACGTCGTCCGACGCAGGACTCCCGCCCGTTCCGTCCACGGCCGTTCGCCCGAGCCGTGGGCGGGGCGGGCGGTCTGTCGCGGTCCTACCGCGGGGGCAGGTAGGGGTTGTGGTTCGGTCCGGGCCCGGGGCCGTTGTGGTGACCGCCGTACCAGGTGTGCGCGGGGAACGGTCCGGCGTACGGGGGCGGCGCCGGGTGGTGGGGGCGCAGCCGGCCCGTGGCCTGCGCCGCGTACGTGAGGGCGGGCACGGCCACCTCCCTGCGCTGCCAGAGGTGGTGCAGCAGCTCCAGCTCCCGTGCCGCGAAGTCCGGTTCGGCCGCCCCGCGCCGGGCCCGCAGCCGCAGCGAGGCCAGCGACGTGGCGAACGACTCGTACTCGGCGACGGTCCGGGCGGCCGCCTTGCCGTGGGCCGTGGCCCGCGCCAGGTCCCCGGCCGTCGGGACGGGAGCGGCGACCGGCCCGTGGCCCGGCCACCCCGCCCCGTACGGGACCGGCCCCCGCGCCGCGATGACGTGTCGGCGGCGGGCCTCGTCACGGGCCAGGCCGCGGGCCCGCATCGAGGCGAGGGCGAGCGGTTCCGCCGGGGTCAGCCAGCCGGCCGCAGCGTAGGCGGGTAGCTCGGCGCAGAGCGTGCGCAGCTCGCGTTGGCGCGACCAGATCGCCAGCCAGGTCACCAGCCCGAAGGCCGGGACCATGAACAGCCCGTACACGGCGTAGAAGCCGTACGGGCCGAAGGTCGCCGACCCGTTCCACAGCGCGTGCATGCCCATGGCGAGGACGAGGCCCAGCAGCGGCAGCACGATCCGCAGGACGCGCCGGCGCCGGGCGACCGTCGCGGCGATCCCGAAGCCGATGCCGGTCAGCACCGTGAAGAGCGGGTGCGCGAACGGCGACATCACCACCCGTACGAAGAACGTCGCGGCCGTCACCGACACGGCACCGGCGATGCCCGTCTGCTGGTCCTCGCCGAAGGCGTTGCCGAGGTAGAGGATGTTCTCGGTGAAGGCGAAGCCGCTCGCGGTGAACCCGGCGGTCACGACACCGTCGACGATCCCGTTGAAGTCGCGTCTCCGGAACAGGAAGACCAGCAGTATCGCGGCGGCCTTGGCGCTCTCCTCGACGACCGGTGCTATGACCGTGGCACCCAGGGTGTCCGCGTCCGCCGGGTCGGCGGTGGCCGTGGCTATCCAGCGGGTCGCGAACGAGTTCGCGAGGATCGCGACCAGGGCGGCGGCGAACGCGCCCCAGGCGAAGGCGAACAACAGATTCCGCCAGGGGGCCGGTTCGACCCGGTCCAGCCAGCGGAACGCCGTCATCAGCAGCGGCACGGGCAGCACGGCGAGCCCCAGCCCGACGAGGAACCCCTCGGTGCCCGTCTGGTCGCGGACCAGGGCCAGGATCGCCAGCCCGCAGAGCGCGAGCACGGTGAACACGGCCGTGACGCGGAACGCCCGGCTGCGCCACACCATGCCGACGCGGCGCGGCCGGTAGCGCCAGTGCCCGCGCCCGGGAACGGCAGCGAGGATCTCACCGACCCGCTTCTCCTCAAGGAGCGGTACGGCCGGTTGCGACTGCTGCTGGACAGACCCGTCGAACACCACCCGACGACCCTAACGAGCAGCACCGACAACTGGCCATGGGGCGAGGAAGCGGCCGTCCCCCGGGCCCACCGGTCCACCGACGGGCAGGAGCCCGGCGGACAGGACGTCAGTGGACAGGGCCCGGCGGCGGGACTCACCGGGCAGGAGCCCGGTGGGCAGGACTCAGCTGCGGGCGAAGAGCAGGTCGTGCACGACGTGGCCCTTGTCCAGCCCCTGCCCCTCGAACCGGGTCAGCGGCCGGTGCGCGGGCCGGGGCGCGTAGCCGCCGTCCGCCCGGGTGTTCTCGTACCGGGGGTGCGCGGTCAGCACGTCCAGCATCTGCTCGGCGTACGGCTCCCAGTCGGTCGCGCAGTGGATCACGGCCCCCGGCTTCAGCCGCTGCGCCGCCAGGTCCAGGAACTCGGGCTGGATCAGCCGTCGCTTGTGGTGGCGCTTCTTGGGCCACGGGTCGGGGAAGTACACCCGCAGCCCGTCCAGCGACTCCGGTTCGAGCATCTCGCGCAGCAGGATGATCGCGTCGCCGTTGGCCACCCGGATGTTGGACAGGCCGTTGCGGTCCGCGAGGCCGAGGAGGTTGCCCTGGCCCGGGGTGTGCACGTCGACGGCGAGAATGCCCGTGCCCGGGTCGTCGGCGGCCATCTGCGCGGTGGCCTCACCCATCCCGAAACCGATCTCCAGCACCACCGGGAGCCCGTCGAACAGCTCGGGCAGGTCCAGGACGCGCTGCCCGTCGATGTCCAGGCCCCACTTGGGCCAGAGCCTCAGCAGGGCGTCCTCCTGGCCGGGCGTGACCCGGCTGCGGCGGGGCTGGAAGCTGCGGATCCGGCGCTCGTGGTGCGAACCGGCCGGATCGACGGCGGGCCCGCCGGGGAAGCGCGGCTCCTGGCGCAGCCTGCGCTGCCGCTCGAAGGCGGCGGCACGCAGCTCGTCCGGGATCCCGGCGGGGCCGGGCTCCGGGGAACCTGCGTCGGGCACGGCGGAACCGGCGTCGGGACTCGCGGCACGGCTCGCGGAAGGGCTCGCGGGAAGGTCCGCGGCGGTGCTTCCGGCCGGGCTCTCGGAGGGGTTCATGGGCTCAGACACAATGCCCTGATTCTACGGCGGGCGGCCTCCATCCCGTTTCCCGTGCCCGGAGCAGCGCCCTGCGCGCCACTTCCCGCCCGATGGGCAGCGAGGCGGTCGCGGCGGGGGACGGGGCGTTCAGCACGTGGACGGTGTGCGGGGCCTCGCGGATCAGGAAGTCGTCCACCAGGGTGCCGTCGCGCAGCACGGCCTGGGCCCTGACCCCGGCCGGGGAGGGACGCAGATCGTCCTCCGTCACCTCGGGCAGCAGCCGCCGCACGGCCTCGGCGAACGCGTGCTTCGACAGTGAACGCCGCACCTCGCCCGCCCCGTACCGCCAGTGCCTGCGGGCGATCTGCCAGGTGCCGGGCCAGGCCAGGGTGTCCGCCAGCTCGCGCGGGCGCACGACGGGCCAGCCGTACCCCTCGCGGGCCAGCGCCGGGACCGCGTTCGGCCCGACGTGGACGCCGCCGTCGTGGCCCCGGGTCAGGTGGACCCCGAGGAACGGGAACGCCGGATCGGGCACCGGATAGACCAGGCCGCGCACCAGCTCGGGCCGCGCCAGCTCGTAGTACTCCCCCCGGAAGGGCACGATCCGCACCCCCGGGTCGTCGCCCGCGAGCCGGGCCACCCGGTCGCAGTGCAGCCCCGCGCAGTTCACCAGCACCCGGGCCCGCACCACCACGCCGTCCGCCGTGCGCACCGCCGCGCCCCAGGGACGCCGGTCGATCGCGGTGACCTCCGCCCCGTACCGGATGACTCCGCCGGCCCCGCTCACCTCGGCGGCGAACCGGGCGGCGACCGCGCCGAAGTCGCACACCCCGGTCGTCCCGACCCGAATCGCGGCGAGGCCGCTCACATGGGGTTCGTGCTCGGCGATCTGGACGGGGCCCAGCTCGCGCACCGGCAGTCCGTGCTGTCTGCCGCGCTGGACCAGGGCGTGCAGCCGGGGCAGCTCGGACCGGTCGGTGGCGACGATGAGCTTGCCGGTCACCGAGTGCGCGATGCCGTGCTCGGCGCAGAAGTCGACCATCTCGGCGGCGCCCCGCACCGCGTAGCGGGCCTTGAGCGAGCCGGGGCGGTAGTAGATGCCGCTGTGGATCACCCCGCTGTTGCGCCCGGTCTGGTGACGGGCGGGGCCCCACTCCTTCTCCAGCACCGTCACCCGGGTGCCCGGAGCGGCGCGCGTGATCGCGTACGCCGTCGACAGGCCGACGATCCCGCCGCCGATCACCAGCACGTCGCAGTCGTACGCCGCGTGCGTCATCATCACGCCACCTCCCACCCCGATAGTGCACTGACCCACTGACAACGTGCTCAAACCCGATGGAGGCCGCCACCGTGCCGACCGGGCGTACGAGAGGCGTATGAGAGGGGCGGGCCGGGCGTGCGAAAGGGGTCGGCCGGGCGCGCGGGAGGGGTGGGCCGACAGGACGGTCCGCCCCTCCCGTACAGGTTGTGCGGGTTACGCGGGTGCCACCAGGAGCGGCCGGGCCCGCTCGCGCAGCTCGGCGACGCGCGGCTCGTGCCCGTACGGTTCGAGCCGGTGCAGCAGGTCCCGCACGTACTCGGTGGTCCGCGCCGAGGAGATCCGGCCCGCCACCTCCACCGCCCGGGTGCCCGCCGCGCAGGCCGCGTCCAGGTTCCCCGACTCCAGCTCGGCCACCGCCGACACCACGAGCCGCAGCCCGTGCGAGCGGACGAACTCCTCGGTGGGCCGGGACAGCGCCTGCTCGGTGAAGCGCCGCACCTGCCGGGGCGCCTTCAGGTCGAGGTGGCACTCCGCGGCGTCGGCCGCGAACCGGTCGTACGAGTAGAAGCCCAGCCAGGACGGATCGGCGTCGCCTTCCCTGGAGCGCTCCAGCCAGCTCTCCGCCGCCTTCAGCGCGGAGCCCGCGGCGGCCGCGTCGTTCGCCTTGGCGTGGGCGCGCGCCTCCACCAGGCGGAAGAAGCTCATGGTGCGGGCCGTGGCGAGACCCCGGTTGCGCTCGACGGCGGCCTGGGCGAGGTCGACCCCCTCGTCGGCGAAGCCGCGGTAGGTCGCCTGCAACGACATCGACGCGAGGACGTAGCCGCCGAGGGGCACGTCGGCCGCGGCCCGGGCGAGCCGCAGGGCCTGGATGTAGTAGCGCTGCGCGGCCTCCTGCTGGCCGGTGTCGAAGGCCATCCACCCGGCGAGCCTGGTCAGTTCGGCCGCCGCGCCGAAGAGCGCGCGGCCCACCTCGTCGGTGTACGAGCCGAGCAGCAGGGGCGCGGCGTCGACCCGTAAGCACTCGGGGACCATCGAGGAGCGCCAGTCGCCGCCGCCGTACTTGGAGTCCCAGCGGCGCGCGTCCTGGGCCGCCTCGCGCAGTTTGGACACGTCGCTGTGGCCGACCCGCAGCGGGGAGATATCGCTGGTGGCGCCGGTGACGATGCCGGTGGATGCCGGGGCGGCGGCGGGTATGGACGGGGCGGTGGCACCGGGCGCCGTGTCCGGGCGCGGCTGGGCGGGGATGGCCGGGGCCTGCCGGGTCCCCAGCGCTCCGAGCGTGCCGAGCGCGGCCTGCGCCGCCTGGGCGTTCAGCGCCGCGTGCGCCCCGGGTCTCGGCTGCACGCCGGACGCGGGCGACGTCCCGGGGGGCCGGGTGCCGGAGGGCGGCGGCGCCTCGGGATTCCGGGCGCCCGGAGGACGGGCGCCGGTCGCCCCGGCGGTGTCCGGCGCCGGTTCGGCGTCCTTCGCCGTCTTCCCCCGCTGACCCTGCGCCCCTGCCCCCGTGCGTGCGCCCCGTGCGCCCTGGGCGGCCGTCGCGGCCGCCGCGGCGTCGCGCTCCACCGTCGCGTCGGCGGGACATATCAGCCAGCGGGACGCGGGCGTCGCGTACGCGCTCACCGAGAACGAGCCCGCGAGCGATTGCCAGATGCCGCCGCCGCCCGCCCGCCGTCCGGCCAGATCCAGCCGGTACAGCTCGGTGGCCGAACGGACCGCCTCGGCCACGTCGCGCGGGAAGGCCAGCCCGACCTCGGGCGCCGGGTCGGCGTCCGCGAGCCCGATCTCGTGCAGCGGGACCGGCCGGCCGAGCTTGGCGCCGATCGCCGCCGCGATGAGATGGGGCGCGGCGCCCTGCGGCACCATGCCCTTGGAGACCCACCGGGCCACCGAGGTCTTGTCGTACCGAAGTGTCAGACCGCGCTGCGCCCCGAGGTCGTTGACCCGCCGGGCGAGCCCGGCGTTGCTGATTCCCGCGAGGGCGAGAACGGTTCCGAGCTTCTCGTTCGGTCCTCGTTGCTCCCTGGACATGCGCCACCCCTCGACACACAGACAGCCGCCGCGACACCGTTGCGGCGCGCGGCATTCGTACCGTGTCCTCCCCAGCGACGGCTCCCGGCACTCCAGCCGCACACGCATCTGGCCGAGCCCCGAGGAATATGCCTCCAGCAGAGAACCTTCAGTAAACCCAGCGTAGTTCGCCGCATCCCTACCGTTAAGGGGCAGACGTCCGTATGGCGGGAATGTTGTCCGTCAGGTCGGGAGGGGTCGGCGGCGCCGGCCCGGACGTCCCGGTCGGCGGCCCGGGAAGGAGCGGAAGCGGGTCCGGCGGAGGGGCGGGAGGGAGCGCGGGAGGGGGCTCGGGAAGAGGGCCGGACAGGGCGCGGGCGCAGGTCCGGGCACGGGTACGGGCATGGGGGCGGGAGCGGCTCCGGGGGTGCTCCGGCGGGGTTCGCGGGCCTGTCCGACGGCAGGTGCGGGCGCCTTCCGGGAGCACCTTTCACATGCGCGGGCGGCGCCGTTCGACGAGCTCCGCACGTGCTCCTGGTGTGTGGCCGTGCGCCCGGCCGTGCGCTCTCGTCGGGCCGTTTCGGGAGCGCTTGCATGGGTGCTGCGTGGGTCGGCCCGCTGCAACAGGACTCAGTGGGCTGGGGGACACTGCCGCCTCATTCCCCGCAGGCGGCGGACCGGTCCGGGGGGCGAGCACCGCCTCCCGGACCGTGCGTGGGCCGGTGCGCCGGCCGGGTGCGGGGGCGGTAAGCGGAACGGGTTTCCGGGTCGCTCCGAGAGCGGCCCGGGGGCCGTTCCTGGGGCTCGTTCCGGGGATGGGTGAAGGGGGCGGGCGGCCCGGACGGCGGCCCGCCGGAGGTGTCGGGGGAATCCGGGGGAATCGAGAAGGTTCGGGGAATGAAGTGGGGCGAAAAGGGGCTTCCGATGTGACGAACCCCCTGCCGCCAGGTTTCAACGCGCCCTGAAATTGGCTGAATATTATCGTCCAAGCAGGGTTGGGGTGCCCGTTTCGTGGACATTTCGTCGACCGTCCGGTGATCGTCCACCACCCCTCCACGGCCGGTTCGGGAGGGTGGGGCCCGGTCGTGGGCGTCGTCGGCGCCGCGAGGGCGCGACGCACGGGTCGGGCAACTCGCCCCGTGCGTACGGGAATCGGGGGTTGTGCGGCTCGCGGCCCGTGCCGGGACGTGCCGCCGGGCCCCGGCCGGAGTAAGGGTGTCCGTACCGGAGTGTGGGCGTCCGGTACGGCGTTTGCCAGGGGCGCATGCGCATCCGACGTGCGCCCTCCGGAGCCCCTCCTGTGCGCCGTTGTCGTGGCAGCATGTTCGCAACGGCGCCGCGTGCCACCGGAGTTCTCCCGTTGCTTCCCTGCTGCGCCGTTTTGTCCACAGCCTGTGGAGGCGGCGATGCGTTGGTTGGTGGGGTGGAGCAGTATCGCCGCACGCTTCGGCACGGCGGGCGCGGTCGGGTCCGACGACGAGGGGCGCACGGTGCACCCCGTGGGCTCGCAGCTCCTGTGGGGCGACCCCGATCCGCTGTGGGCCGTCGGCGACTGGCGCCCCGACGAGATCCGCATCAGCACGGTCGAGGCCGCCGACGGCACCCCCACCGCGCGCATGGCCGTCCTCGGCTGCTGCAGCGCCACCGACGAACAACTGCGCGCCGGCCTCCTCGCCGCCCGCGGCGGGGCCCTGCGCCACCTCACCTCCTGGCCCGGCAGCTACACGACGGTCGTCCGGATCGGCCGCCGGATCACCGTCATCGGGGACCTCGCCGGGGCCCGCCCCGTCTTCCACACCCCCTGGGCGGGCGGCACTGCGTACGCCACCGCCGCCCTCCCGCTCGCCGACCTCATCGAGGCCCAGCTCGACATCGGCCACCTGGCCGCCCTGCTCGCCTGCCCCGAGACCCCGGAAGCACTGCGCGACGGCACCCCGTACGCCGGGGTGAAGCGCATCCCGCCGGGCCACGCGCTCATCCTCCGCGAGGGCTCGCGCGAGGTCACCGGGTACGAGGCGGTGGCCTCCCTCGCCGTCGCCGCGCCCCAGCTCGACCCGGTCAGCGCCGTCGACGGGGTGCGCGACGCCCTGGTCGACGCCGTGCGCGCCAGGCTCCTCGCCCCCCGCCACGCCCCCGAGACCCTGCCGCCCGACCCCGGCCCGGTCCCCGGCATGGGCCCCGCGGACCGGCGTGCCGCCCGGGGCGCCCCGGTGCCCGGCATCGGCGCCGACCTCTCCGGGGGCAGTGCCTCCGCCACCCTCGCCCTGCTCGCCGCGGGTCTGCCCGGACTGCCCGGCACCCTCCTCGGCCACGGCACGGGCGCGGGGGAGCGGCTGCTCGCCGTCACGCTCAACGACCTGACCGCGCACGGCCACGAGGACGAACTCGAACGTGCCCGGGTCATCGCCGCCGACCCCCGCCTGCACCACGTCGTCGTCGCGGCCGGGGAGGAGGCCCTGCCCTACGCCGACCTGGGCGGCGGCCCGCTCACCGACGAACCCGCCCCGTCCCTCGTCGTCGCCGAGCGCCACCGCCGCCGCCTCGCCGCGGGCAGTGCCGACCACTTCGTCGGCGGCGGCGCCCGGCAGGCGCTCGACGCTCACCCGGCCCGCCTCGCAGACCTGCTGATGGACCGCCGCCGACGCCATCTGCTGCGCCCGGTGGCCGCGCTCGCCAAGGCGGAGGGCCCGAGCGCGCAGTCCCTGTTCGTCCCGCTGACCGTCTACCGCGCGGCCCGCCGGCTGTCCCGCACCTCGTACCGCAGTGGCCTGGAGGAGGCGGCCGACCGGCTGCCGGACGCCAACCGGAACGCCCCCGACCTCGACACCCCCGCCGACGCCTCGCTCGCCGCCCTCGCCTGGTCACGGCCGGGGCCCGCCGCCCGCTGGCTCACGGGGGAGGCGCTCGCCGAGGTGTCGGTCCGGCTCCAGGAGGCGGCGATCCGCCCCGTCTCCGTCCAACGCCCCGGCGAGGCGCGGGCCAGGGCCGCCCTGGCCCGGTACGCCGCCGACCACCGCATCCTGGAGCAGGCCGCGGAGAACCGCAGCCAGCGCCTGCACGCCCCGTTCCTCGACAACCAGGTCGTACGCGCCGCCCGCGCGCTCCCCGAATCGCTCCGGGTCCAGCCGGGCGCCCGCGCCGCGGTCCTGCGCCGGGTCCTCGCGGGCGCGGGCATCCACGAACTGCCGCCGGGCTGGGGCACCCCCTCGCTCGCCACCTCGAACGCGACCGCCCGCACCGGTCTGCGCGCCGCGCTGCCCGAACTGATCGCCCTCTTCGACGCCCCGCTGCTCGCCGACGCGGGCCTGGTCGAGGCCCGCGTCGTACGGAAGGCCCTGCGCGCGGCCGCCGACGGCGAATCGCTCCCGCTGGAGGGCCTCGCGCACCTGGCGTCCACCGAACTCTGGCTCCGCCGCCTGGTGTCGCGCCGCGGCACCTGCTGGACGGGCACGGCGGCGCCCCGCCAGCGCGCGGTCGCGGGCGGGGTCGTCCCGGCCAGACGGACGTTGCAGCGCTAGACACGGCGGTCGGCTGCCGGACACCGGGGACGGGCGGTGACGGTCCACGGCCGGTGGCCCGTGACGGTCGGCAACGGCCCACGGCCCACGGCCGACAGTCGGTGAGGTCGGCGACGGCCCACGGCCGACGGATGGGTCGCGGGACACAATGGCCGGGTGCGGTACCTGATCCTGGGCGTCACCGAGGCGCGAGACGAGAACGGCGGTGCCCTGCCCGTGGGCGGCCCGCGCCTGCGCGCGCTCCTCGCGGCCCTCGCCCTGCGCGCGGGGCGCCCCGTCCCCGTCGCAGACCTGGTCGACGACGTCTGGGCCGACGAGCCGCCGCACGACGCGCCCGCCGCGCTCCAGGCGCTCGTGGGCCGGCTGCGCCGTGCGCTGGGCAGGGACGCGATCACGAGCACCCAGGGCGGTTACCGCCTGGAGGCCGGGCCCGACGAGGTCGATCTGCACGTGTTCGAGCGACTGTCCCGGCAGGGGGCCGGGGAACTCGACGCGGGCGATCCCGTGACGGCCGCCCGCACGCTCCGCACCGCGCTCGCCCTGTGGCGCGGCCCCGCCCTGGCCGACCTGCCGGGCCGGGAGCACGGGCACGGCCTGCGCCCGGAGGCCCACCGCCTGGCCGCGCTGGAACGCCGCATCGAGGCGGACCTGCGGAGCGCCGGGGAAGGCGCAGCCACGGGTACGGGCGGCGCGGGTACGGGCACGGGGACAGGCCCCGGCTCCGGTTCCGGCCCGCGCACCCTCGTACCGGAACTCGAGGAACTGACCGCGGCCCATCCGTACGACGAGCGCTTCCGGTCCCAGCTGATCCGCGCCCTGCGGGCCGAAGGGCGCCGGGCCGACGCGCTGGCCGCCTACGAGGACGCCCGCCGCACCCTCGCCGACGATCTCGGGACCGACCCCGGACCGGAACTGGCCGGACTCCACCGCGAGTTGCTCGCCCCACCACGCATCCCCTCCGCGACGGCAGGACCGCCCGCGAGGACAGGACCGTCCGCGACGGCAGGACCGCCCGCAACAACAGGACCGTCCGCGACAACAGGCCCGGTCACGGCAACGGGACCGTCCGGAGCAGCAGGCCCGTGCACCGTGCAGGGCAATCTCCGCCCCCGGCTCAACTCGTTCGTCGGCCGGGAGCCCGAACTGCGGTCCATCGAGGCCGACCTGACCCGTTCCCGTCTGGTCACCCTCACCGGTCCCGGCGGCTCCGGGAAGACCAGGCTCGCCGAGGAGGCCGCGGTCCGCGGGGACCGGACGGGGTCGTCCTCCACGGAGGCGGGGCCGCCCTTCACGGAGGCGTGGATGGCCGAGCTCGCCCCGGTGGAGGACCCCGCCGACGTACCCGGAGCCGTGCTCTCCGCCCTCGGTCTGCGCGAGACCGCACTCCTGCGCGACAACCGCGACGCCCAGCCGTCCCGCACCGACCCGACCGAACTCCTCGTCGAGCACCTGGCGCACTGCTCCCGCGTCCGTCCGGTCCTGCTCGTCCTGGACAACTGCGAGCACGTCGTCGGCGCGGCCGCCGCCCTCGCCGAGACCCTGCTCACCCACTGCCCGGGGCTGCGCGTCCTCGCCACCAGCCGGGAACCCCTCGGCGTCCCCGGCGAATCCGTGCGCCCGGTCGGCCCGCTCCCGGCCGACCCCGCCCACCGGCTGTTCGCCGAACGCGCCCGCGCCGTACGCCCCGGCTTCGACCCCGAGCAGGAGGCGGCGCACGATCCGGACGCCGTCGCCGAGATCTGCCGGCGGCTCGACGGCCAGCCGCTCGCCATCGAACTCGCCGCGGCCCGGCTGCGGATGCTCAGCCCCCGGCAGATCGCGGACCGGCTCGACGACCGGTTCCGGCTGCTGACCGGCGGGAGCCGCACCGTACTGCCGCGGCAGCAGACCCTGCGGGCCGTCGTCGACTGGTCCTGGGACCTCCTCGACGGGGCCGAACGCACCGCCCTGCGTCAGGTCTCCGTCTTCGCGGGCGGCTGGGACCTGGCGGCCGCGGAGGCCGTCGTCACGACCGGCCGGGACCGGCCCCCGGTCGCCGACCTGATCGGCGCCCTCGTCGACAAGTCACTCGTCGTCGCCACCCCGACCGGCTCCGGCGACATGCGCTACCGCCTTCTGGAGACCATCCACGAGTACGCCGTCGAACGCGCCGCCGAGACCCCGGACGTGCGCGCCGCCGCCGAGGACGCGCACACCGCGTACTTCGTCGCCCTGGTCGAGGAGGCCGACCCCCGGCTGCGCTCCGGCGACCAACTGCTCTGGATCGAGCGGCTGGAGACCGACCTCGACAACATCAGGGCCGCCCTCCACCGCACCGTCGTCACCCGCGCCCTTGAACCGGAGGCCATCCGCCTGGTCCTCGGCATGGGGTGGTTCTGGTGGCTGCGCGACTTCCGCACCGAGGGCCACGCCTGGGCCGAGCGGACCATGGCGCTGGGACCGGAACCGGCCGGGGACGGCGACCCCCGCCACTGGCCGCGCAGGCATCTGGAGATGTTGCTGTACTTCCTCGCCATCGAGAGCCGCCCGGCCGACGACGTCCACGGCGACGAGCGGTACCAGGCCCTGATGAACCGGGTGGCCGATGCCTTCATGGCCCCGGGACCGCAGTCCGCCCGTTTCCCGGGACTGCTCTGGCCGATGACCCTGTTCGGGAACCGCCCCACGGAGGAGGCGCACGCCAGGGTCGAGCAGGTGGTCGCCAACACCCGTGCCCACGGCGGCGACTGGGAGTACTGCGTCGCGCTGATGTTCCGCACCCACATGATCGTCGACATGCCCGGCGGCATGCCCGGGGTCGACGACGACCTCGCGGAGCTGCGCGAGCTGAGCCGCCGCGTCGGCGACCGCTGGATCCGCGCGCAGGCCGCGAGCGCCGCCGCGGAGGCGGGGGCGATGCGCGGACGGTACGCGCAGGCGCGCGAGGCGTACGAGGAGGCGCTGCTGCTCGCCCGTGAGGTGGGGGCGCACGCCGAGGCGCCGTTCATCCTCGCGCGCCTCGCGGAGATCGCCCACCGCACCGGTGACACGGCGGCCTTCGAACGGCACCTGGCCGAGTCGGAGAGCGAGGCGGACCGTTACCAGGTGCACGACGCCCACGCCTACGGCTGCTTCCTGCGCGCCACCGCGGCCCTGGACCGGGGCGACCTCGTGGAGGCGCGACGGCTGGTCACCGAGGTGGAGGGGGAGGACGGGCACGGCATCCCGCCGTCGCACTTCACCGCGATCGTGCAGGGCCTGGCCGCCCGGGTCACGGCGCGCGAGCCGGGGCCGGGCCGCGGCCCGGCCGCCGCGGCCCTGGGGCTGACGGCAGCCCTGCGCGGGGCGAGGGACGCACGGTGCGCCGAACTCGTCACCGGTCAGCTGGCGGAGGGCGCGGCGGCCGTGCTGCCGGAACTGGGCATGCCCGGGGCCGCCGTACGGATCCTGGCGGCGGCCGACAACTGGCGCCCCTCCGCCCCCAGGACGAGGGCCGAGCAGGCCGAGGTGGACGGGGCCTCCCGGCGGGCGCGCGAGGAACTCGGGTCCCGGCGGTACGAGTCGGAGCGCGCCGCGGGCCGTGCGCTGACCGTCGACGACGTCATCGACCTGCTGACCCGCATCACCGCGGGCCTTCCCGCGCCGGGCCTTCCCGCGCCGGGCCTCTCAGCGCCGGACTTCCCGGCCCCGGCGCCCACCCCTGCCGCAGCACCCACCCCGGCCCCGGGCGTCCCGGGCGTCCCGGGAACCCCGGGCGTCCCGGGAGCCGTCCCCGGCGCCCCGGACCGGCTCACTGGCAGCTGATGCGTGAATCCGCCCAGTCGGCGAGCGTCACACCGCCGCCGTTCCGGGCGCGCTCGACGACGAGCCGGATGCTCTTCTGGCCGGTGATGCCGACCCGTACGGGCACGGCCGGATCGCCGCCGTTCATCACCGGGGACTGCCACAGCCGCGTCCCGTCACCGTTGAAGACGGAGAAGCGCACCGACCCGAGGCCCATCATCATGTCGTCGATCCCGACCATCGCCTCGTAACGCGTGCACTGCTTGTTCAGCTGGATGGTGACCGAGGACTTGCTGTGCACGGTCACCCCGTGCGCGTACGTGGTGCCACCGATCGACACGCCGGACCGCTGCCAGACCCAGCTGCTCTCGCCCATCACCACCTCCGGCTCGGTGTGGTCGCCCAGGACCGAGTAGTTCAGCTCGCTGACCTGGTACACCTCCGGGGCGGGCGGTGGTGGCGTCGGGGTCGGGGTGGGCTTCGGCTCCGGGGCGGGCGGCTTCGGCGCCGGAGGGGTGGGCTTCGGCGCCGGTTTCGGAGGCGGAGTCGGAGTCGGAGTGGGTGTCGGGGTGGGCGTGGGAGTGGGCTTCGGCTTCGGCGCCGGCGGGGCGGGGGGCGCCGGAGGCGCGGGTTCCGGGGGCGGGGTCGGCTTCGGCGGGGTCGGCGCCGGGGGAGCCACGACCGCGGGCTTCGGCTGGTGCCGGGCCTCGGGCTTCGGCTGTTCGTCGCCGGCCATGGCCCAGACCAGCCCGGCCGCGGCGGCCACGACGACCGCCGCCACGATGCCGGCCTTCGCCGGCGCGCCGAGCCCCTCCGAGGCCGCGGCACCACCGGCCGCACCCCCGGTGGAACCTCCCCCGGTCGCCGCCGCGGCGGCACCCGCACCGGCGGCGCCCACCGCGCCACCGGCGACGATTCCGGCAGCCTTGAGCGCGTACCCGGCGGCGAACCAGCCGATGACCGCGACCGGCAGCAGCGCGGGAATCCCGGCGTTGACATGGGCGAGCTCGCCCGCGGCGAGCCGGCACTTCACGCACTCGTCCAGATGCCCCCGCAGCCCGCGCTCGGCCCGCATGCGCAGTCCGCCCCGGGCGTACGCGCCGAGCCGGTCGGCGTAACGTGCGCAGTCGCCGCCCGCGGTGAGCGCCTGGCTCACGTGCGCCTGGAGGTAGGCCTGCTTGAGGCCCTCGCGGGCCCGGCTGGCCAGCACCGCCGTGGCGTTGGCGGTCAGCCCGAAGAGCGGTGCGATCTCGCTGGGCGACTCCTCCTCGACGGTGGTGTGCCACAGCACGGCCTGCCAGCGCTCCGGAAGGCTGCGGAACGCCTGCATCGCCATCGACTGCTCGGCCTCGTGCATCGCCCGTACGTCGGCGCCGAGGTCGAGCGTGTCCGTGTCCGACACCTGGGAGGACTGGGCGGCCTGCGCGGCGAACACCGCGAAGTCGTCGACCAGGTGCTCCCGCTTCGCGGTCTTGGTCCAGGCCGCCCCGACGTGCCTGACGGCCGTCATGAGGTAGGCCCGCACGGCCTCTTCGGGTCCCTTGCCCCGCCGTACCGCCTGCAGCGTGCGGGCGAAGACCTCGGCCGTCAGGTCGTCGGCCGTGTGGGCGTCCCGGCAGCAGCTTCGCGCGTAGCGTCGCACCGCGTCCGAGTGCCGCCGGAACAGCTCCTCGTACGCGAGGTCGTCGCCGCCCCGCATCCGTCGGATCAGATCGGCGTCGGACGGGGCCCCGCCGGAGACGTCGGCGCTGCCGCCCTCCCGCTGCATCGGCACCGACGCCTCGGCCGCCGCCTCACCGCCGGACTCGACCGGGGCCGGCCACGGGCCCGGCAGCACGGTGCCGCCCTCGGCGTCACCACCGCCCGACCGTCCCGGTCCGCCCTGACTCGGTACCTGCCGGGGGGACCGCCCACCGGCTTCCGCGACACCGCCTATGGCGGAGACGTCGTCGAACGACTCTTCCTGCTGCCCGTCACCGCTCATCGCGGTAGCCCCCGTATGCGCTGTCGGACCCGAACATCGGGCAAGCGTGCCACATGGCGCAATCACGCCGAACCCTCAGTCCCCGCAACCACTCATCCGGGGCGTTTTTTCGAATGTAAGTACTGGCGGTCATCCGTTCGGGGAATACTCGCCGGTCGCTTTCCCGTGCGAGCGGGCGGTGGGCGGCGTGCAACAGTTCCCCTGCCGGGGCCATCGACACGAAGGTCCCCGAGGTGTTCCCACCGGGCTCCAGCGAGCGGGAACGGGGTGGAACGGGCCGGAACGAGGTTGTGTCGCGGCTTCGTTGCGGGCGCGGGCGGTACGTCTCGGCGGCGGGCAGTCGCATTCAATGCAGAACGAAGGGCGCGGGGTCCGGGAAATGGGTGAGTTGCACTCGAAAGAGTGGCTCGTTGATTGATCGGGTGACGACGGATCGTTGGCCGAGACCCCATCAAATCGGGCCACATCAACCATTCGCCCTGAACGCCGTGCGCCCACGGCGTTCGCCGTGCTCACAGGGTTCACCCATCGCCTGCACCATGCCCTCACGCGCAACCCGGGGCGCACACCCGGGCGGGCACCGAACGAGGCAGGCGCTGAACGAAGCCCGGCATCGAACGAGGCAGGCGCTGAACGTAGTGGGTGCCGAACGAAGCGGGCGCCGTCCGCGACACGCGCCGCCCTGAACGCGGCCGTGCACATCGGGCTTCCAGGCCCTCTCGAACCCTCTCGAACCCCCTCGGGCCTCCCGGTTCCTTCGGACCTCTCCGGGCCTCTCCGGGCTTCCCGGTTCCTTCGGGTCCCCGCGCGGCCGGGGCGGACCCCGGCCGCACGGACGGCGGACCCCGGGTGGTGTGCCCGGCGACGCATCGCCGGGCACATCACCCGTCAGTACTCCGGACTCCGGAACCTCGGCGCGTCGACACCCCGACGGCCCGGTGTCCCGGCACCCCGGTCATCCACGCACGCCGTCCCGTCGTTCCGTTCGAGCGGTCGTGCTCCGCTCAGGCGGCCGGACGGGAACGCAGCCCCTCCAGCAGGATGTCCAGCAGCCGGCTCGAAGCCGCTGCCTGCTGGGCCGCGTCCGGCAGCGAAGGCGCTGCCGTAGCTATGACCAGCAGGACGTCCGCGACCGTCACGTCACGGCGCAGCTCACCGGCGGCCCGTGCCCGGTCCACCAGTCGGCCGACGACTTCCAGCAGCTCCCCGGCCCCTGAGTCGTCGTCCTCGAACCCGGCCTCCGGGGCGGAGAGCCCCTCGGCGGGACGGGCCTCGGACTGGTCGTCGGCCTGACGCTGCTGAGGAACCCGGGCCTCGTCCCGGCCGTCGGCCGAACCCGGTACGGCCGTCGACTCCCCGGCCTGCACCGCGCCGTCGACGTCGGAATCGACATCGACCCCGACCCGCAGCACCTGGGGCGGCAGCAGCCGCCCCGCGCCCGAGGCCACGGACGTCCGCAGGAAGCGCGACAGCGCCGACCACGGCTCGTCCTCCTGGCCGAGCGCACTGCGCGCCTGGTCCGTCAGCCGGGAGGTCTCCTCCTCCGCTATTCGCCGGACCAGCACGTCCTTGCTCGGGAAGCGGCGGTACACCGTGCCGACCCCGACCCTGGCGCGACGCGCCACATCCTCCATCGGAGCCCCGTAGCCCAGCTCACCGAACACCTCGCGGGCGGCTCGCAGGACATGCTCCAGATTGCGCTGCGCATCCACCCGGAGCGGAGCCGAGCGGCCATGCGCCGCGGCCGTTCCGTTCACCCCGACCGTGGTGGTCGTACCGGCCGGGGTGGCTGTCGCCACTGCAACCGCTCCCACCGCGCCGTTTCGTCCGTTACCTTCGGACGAATGGGGCGTAACCGCAGCATTCTGCCAATGAGAATCCTGAATCTTCATAACTGTTCCCCCGGTTATGACGTCTCCCCCCGGAGACTTCCCGCCGTTTGAGCCGGAGAGTGGATCATGGTCTCGACCCGACACCCCGGCGACATACGAACATAGTTGAGCCCGGGTCAATTCAGAAGGGGGTAGTTCCGCATGGAGCGCCCCCCGATCGGAGCAAGGACCGGTTGGTCACTGATTCACCCCCGGCCCGACACCCCCACCACAACCCCTGACCTGCGCAGCTTCCGTACATCCTTGGTGCCCGGCCACGACCGCCCGCGGAGAACCTCCGGTCACACAATTTGTCGAGGCTGTGGACAAACCCATGAGCACGTTGCGTCATGGGGTGGTGATGGCTTCAGAATCCGGGGGAACACCCCCAGGAACCCCGCCGGGTGCGCGCATCCTCGTCATCGGCGGCGGCTACGTCGGGATGTACACGGCGCTGCGTCTCCAGCGGAAGCTGAAGCAGCGGATCAGAAGCGGTGCGGCCGAGATCGTGGTCGTCACCCCCGAGCCCTACATGACGTACCAGCCGTTCCTGCCCGAGGCGGCGGCGGGCTCCATCTCGCCGCGCCACGTCGTCGTACCGCTCCGCCGCGTCCTGGCGGACTGCCGGATCGTGATCGGCGAGGCGCAGCGCGTCGACCACGCCAAGCGCACCGTGACCGTCACCACCCTCGCCACCGCGGAGGACGGCACCGGAGCCGTGGAGATCCCGTACGACGAACTCGTCCTGGCCCCCGGCTCCGTCTCGCGCACCCTCCCGGTCCCCGGCCTGGCCGACCACGGCATCGGCTTCAAGACCATCGAGGAGGCCATCGGGCTGCGCAACCACGTCATCGAGCAGATGGACATCGCCTCCTCCACCCGCGACCCGGCCGTCCGCGACGCCGCCCTCACCTTCGTCGTCGTCGGCGGCGGCTACGCCGGTGTCGAGGCCCTCGCCGAGCTGGAGGACATGGCCCGCTACGCCTCGCGGTACTACCACAACATCAAGGCCGAGGACCTGAAGTGGATCCTCGTGGAGGCGTCCGGCCGCATCCTTCCCGAGGTCGGCGACGAGATGGGCGTCTACGCGATCCGCGAGCTGCGCGGCCGCAACATCGACGTACGCCTCGACACCCGGCTGGAGACCTGCGAGGACCGGGTCGCGGTGCTGAGCGACGGCTCCCGCTTCCCGACCCGCACCCTCGTGTGGACGGCGGGCGTCAGGCCCGCACCGGTCCTCGCCGCCACCGACCTGCCCCTCGACGGGCGCGGCAGGCTCAGGTGCACGGCGGAGCTCGCCGTCGAGGGTGTCGAGCACGCCTGGGCCGCCGGGGACGCCGCGGCCGTCCCCGACCTGACCGCCGCGGAACCGGGCCGGGAGACCGCCCCCAACGCCCAGCACGCGGTGCGCCAGGCCAAGGTCCTCGCCGGGAACGTCCTCGCGTCGCTGGCCGGTGAACCCCTCAAGGAGTACCGGCACGCCTACGCGGGCTCCGTCGCCTCGCTCGGCCTCCACAAGGGCGTCGCCCACGTCTACGGCCGCAAGCTCAAGGGCTACCCGGCCTGGCTGATGCACCGCACGTACCACCTCAGCCGCGTCCCGACGTTCAACCGGAAGGCCCGCGTCCTCGCCGAGTGGACGCTCGCCGGGCTCTTCAAGCGCGAGATCGTCTCCCTCGGTTCGCTGGAGCACCCGCGCGCGGAGTTCGAGCTCGCCGCCGGCGGCAGACGCCCCCGGCCGAACGGCCCGCCGAACGGGGACGGCCCGCCGGGACGCGGCAACCCGCCGGGGCCCGACGACCCCCGGGGCCCCGACGACCTGCGGAGGAACGGCGGCTGACGGCCAGTCGAACCGATCGGCCACCCGCCCGGGACGGACCGTGCCGACAACTGTCAGTACGGTCCGTCACACTGGACGTGTGACCATAGGTGGGCCCACATCTGCACAGAGTGACCCGGCCGGCAGTGACCGACAGTGAGCAGCCCGCGCGAGCGGACCAGACCGACACACGAGGCCAGAAATTCCGTGAACTTCACGCGCTGGAGCGCCCGCCTACCCGGAACGCAGCGCCGTGCCGCCGCACGGGACGAGCGCAGTTCCGTGCCCTCGGCCCGCGCCGAGTACGCACAGCCCGAGACCGGGCCGCGCCCGCCGGACGGCGACCCGCGCAGCGACACGCACGACGGACCGGACCCCGATCCGCACGGCGACCCGCGCGGTGAACCTCCCGCGGGCGGCCCCGCCCTGGAGGACCTCTCCACCCGGGACACCCTCGGCCGGCTGCCCGCCCCGGTGGCCCTGCTCCACGGCCCCGACCACCGCATCGCGTACGTCAACGACGCCTACACCGCCGCCTTCGGCCCCCGCCCGATCGGCGCCACCGCGGCCGAGGCCATGCCCGAGCTCGACGAGCTCAGCCTGCTGCCGCTGATGGACCAGGTCCTGCGCAGCGGCACCCCCCGCACGGTCAAGTCCCGCAAGGTCCGCAACGGCAACTCGTACACCGTGACCTGCACCCCGGTGCACCCGGACGGGGAGCCCGGCCCCGACGGCACGGACCGCAAGCAGAACAGGCCTCCCAGGAGCGGCAGGAACAACAAGGGCAACAAGGGCAAGGGGAACAAGGGCGGTGAAGGCGGGGTGCTCGTGTACGCCGCCGACGTCACCGACCACGCCGAAGCGGCCGAACGGCTCCGCGCGAGCGAGCGCCGGCACCGCGAGACGGCCGTCACCCTCCAGCGCTCCCTGCTCCCGCAGGAGCTGGAACAGCCCGACGACCTCCGCATCGCCGCGACCTACCAGCCCGGCGGCACGGATGCCGCGGTCGGCGGCGACTGGTACGACGTCATCACCCTCGGCGCCGGCCGCACCGCCCTGGTCATCGGGGACGTGATGGGCCGCGGGGTGCGCGCCGCCGCCGTCATGGGCCAGCTCCGCACGGCCGTGCGCGCCTACGCCCGGCTCGACCTCCCGCCGCACGAGGTGCTCCAGCTCCTCGACGGCCTGGCCGCCGAGATCGACGCCAGCCAGATCGCCACCTGCGCCTACGCGGTCCACGACCCGAACGAGGGCCACCTCGTCTACGCCTCCGCCGGCCACCTCCCGATCCTGGTCTGCGACGAGGACGGCACGGTCCACCGCGCCGAGGACCCGACGGGACCGCCGCTCGGCACCGGCGGCTGGATCCACACCTCGGGCACGATCGCGCTGCCGCTCGGTTCCACCGCGGTCCTCTACACGGACGGCCTGGTGGAGCGGCGCAGCGAGGACATCGACGAGGGCGTCGCCGCGCTGGAGCGCGCGCTGTCCGGCGCCAAGGGTTCCCCGCAGGTGGTCTGCGACCGGCTGATCCGCTCCCTCGGCGTGACCGCGGAGCACGACGACGACGTGGCCGTACTGGTGGTCCAGCACCCCGCCCGCACGGGGGCGGACGCGGAGCTGTTCCACAACGCCTCGCTCGACCTCCTCGGCGGCGTCGAGGCCGCCCCGCGCGCCCGCGCCTTCGCGACCGGGGTCCTGACGTCCTGGCGCTTCCCGGTCGAGCTCTGCGACCTGGGCGTCCTGGCCGCCGGCGAGCTCGTCGCGAACTCCCTCAAGCACGGCACCCCGCCGATGCGCCTGGGCCTGCGCCGCACCGACCGCCGTCTGATCATCGAGGTCACCGACGGGGACGACCACCTGCCGCGCCGCCGCCGCGCCGACCCGGCGGACGAGGCGGGCCGCGGCATCTCCATCGTCGCGACGATCGCCACGTCCTGGGGCAGCCGCCGCACACCGGGCGGCGGCAAATCGGTCTGGTGCGAATTCGCCCTGCCGCAGTGACCGCCGCCGCCGTGGCTCCGGCGGCGGGACACGGAAAGGCGAACAGGGGCCCCGCCGGAAGCAGGACCCCTGTTCGCCTTCTGTCTCGCTCTTCCCCGTCCCTGTCGTCTCAGCCCTGTCGTCTCAGCGGGCGGCGGCGGGTACCGGTTCGGCGTCCGGCAGCGACACGGCCACCACCCGGGACGGCGTCGTCGCGATCGACGGCTGGTCCTGCACGGGGGTGAGCCGCCGGCCGAGCCGCAGCGCCAGCACCGTGATGCCCAGCGAGAACAGTACGAACGTCACGATGTACGGACCGTGCAGCGTCGCCCCCATCGGGCCGCCCACGGCCGGGCCGACCGCCAGCGCGAGCTGCTTGCACAGGGCGAACGCGGAGTTGTACTGCCCGACCATCGACTCCGGCGCCAGGTCGGCGACCAGCGGTGCCACGGTCGGCGACAACATCGACTCACCGAGTCCGAACAGCGCGTACGTGGAGATCATCGCGGCCGTCGCCATCGTCTGGCTGCCGTGCCCGAGGCCCGCGTACCCCGCCACGATCCAGGCGAACGCCCAGATCAGGCCGACCGAGGCGATGACCCGGCTGCGCCTGCGGCGCTCCACGAGCCGCAGCACGACGAACTGCGCCACGACGATGACGGCGGTGTTGGCGGCCAGGGCGATGCCGAGCGTCGAGGGCTGGATGCCGGCGGCCTCGGTGCCGTACGCCGCGAGCCCGGACTCGAACTGGCCGTAGCAGGCGAAGAACAGCACGAAGCCCAGCACGCACAGCTGGACCATGGCCCGGTGCGAGAGCAGTGCCCGCAGTCCGCCCTGCGCCTTGCCGCCCTCGGCGGGCCCGGCCCCGGGAACGGACGCCGTACGCGGCAGCCGCACCGTGACGGCGATGACGCCGAGCACGACGAACATCACGGCCTCGATGAGGAACAGCAGGGTGAAGGTCTCCGGCCGGTTCGTGTCGACGATCTGCCCGCCGACGAGCCCGCCGACGCCCAGCCCGAGGTTCTGCAGGAAGAACTGCATGGCGAAGGCGCGGGTGCGGGTGGCGGTGCTGGAGCACCACACGAGCATGGTGGCGAGCGCCGGCTGCATGACCGCGGTGCCCGCCCCGAGAACGGCGGCGGAGAGCACTGAGGCGGTCACGTTCGACGACAGGCCGAGTGCGACGGCGCCCAGGGAGGCGACGGCCGAGGCGACGACGAGCACGGGCAGCGGCCCGCGCCGGTCGATGACACGCCCGGTGAACGGCAATACGGCGAGCGCTGCCATGGCGAAGACCGCCAGCACGACTCCCGCCGTGCCGGCTCCCAGATCCCTCACCTGCGCCACGTAGACGTACAGATACGGGACGGTGAAGCCCAGCCCGAACGCGCTCAGCGCGCTCCCCAGCTGGATCCGCCGCAGTGCTGCCCCCATCTCCCTGGTCACACTCACCTACCTCAGGTCTCGAAACGATCCGTCGAGCCATCCGAACGACTCGAACCCGAAGACTTTAGCACTAAAGTTAGAGCCTCAACAATTCAAACCGAAGGACTTCGAAGCTGTTGGAGGGCGTGCCATACTGCCCGCCATGTCTGACACCACCGAGCAGCCCGGCCCGCAGGAGCCGAGCCTCGACGAGCAGATCGCCGCCTACCAGCGCGAGTTCCGCGACCTGGACCCCCAGGTCGAGCAGGTCGTCTCGGCCCTGGGCCGACTGAACCGCCGGATGAACGTGGCGTACGGGCGCCAGCTCGCCGCTCTCGGCATCAGCAACGCCGAGTGGGAGGTCCTCAAGACCCTGGTCCTGTCCGGGTCCCCTTATCGCCTGGGACCGGGGGAGCTCGCCAAGCGCCTCGGACTCACCCCTGCGGCGATGACCCACCGCATCGACCGCATGGCGGGCGAGGGGCTGGTCACCCGCGACCGGGACGAGAACAACCGGGTGCGCGTGATCGTCGAGCTGACCGACGAGGGCCGTACGAAGTGGCTGGAGGCGATGCGCATGGCCACCGACTTCGAGGAGGACCTGCTCCAGGACCTCACGGGCGACGAACGCGGAGTCCTCGGCGACATGCTCACCCGCCTCCTGCGCCGGGTGGAGCACGCCCAGCCGGACGCCGGCGGCCGCCTCACCGACCTGGACTGACCGCGGGCCGGGGCCCGCCCCCGGCCCGGCCCGAACCGGTGCCCAGCACCTGAGAAAAGGGCTTGACCTGGCGAGTTGACACGCTCTTCCCCGGTCCGTAAGGTACTTCGAGTTGTCACGGGGCCGGAACGGTTCTGCGACAGCCGATCCCGCCGCGAACGCGGCAACCAAAACTCAGCACGATCTCCCACTCGGGGCAATTTCGGCATGCCGGAATTCATTTCTGAGGACTCGATTATGAGTCGCCGGGAAAATCCGCTAGAGTTTTGGACGTCGGAACGGCCCAACGGCCGGGAAGACAAATCCCGCTGACTGGGAATCAGGCCCGAAAGGATCTGATAGAGTCGGAACCGCCGGAAAGGGAAAACGCGGAAGCGGAAGACCTGGAAGGCGAATCCCGCTGACTGGGAATCGGGTCCGGAAGGATCTGATAGAGTCGGAAACGCAAGACCGGAGGGAAAAGCCCGGAGGAAAGCCCGAGAGGGTGAGTACAAAGGAAGCGTCCGTTCCTTGAGAACTCAACAGCGTGCCAAAAGTCAACGCCAGATATGTTGATACCCCGGCCTGCCACGGCAGGTTGGAGGTTCCTTTGAAAGTCCTGCCGGATCCTTCGGGTTCTGGTGGGCAATTACACAGCGAGGACGCTGTGGGCGACCGGTCCTATTCCGACCGGTTGTCCCGCTCTCGTGTCGTGTTGTCCCGATCACGGGAAAACATTCACGGAGAGTTTGATCCTGGCTCAGGACGAACGCTGGCGGCGTGCTTA